>DASVLR010000001.1:0-4655 GCA_036384775.1 Minisyncoccota bacterium
AGGAGATGGTCATGGAAAAGATGAAGGACCGAGAAATGGATCCTACCGATACTGATCAGATTGCGAACGATGTCGCGGTTGCTGCTTTTAAGTACACTGTATTGCGACAGGCGATCGGTGGCGATGTAATCTTCGATCCGGGCAAGTCGATCTCCTTCGAAGGTGATTCGGGCCCGTATCTCCAATACTCAACCGTGCGTGCAAACTCGGTGCTTGAAAAAGCAAAATCATTCAAAGCCGGAGCTATGGTCATGCCCGCAAAGGCCGGTCTCCTCGAGAAACTCCTCACCCGAGTTGACGATGTTGCTGCACGCGCTGCCGCAGAATATTCTCCGCAGCATGTGGCGACCTATCTCATCGATCTTGCCGGTGCATTCAACAGCTTCTATAACGCAAACATGATTCTCGATGAGAAAGAGCCTGAATCTGCATATAGGATCGAACTCACTCGCGCGTTCAGGGACACAATGACCGCCGGTCTCAATCTTCTTGGCATCAGGGTTCCGAAGAAGATGTAAGCTGACGCAACACATGCTCACTAAAGAACAAGAAGAGTGGGTCAATCATCTCAGAGAACGTCCGATTCCTATTGTGCCGTATGACCCGCGTACGCCGGAACTCTTTGCCGCTGTTGAAGCAAGGATTAAACGCATTCTTGGTCCCGAGGCAGTCGTCGTCCATTGTGGCGCAAGCAGTTTTGGTATATCCGGCCAGGACGAGATTGATGTTTCTATCGAATGCGAGGCATCAGAATTCGACTCATATGTCGTATGTCTCGAAAAAGAATTTGGCGCAGTTAAGTCACGTTACCCGGACAGGGCACGCTTTGAAGTAAAGCAGGATGGCAAGAAAATCGACCTGAAACTGTGCGACAGACGCCATCCTAATTACGTCGCTGGCAAAATTTTTGAGGATTTCCTCCATAAAAATCCGGCTGATCTGGAGCGATACAGAATTCTTAAGGAAAAGAATAACGGCGTCTCGGTGAAAGAGTACTATCGCCAGAAAAATGAGTTTATTAACGAGATACTCGAGCGAGCAAAGCAGTAGCCTGGTTGACACCGCTAATTATAATAGGCGATGTCAATTGCGTTGATTGACGGCCTATTTTCTGCTATTCTGTGTCTACACAAGCGTTAGAGGGGACTAATCACCCCCGAGCTCCGGGAAGAATCATGTAGAACCCGGCGGGTGAGCCCGTCACAGCCATACAAGAAGCAAGCAAGGTGGTACCACGAGAAAACTCGTCCTTGTTGAGGAACCCTCCTCAATAGTGACGAGTTTTTTGTTTATATTTATTACCACCCCTATGAATCCACAACCATCAACTAATCCGAAGTCAGAGCGCGCCCTCAAGGAAGAAGCAACACTGCAGTTTTGGCGAGACAAGGATATTTTCAATAAGACGATGGAGAAGGCGTCTCCGAAGGGGGAATTCCGATTCTATGACGGACCGCCGACCGCGAACGGCCGCCCGGGCATTCACCATCTCGAGCCGCGCGCATTCAAGGATGCGATCCCGCGCTACAAAACCATGCAGGGCTACCATGTGCCTCGCAAGGCAGGTTGGGACACGCATGGTCTTCCGGTGGAGCTTCAGGTGGAGAAGCAGCTCGGCCTCAAGTCCAAAAAGGAGATCGAACAGTATGGCGTTGCTGCCTTCAACGAGAAGTGTAAAGAGTCAGTCTGGACGTATGTCAGCGAATGGGAGCGCTTCACCGAGCGTTCGGCATATTGGATTGATCTCAAGAACGCCTATGTGACTTACAAGCCGCAGTACATCGAGTCGTTGTGGAACATCGTAAAGCATGTCGAGTCGCGCGAACTCCTCTATAAGGATTACAAGGTTGTGCCGTGGTGTCCTCGCTGTGGTACTGGTCTTTCTTCGCACGAACTCGCACAGGGATATGCTGATGTGAAGGATTTGTCTGTGACAGTTGAATTTCGAGTAAAAGGAAAGCCGAACACGTCTATCCTTGCGTGGACGACTACTCCGTGGACATTGCCCGGCAACGTTGGTCTTGCGGTTAATTCGAAGATTGACTATGTCGAGCTCGAAAAGAAAGATGAAGGAGTCGGTGAGTTGGTCCGCTTTATTTTGGCCAAGGAACGGCTTGCTGCGGTTTTCAAAAAAGATGAGGACTACAAGATAGTTCGCGAATTCAAAGGCTCGGAACTGCTCGGGTGGGAATACGAACCGCTCTATCCATTCCTGCGCGACAATATCACGGGCTCTGAAAAGGAGAAGCTGCCGAACGCATACAAAGTCTATGCCGCTGATTTCGTAACTACGACTGACGGTACTGGTGTTGTGCACACAGCTGTCATGTACGGTCAGGATGACTTCGAGCTTGGCACCAAGGTTGGGCTTCCGAAGCATCATCTTATTCACGATGATGGCACATTCAAGAAAGAATGTGGTTTTCTTGCGGGAGCATTTGTGAAAGACGAGGGAACAGAAGTGGCGATCATCAAGGATCTCGCTGCTCGCGGTCTTTTGTTTGGTAAAGAGAAATACGAACACTCGTATCCGTTCTGTTGGCGCTGTAAGACTCCGCTTATCTATTTCGCACGCGACAGCTGGTACATCCGCATGTCGAGCCTCCGCAATGATCTCGTGAAAGAAAACGAGAGCATCAATTGGGAGCCGAATCATATCAAGGAAGGTCGCTTCGGCGAATGGCTTCGTGAGATCAAGGACTGGGCAATTTCGCGTGAACGCTATTGGGGTACGCCATTGCCGGTCTGGGTCTGTCATCAGTGTCACGCACGCAAAGTCGTCGGTTCTATCGAGGAAGTTTCAACACCTGCTGATAACTCGTACTGGGTCATGCGTCACGGCGAGGCAGAAAACAATGTCACCGACACTCTCAACAGCAATGTAAAACTGGTCAGTCATCTCACTGATCATGGTAAGGCTCGTGCTCTCGAAACTGCACAGAGTCTCAAGAAAGAGGGTATCGATCTCATCTTCGCATCACCGTTTATGCGTACGCAGGAGACTGCGCGTATCGTTCAAAAAGAATTGGGCCTCTCAGATGCGCAGTTCATAACCGACGAGCGCATTCGCGAGATGGGCATGGGCGATATCGACGGTCAGAAGCTCGCCGAACTCATGCGTCACTTCCCGATGGAAGTGACCCGCTTCGATCCGACGACACATGGTATCGAAGGATATGCGGCCGTGAGGAAGCGCGTTGGCGAATTCCTCTACGATGTCGAAAGCAAGTACAAGGGCAAGAAGATCCTCATAGTTACTCATGGATCGCCGGCAATGATGCTTGAAGGTGTCGCACATGGGTACGACAAGCAGGAAATCATTGCGTACGAAAAGCGCCACTACATCAAAAAGGCTGAGGCCCGCAGGCTTCCATTCAAGAAATTCCCGCATA
This sequence comes from Minisyncoccota bacterium, assembly GCA_036384775.1. Lineage (GTDB taxonomy): Bacteria > Patescibacteriota > Minisyncoccia > Phycocordibacterales > PALSA-1337 > C7867-002. Next base: position 3,393 of record DASVLR010000001.1, read on the forward strand.
ACACCGACTATGAACTCGATCTCCACAAGCCGTTCATCGACGAGGTGAAACTGTCGTGTACCTGCGGTGCAGAGATGCATCGCGTGAAGGAAGTTATGGACGTCTGGTTCGATTCGGGTGCAATGCCGTTCGCGCAGGAGCATTATCCGTTCGAGCATAAGAAGGGTATTCTCGGCTTCGGCGGCGACAAGCTCGCATATCCGGCCGACTTTATTTCGGAGGCGATCGATCAGACTCGCGGCTGGTTCTATACATTGCACGCAGTCGGCACGCTCATGGGTAAGGGCAAGGCCTTCAAGAATGTCATCTGTCTCGGCCACATTCTCGATGCTCAGGGCAAGAAAATGTCCAAGTCACTTGGCAACATTGTGAACCCGTGGGACATGATGGACAAATACGGCGCCGACGCTCTCCGCTTCTGGATGTATTCAGTGAATCAGCCGGGGGATTCCAAGAACTTCGACGAGAAGACGGTCGATGAGGTAGTAAAGAAAGTTTTCAACCTTGCAGCGAATGTCATGACCTTCTACAAGACCTATGCAACTTCAGACATTGTTGCGTCTGACGATTCTAAAAATGCGCTCGATCGCTGGATTGTCGCGCGTCTGAATGAGACCGTTGCCTCAGTTACTTCCAATCTCGACAACTACGTCTTCCTCGAGCCGACTCGCGCAATCCGCGATTTTGTCGGTGACCTTTCGCAGTGGTATCTCCGACGCTCACGTGATCGTTTCAAGGAGGGAGGTGCGGACGCACAGGCAGCATTGTCGACGACCAAACACGTATTGTTGACGCTCGCCAAGGTCATGGCGCCGTTTACGCCGTTCTTCTCCGAAGAAATCTACCGAGAAATGGGCGGTGCGCTTGAAAGTGTACATCTCGAGCAGTGGCCGGTGGCAGGTAAGGTCGATGCAAAACTCCTGAAGGATATGCAAACCGTCCGTGCCGTATCATCAGCCGGTCTTCAGGCACGCACGACATCGAAGATCAATGTCCGCCAGCCGCTCGCTTCATTCGCGTCGACTGTCGAGGCACTTTCAGACGACCTCGCAGAGATCATCAAGGATGAACTCAATGTGAAGACAGTCTCGTTCAAGGCTGCTGCTGATGCGCTCGATACGAACATCACCCCGGAGCTCAAGGAAGAAGGCGAGCTCCGCGAATTGCTCCGCAAGATCCAGGATATGCGCAAAGAAAAGAATCTTACGGTGAAAGATATGGTGGTACTTGTCGCAACTGAGGCCGAGCGAGCGCTTGTCACGA
>DASVLR010000002.1:0-4317 GCA_036384775.1 Minisyncoccota bacterium
CGGCGACTCGTAGAATGCATATGTTTCTTCTGAGCCTGCAATTTCTTTGAAGAGCGTCTCCCTTCCCTTCTTATGCGGCAAAAATCCGAGGAACGTAAACCGGGCACATGGCACACCGGCTATTGAGAGTGCAGCTGCAAGCGCGGACGGACCCGGAACAGACTCTATTTTGAGTTCACCTGCGGCGATCTGTGCAGCAAGTTCAGAACGTACGCGAGCAACAAGCTCAGCACCCGGATCTGAAATGCCCGGCGTACCTGCATCCGATACCAGCGCGAGGTTTTTGCCTTCGCGGAGCATGTCGAGGATGTCTTCGACGCGCGACATAGTTGAGTGCGCGTGATAGGACTTGGTCGGCGTATGAATATCATTCACCGTAAGAAGTTTCTTGGTGACGCGGGTATCCTCGCAGAGAATAAGATCGGCTTCACGCAAAATACGCAGCGCGCGCAGCGTAATGTCCTCAAGATTCCCTATAGGTGTTCCGACTACGTAGAGAGTGGCCATATGTGTGCAAGTATACTAGACTGGACGCATGACTGCCCGCAAGCCCGTACTTATATATGTCACCCGCGATATTGAGCGCGCCTTGGGCATGACGCCGCATGAGGGCTATATCGTTATCTCCAATCGCACCGCCTACGGATATGCGATCCAGCGACAGTTTCCGCACTTCGTCGCACTTATCGAAGACAGCTCGCAGGAAATCGCGGGCACAGGCACCCTTCTCGACAGTCCGGCAACCGCCGAACTCATTGCGCGCGTGACCGCACATACCGGCGTCCGCCCGAACGTCATGATCTTCAAAAACACGGCACGCATCGAGCCGATCGCCAAAGCTCGCGGCTGGAATCTCATCAATCCGCCGGCAATGGTTTCCGAAAAAGTCGAGAACAAGATCAGCCAGGTCATGTGGTTGGGCAGCTTGGAGAAATTCCTGCCGACCCACCGCCTCGAATTTGCAAAAAATCTTGAATGGATCGGCACACCGTTCGTTCTCCAGTGGGCACACGGTCATACCGGCGGCGGTACAATTCTCATTACGAATGACAGCCAATTGCAGGAACTCAAGACCAAGTTCCCCGAGCGACGCGCGCGCGTCACCGAATACATCGAGGGCGCATCATTCACGCTCAACGTCGTCGTAACCCCGAACGACATTTTGCTCAGCTCTGTTTCGTATCAGATTACCGGTCTCAAACCGTTTACTGATATGCCGTTCGCTACGATCGGCAATGACTGGAGCCTTGCCGGCAAGATTCTGACTGCGGCTGATCGCAACATCATCGAAAACCTCGCCAAAGAGCTCGGCGCAAAGATGCAGCAGGAACAGTGGCGCGGACTGTTCGGTGTCGACATCATCAAGGATGCGAAAAGTGACAAAATATACCTTATCGAGATCAACGCTCGCCAGCCGGCTTCCACCACCTTCGAATCTCAGCTCCAGCAGGCCAAGCGCCTCGCCGGCTCGCCCGATGCCGTCGGTCGCATGACAACCTTTGAAGCTCATATCGCCGCGCTGCTCGGCGAACCGGTGAAACCGCTCATTCCGATCACCGACGGCGCCCAGATCGTCCAGCGCGTGACATCCCAAAGGAAACAGCTTCCGGGCGACATCGAGGGCTCACTGGAACTCGAGGGTTTCAAAACTATTTCCTACAACAACACCGCAGACAACTCTGACCTGCTGCGCATCCAATCACGAACCGGCATTATGATGGATCATAACCAGCTCAATCAGAGCGGCATGGAGATCGTTTCCGCGCTCGCCTCATAATATGCAAACTATTTCACTCTCCGAACTCGCACTCGACGTCATCAAGGCCTATACCCATCTGACAATCGGTAGCGGCGATACCTCGGTTCCCTATTTCAACAACAAGACCAAGCGCACCCGCATGGCGCTGCGCGTCCATATCGGCAAAGGAAGTCCCGCCGACATTCGCGAAGAGCTCGAAACTGTTTTGCTGAAAAATCATATCGCGCGCGACACCGTTTCCGGCGAGGTCATGAAGAAACTTCTTGTCGAGAACAATCTCGGCATCGACTGTTCTGCATATGCATACTATATATTGGATGCAGAGAGCCGATACCGAGGTCTGGGACATATTAACCGCCGCCTGACCTTCGTACGCAGCCAAAGTCCTCTCGGAAAAATGCGATCGTATCTCCGCCCTGCCGAAAACTGCGATGTGCGGACGCTCGCGCACGACAAGAACACACGTATGGTGAAAGTCACTGATATCCAGCCGGGCGACATGATCACCATGACTGATGGTCCGGAGGGTCCTGAGCGAGATCATGTCCTTATTGTTTCTTCTATAGATACCGAAAACGGCATTCTCAAGAAGTTTTCATACACGCATGCCATAGCCTATCCTGCAGACGGTCTCATGGGCACCGGTATCAAATTTGGCGCAGTTACAATTACGAACTCCGCAGGCGCACTGACCGACCAGCAATGGACCGAGTCAGGTACCAGCGAGGGCGCCGCTGGTATTGTAGCTCGCATGCAAAAATCCAAGACTGACATTCGCCGTTTGAAGTGGTTCGACTAGGCTCGTAAATTAGGCCATAAAATGGTAGGATGTGGCCACATCTCGCCGCCCGTATCATGATCACATTCCTGCAAGGAACGGCCGATCTGGCCTATATTCTGAGCTTCGCCATTCTCGGCACGATTATGGCGTTTTTGTTAGCGCCGTTTTTGATCCGCTTCCTGCGCTACTTCCACATCATCAAGGGCGCCAAGGTTGAACTCGCGCAGCTCGGTTCACATGCCTACAAAGCGTCCACTCCGGTCATGGGAGGACTACTTGTCATTTTCGTGGTCGGCCTCGTCACCTATCTCCTCGACTGGTCACGCTCATTCACATGGGTACCGATCGGCGTGATGCTCATCGCAGGTGCGCTCGGCGCCATCGATGACGTCATGAACGTGTACGGCCAGGAGCGTCGCTCACGCAAGATCGGCCACATCCTCACGCTCATTCGCGTGCATCAGGACTGGCGCATGCGAGCTTGGTATATTGTCACTCTGCCATGGACTGCCTTCAAGCGCATGTCAGTCTGGTTCGGCTCACGCACCAGCCGCGGTATTTTTGTCCACGAAAAGCTCATCCTCCAATTCATTGCCGGCGCCCTCACCGCCTATTGGATCTACTACAAGCTCGGCCCGGCATGGCATTTCATCTATTTCCCCTTCGGCACGGCCATCAATGTCGGCTGGTTCATCATTCCAATCATCGTCTTTGCCGTGATGTTTACCGCAAATGCCGTGAACATCGCTGACGGTATGGATGGTCTTGCGGGCGGCATGCTCACCATGACCTTCACTGCCCTCACTATCCTGTCGTGGATCAACGGCTTCGGTGAGATCGCCATCATCAACGCAACCGCGACCGGCGCACTCATCGCCTATACCTATTTCAATATCAAACCCGCCCGCTTCATGATGGGTGACGTCGGCTCGCTTGGGCTCGGTGCGCTTCTTGCCGTAAATGCCATGGCCATCGGCGAGATCAGCTCCCTCTTCTTCCTCGGCTTCATGTTTTACATCGAGGCACTCACCGTCGTCATCCAGGTCATCTCGCGCTATTTCCTGGGCAAAAAAGTCTTCAAGATGGCGCCGCTCCATCACCACTTCGAACTCAGCGGTTGGTCTGAAGAAAAGACCGTTATGCGCTTCTGGATCGTACATTTCATGTTCGTCGTCGTTGGATTTTGGCTCGCGCTCCACTAATGGAATATCTTCACTGGGCCGAACAAATTATTCCCGCTAATGCCTCAGCCGAACAAATCGCCGACATGTACGCGAAGGGCTTTGTCTTTACCCGTATCGGTAAAGGCGTGATGCAACAGACTCGCTCGTCGCGCGTCGACCTCTCCAAGTTCGAGATGTCGAGCGAGAACCGCCGTATCATGAAGAAGACCACCGACCTCACCATGAACGGCCGTGAACTGCTCAATCCGGCAACCGCCCAAGCCGGCACCACTCCCACCGACTACGACTTCACCATCGGCAAGATGGCCAAGGATTTCTATGACACAAAATTCTCGCCGGGCATCATGAGCGCCCAGAAGATCAAGGAGATGCTTACGGACAAAACCAAGAGTAACTTCAACTGTCTGCTTTCCTATTCCATCCCGACTGCCGAAAAGCCGATCGGCCACGTGATCTGTTACACCAGCGATCTCATCCATCACTACTCGTATCCGTTCTATGATCTGACACTCGCGCCCAAAGATATGGGTATGGGCATGATGCTGCGCGCTCTTGAGCTCTGCAAGAAGCTCGGCCACAAATACATGTACCTT
>DASVLR010000003.1:0-4693 GCA_036384775.1 Minisyncoccota bacterium
GGAGTCTGCGGCGTCGGATGTGTCGACATTGTCGCGACCGGAGCCGGAGCCCTCATGTCGGACGTCGTCACGAAGTACCAGGTTGCCACCAAGACAACGAGTACCAAGATGACTACGAGCGTTGTTTTTGAATGCATGCAATATGTAAAGGTTAATACTATAAATACTACAAACTGTCTGATGCTTATAGTATAGCGCGCCCTGCAGGTCGTAGCTAAACAACGGATTCGATATATGGGGACAGAAACCGTGGCTCTATACGTCTATTATTCCGACATCCTAGGGGTCACGGTCGCATTATCCAAGCATTAAGCATAATCCATATTCATGAAATTCTTTTCATCCAAGAAGATGTCGAATACCCTGTGCTCGGCATTTTCGACGTTGGCAATTGCGACGGTTGCGGTGGGGGCATTCACAAGCCCTCTTTTTGTGTCCGTCGCACATGCTAACAACGGTCTGACTGTATCGGCTGTTCCGAATAGCGGCACCCTCACTCCGGGTCAGTCTCTCGAGATCCGTCTCACGGATCCTTCCGGCACGACCGACGCAGTTTCCGATTCCTGTCTCGTCAATAACGTAGACGTTAACAGCACCTTCCACAATGCCGGTCCCGGCGACTATCGCTACACCTATACGGTAGGTGCGGGCGACCAAAGCCGTGCGGCAGGAACTATTCCCGTCAACTGTACTATCCATCAGGCAGTCTCGGTTAGTGTCACCGCTTTTGATGACAACAACACGGTTGCAATCGACACCTCATCGAATACCGGGGGTAACGATGGCGGCGACAACGGCGGAAATAACGGCGGAACCGGTACTTCAACCGCAGTCGCTCCGGAACTCTCGATGACTTCGCTGTCGCCGCACGATGGCCAGCTCGTTGCCGGAAATACCGTCACGGCAACCTTCACTGAAGCTCATAGCCAGAGCGATCTCACGCTCACCGGCAGCTGTCTCCTGAACGCAAAGGACGTATCGAGCTCATGGCATTCAACGGGCGGTGGGCAGTATATTGCAACGTATACGATCCAAGCCGGCGACGGCGAACGTCCTGCCGGTCACCTGCCGATCAGCTGTACCATGGGTAACTCGGCAGGCAATGTCACCGCTCACGCATGGCTCGACGGCAACACCGTATCGATCGATACCAACGGCGACGGCACCATCGACAACGGTACTTCAACTCTCGGCTTTACCGTTTCGGCTAATCCGTCCACCGGCACTCTCCATGCAGGCGATTCAGTCACCATTGATCTTCAGGATCCTCTTCCTTCCGGAGACGTCGTGGCTGACTTCTGCCGCGTGAATGATGTCGAAACAAAGTCGACGTACCAGTACGTTGGCAATGGTCTCTACCGCGTGACCTACACCGCGCAGGCAGGTGATGCGATCCGCGCAGCAGGTTACATTCCGTTCGATTGTACCCTTCACAACGCCACCGGTTCAGTTCATCTCGTGAGCTTTACCGACGGCAACTCGCTCGCAGTCGATCCGACCACTTCCGGCTCTACCGGCGGTGACAATGGCGGTGATAATGGAGGCACAACCGGCGGAGATACCGGCACATCGACCGCAACCACCACACTGAGCTTCACGGTTGGTGCCGTTCCGAATACCGGCACGCTTACTGCGGGCAACGAACTTGAAATCTACATTAGGGAAACCGCGCGTCACGATCAGAAGATCGTCCTCGACGGAGCATGTACAGTCAACGGAACCGATGTCAGTTCAAGCTTCCAGAATCTCACTGACGGTCTCTACAAGCTGATCTACCACGTCGGTACAAACGACACGGCACGCGCGGCAGGAACGATCCCGTTCAGCTGTTCAGTCAAGGACTGGCACACCAACGAGACCGCTCTCCTTTCTGCTTTCACTGACGCCAATACAGTCGCCATCGGAACCTCGGGAGGTTCGGGTGACAACGGTGCAACGACCGGAGGCACTATCGGCGGCGACGTTACCGGCGGTAACAACGGCGGTAACGGCACGACGACCAACGGTTTCCTCCACGTCGACTCAATTGAACAAGTCCGCGACACGGCGACCGCAGGCGCAGGCTTCGGTTCAGGCTGGGCATGGAAGTTCCGTATCACCGTCCCGACGAATGAGCCTTCACTCGCGATGAAATTCGCGGACTGGACTCACTCAAACGGCACCGACCACATCGGCGCAGCTAACAACATGAGAATCTCGTCGAACCAGGCGGCTACGACCACGACCATCTCGATCACCGGCGCAGGCACGTACTCCGATGCGATGACCGTCACGGGCGACCTTGATCCGAATACACCGGGACGCCAGATCGAGGTCATGGTTGAGATGCAAGTCCCGTCAGACACCCTCAACGGCTCATACACGACCGACTACGGCGTGAAGAGCTACTAATAACACACTCAAGAAACTGACATGCAGAAATCACACCTCACAAAAATCCTGACAGTCGGCTTTCTTGGACTCCTCCTGGCATCGGGCATATCCGGCACAGCCGGCATCGCCCACGCATCGGAAGTCACCGGTTCTCTCGCAAGCAACATGGAAACTTCGACAGCCTCAGGCGGCACCATCGCAGGTACTGTGACCGGAGGTCGCACGGCATCCGAATCAACGTCCGACGGCACAAGCGGAGGCACGTGCACGGGTACATGTTACGCATCGAGCACCGGCGGTCCCTCGTTCTTCGCAGCAGGCGGCGGTAGCGGTGTAGCTTACACGGCTATCCCGGTAGCTGCCATCGGCGCACCGGCAGCAGGCGGACCAGTTGCGTATGATCCGAACATTGCCTACACCTCGTATCCGGACTACTCAAGTTCCGATACAAGTTCAGACACGGGTGCAGACACTACATCTGCCGGCTCCGACAACTCTGACGCGACCAGCACCCTTCCGGGTGTGCCGTCGACCGGCGGAACTCTGTCACCGGGCGAAAGCCTCATGGCAGCCAGCGCGACGGGTGGCATGAGCACGGCGGCCGCAATCGCGATTGCGATTCTCGGAGTAGTAATACTCGGCGGAGCAGCCTACGGTATCAACTCGGTCTACCGCAAGAACAGGTACTAGGATTCCTCGGAAGAAAACCACATAGATAGTTTTGCATGAGATCTCGTACGACGTACGACCGCAGATTACATGCGACGACTGTCATAGGCCCAATGAAGCAGCGCCTGGCGCTGCTTCGGCCTGCATGAGAAGTCTCCCGGCCGGCAATTGTAGCGTATCTGTGTTGCGTGCCGGCCGATCGCGTTCCAGCGTTTTATCTGTCGCTCATCTTCCCCGGGAATGCGTCTGCCCATGTAGTAGCGGCAGTACCATTGAAACCAGCCGCGCGGATCATCCTTGTAAATCCAGCCTTTCGCTTTCCATATCCTGAGCGGCTGGCTGGCATTGACGCCGAAAAAGTTCAGAGCGGCGTCGCGTTTACCATTCTGCGCAAGCCTGGCATTGGTGAACCAATCCTCCGGAAATTCTGCCCGGCAATCCGTCATGTATTTTCCCCCGAAAATACCCAGCTCGAGTAATTCCTTCGGCGTCAGCTGCGGCTTGAATTCCGGCGCGAAATTCATGCCCATCGGCTCGGTGAGCTCATAGGAATAGTCGGCCTGCATCTTATCGTGCACACGGATTATGGTCCGAACAAAAACCGCCCCGGGAGTCGTGCCCTCGGGACGGCTTTTCGTTGTGCTATTTTTCGTTCCTCCACGCATTCTTCTGTGCGAGACGCTTCTTGGTCTTGCGCGAGCGCGACGTGTGCGGACGAGTATTGATGCGTTTTGCCATAGTGGTAGCTAGTATACCGCATATTTGCATAGTTATCCACACATACCGCCTGTGCGGCTCGCATGAATTCACGTACAGCTGCGATATACTATATGTATGAACGTACAATCCCGTACGCAAAAAATCGTACTGAGTGTCATTCTTATCGTGGTGGTCATCGTAGTAATTATCTACGTAGCCCTGCGCAAACCGGTTCAACAGAACACGGCTCCTGCCCCGCTGACGCCGGAGCAGAAACAGCAGGTCCTTGACTCTTTGCAGCCCAAGAATCCGCCGGCCGGCACATCGCTGACATCCGAGCAAAAGCGGGCTCTGAATAGCATGGGCACCAGTCCGGAAACCGCACAACAGTCATCAAACACGCCGGACCAGGAAAAATCCGTTCTCAATTCATTACAAAGCAAATAACAGTTAACTTGTATTATCATGCGCCGCACCTATATAACCGCACTTACCGCAGCTATCGTTCTTGGTCCGCTCATGGCTTTCGCCTGGGTTTCAGCTCCCTCCTCACCTCCCAACAACAATATCGACCAACCGCTCAATGTCGGATCGGTTGCACAGTCCAAGGTTGCCGGACTGCTTCTCAGCACCAACAGCGGCAATACGAACGGTCTTATCGTTCAATATGGCAATGTCGGCATCGGCGCAACCAGCCCGAGCTACAAGCTTCAGGTTGGCGGCTCCGGTGACGGTTCTGCGGTCGGCTCAAATGCATTCTTTTACATGTCAGATGCCCGTCTGAAAACCAATATCAGCACGGCTTCTGATGCTCTCGCAAAAATCCTCCAGCTCAGGGGCGTTTCCTTCAACTGGAAATCAACCGGAAAAGCTGATGTAGGTCTCGTTGCCCAGGAAGTTGAAAAAGTGTATCCGGAACTCGTTTCAACGGGCGCCGATGGCATCAAGGCCG
>DASVLR010000004.1:0-26833 GCA_036384775.1 Minisyncoccota bacterium
CCTTTTGATAGCTGAAACATACTCAGGAAAATCAATCTGATGTGGAGCATCCTTAACCACCACAAGTTTTGATTGAGGAGCTATTTTTGAGACTTCCCGACATCGTTTCATAAGTGCCGGATATTTTATAGCTTCTTTTTCACCGCAGAAAACCACCGAGGGTACTCGTATGTCCCTTGCAATTCGAACAGAAGACCTTGTGAGAGAATCCTCATAGCGACGTTTGCCAATATATTTAATCCACTTTTTCTCCCAATGTTGATCTTCGACGAACGTCGGGCTCAGAGAGCACAAAAATATCTTATCCGGTAAAACCTGATTAGCAGTAATGAACGTAATTACTGCACCATAAGAAAATCCAAGGACATAATTCGTGTCATCTTTATTCTTATTAAAATATGCAACGAACTCTTTGGCATTGTTCGAGATTGTTTTATAGTTCCAATCAAGCGGAACCTTAACCACAACATAGCCCTCCCTGGTGAGGTATTCGACGAGCCACGAGAAGGCTGTATCATCTGCCTGCATCTTAAAACCTGGAACAATAAAGAATTTCTTTACGGTCTTCTTCACGCAAAAAACTATATCACATTAAAACCGCCATATGGGCGGTTTTAATTTCATTTGCTGAGAGTGTTAGATGACATTTGAACTTACGTATTGATAACAACCCCGCATTTTCCCAGCTCCTCAACTAGTTGAACATTGTCTGCAAAATGAACGGTTTTCATTCCCATGCTCTGCGCTGCCAAGATGCACTTCTCAGTATCGTCAACGAAGACCGCTTCTTCGGCCATGACTCCAGCTCTATCAAGAGCGATCTGATAGAAAGTCGGATTCGGCTTCTCCATGTGTTCGACGTATGACAAAACTCTATAATCGAAATGGGTATATAGACCAGTGGCCTCATCCGTGATAAAACGGGATTCGGTGAGATTTGTCAGCGTTCCGACAGAATAGTTCTTTCTCAGCAATCTAATTGTTTCCAAAACCGCCTCGTCTATCTTTCTGACCTTTGACATCTCCTCTATCAAAACTTGTTTCAGATCGAGTGAAGCATCTGCTCCGGACTTTCGCATCTCGCTGCAGAAATCTTCAAAAGAAAGACTGCCGAGAATTAGTTGCTTAAAATTTTCGTGACAGTATTTCAGCACAAGATCAGGACTGACTCCGATTCGTGAACCAAAGTTTCTGTAGGTAGCCTCAAAATCGGTATGAGTTATGACTCCTCCAATATCAAAGATTACTGTTTTAATCATTGCTTGCTAGTACCAAAATCTTCTGCACAAATTCATCCTTCGGGATACCCTTAACCTTAATGCTTTCATACTCCCTGCGTGCTTCTTCGTGATTCACAAGATAGTCACGGAAAAGAATCTGGCGATCCCAATATCCTCCCCTGTCCTTATACGCAATCGAAAGATGAAACTGGACTGGATTTCCCTTCTGGAAAAAGTGTCGCTCAGTAGAAGACATTTCTGGTCGGTAGGTATAATCGAATTTACTGAGTGGATTAATAAACTGATCGGCGTCCTTGCAGGATGCTATTTTCACAGCAATGTCTATGATCGGCTTGGCAAGCAGATCTGGAACTGCAGTACTACCATTGTGTTGAATATCGAGAAGCTCTGAACCAAACACTCTTTTGAGTTCACATGATTCTCTCTCGTACTGAATTGTCCACTGATCGGTATGTAGGTTTAAGGTTACACGATTCAACATGTGATCTATTTCAATACTTTAAAATGCAACTGGACTTCGTTCTCGGATACCTTACTGACATTAAGTAACTGTAGGTTTCGACCAAAGTCTAAACCGTGAAAAACTGGAATTCCTGTACCAAATATCTTTGGCTCAATATCAAAATATATTTCGTCGACCAAGTCTTCTGATAGAAATGAGGCATTCAACCTTCCGCCACCCGCGACAACAATTTCTTTTGAATCCTTTAGAATTTCTAATGCCCTCTTCGGCGATTCAGCAATATGATGGTTTTGAGCAATCAGTTTTACAGGCTTAGTTGCAACCACCACAAGTCGCACATCTTTAAACTCAGAAAATTCTGGTTGTTTCGTAAGAATGTCATACGTTCGATGACCAACAACAAGATTGCCAGCAGCTCGTGTAATGCGACTATAAGAATCCCACTCCTCTTTTGAGATCCAGCTAGTATCATCATTAGTTTTGGCAATGAGGCCATTCAGCGTCGTTGCCATGTATAGAATCACTTTCATGCAAAAACTATACCACATTAAAACCGCCTATACAGCGGTTCTAAAGTGTGTTCAAATTTTGGCTGCGTGTTCCGGTCTGGTGCCGGTTAGTGTTAGGTGTTGCAAGGGTATTCTAGCACTTACTCAGAACAAAAACCGACCCGTCTAGGTCGGCTTTTGAGATTTAACCTTCTACACTTTCTACGCTGGAACACGACTTACCCAAGCATCATCGTCTTCATCCTCTGATTCCCCCGTTAGGCCTGGATAGGATATCTTGAATTCCGACAGCTCTTCAACGCTTAGTTTTGGATGCCATTTTCTGCTTGCTCGATCGAGAGTGTACCTTACAGCCCAAGCTTTTCTTTGCAGCACATCGGCCCTCAACATTTCTTCTGCAATCGGAACCTGAAGAGTCTCGAATATATGCTGCACCTTTCGAGAAAACTTAGGATCATCGACGAGCTTGTTGTAATAGCTTTTGCGATCAATGGATAATACGTGGCATGCATGCGTTATGGATCCTAGGTTTGATTTGAGTGCTTCGATGAACTGTACCCAAACATTGTCGGGTATCTTTTTACCTTGTGCCATTGAGTTTGCTTTATTAGAGCTAATAAAGCAGGGCCCTTATGCTCAATGAGTAGGAGGGTTCTCCCGCGGTCCAATTTTCACCTTAAGAGTTGTCGGTCACACGGCATGCCGTGGATTATCTCGACTCGCGGGCCCAGGTCTCCGGGTTATCCGCTGATGGAATTATTATATCACCTGACCCCATGATCTCTCAAACAAACGTCGTAGGCAAAATCATAAGTTCGCTGATAGTCGAGCTCTTTTTCTACAGGAACATCCATACCAGGATGATATCCACCAGAAGCCTTTGAGGCCTGTACGTCGCACATAGGCTTCAAATGCATTGGGAGAATGATGTACTGATAAATAACTATGCCTGCTGCGATCACCAGGAAAACTGTCATGCAGATTCCTTCTATACGCTGTCTCCTTCGGTGAAATTCTGGATCCAGGATATTAGCTGGCATGAGGATGAATCTTCTTCTCAGCTGCAACTGAACCCTTATAGAAACCAGCGATAGCCGGAGCACCTGTTACGATCATTAAGGTATAAGTGATTACTTCTTCGTGGTGACCCATAACAAGAGATGACGACAAATAGGATCCAAGGAAAACAGCCCCTGTCCAAAAGAAACAATTCAGGAGTAGTTTCCATATAGTCACCCTCTTTTCTAATTTCAATCCCCCGTTATACGCGATACGATATGAAGCAAATCCGACACTAAAACTGAGGTACAAACCAAATACAGTTACGAGCACATCACTTAAAATTTCATTCATGAAAATAGAGGTTACTTTTAATAACCCTGTGGTGAGATACAGAAAGCCCACCACAGGTAGTTCCCGAAGGAACTCATACCAGTTTCCCGGTATGGCGAGTTAAGCGACCCTGTGATGGGTTCTCTGTGCTTAACTCGACTTCGTTTGCCATGCCTAGAATCGGTGGAGACTAGGTTTAGGCCCTATTCAGTTGTATCGCAATAATAACTCCAAAAGTTCAAACTGTCAGTACGTTAGCTCTGTTTCAGAGAAATATACAGTCAAGTTATCAACTCCCAAGTTAAGCCTATTAATCTTCAATGATTATCGGACCGCCAACTATTTCTTGAATTTTAAGCAATTCATTCTTCAAATCTTCTAAATTCAGCTGATCGTCCATAAATGTAAATACATGGGTATCAGGATCATAGTGTCGGACATTCATCATATTAGGACCGCTCACTGCCCTTCCAACGACTAGATCGGTTACTGATATCTGCGGCTTACCTGGAGTAGTTGGAAAAGCCTTCTCTATCCATTCCACCAACCTCTCATCGAAATGATCGAGGCTATCTCTAAAGATACGCGATCTTATGAGAGGAAAATCAGTTTCTTTGATTCCAAGAGCTTCGGCCAAATCTACACCGAGAATGCTCTTTATATTTTTATTACCCTTCCGAGGTAAAGGTGACCACAAGAGTTTCGAGATATTTGCGCAATGAGTAAGAAGTGAATGAACCGATGACATTACAAAAGGTTTGTCCTTCTCGCTCTTCACATAAATATTCTGAGAAGCCCTAAGAGCGTATAGCGCTTGTATCCCAACCTCACGTTTAGCTTGTATTACTAAATAGTCCTGCATTACTGCTAAGTCTACATCAAGATGTTGACTTAGTCCCCTTTCTGCTCCGTGTCTCTTTATCACCTGGACTTCATAGGTTTCTGGAGTATGTTCGTGTGTATGGACACAGTGATTGTGCCAATGAGGTATTGCCTGTATGCCCGGAAATCGAGTGAGGCCGAAGAAAAACAAGCCCTCTCGATAGATTCGCAAGTGAAGGAAATGCTTGCGGTAGCAACGAAGAACGGCATAAGCGTTGATGAAATATATCGAGAATCTCATTCCGCAAAAGATTGTGGCGTTCGGTCCGTATTTAACCAGCTCCTCAACGACATACGTCTTGGTAAGTTTAATGCCATTCTTGTTTGGCATCCTGATCGTCTTTCCAGAAATGCCGGAGACCTCGGCGCACTAGTAGATCTTCTTGATCAGAAGAAACTTGTTGAGATTCGAACCTATAGCCAGAGGTTCACCAATAATCCAAATGAGAAGTTCTTGCTCATGATCCTCGGCTCCCAGGCAAAACTGGAGAATGACAATAAGAGCGTCAATGTAAAGCGAGGATTAAAGACGCGTGTTGAAATGGGCCTCTGGCCTTCCGTAGCGCCCACAGGATATCTCAATCATCCAGATCGAACAATGAAGTGTCATGTGATCCCTGATCCCCTACGATCACATGTCATACGACTCATGTTTGAGAAGGCTGCTTATAACGACTTTAGTATCCGAAAACTATATGCCTGGCTCAAGGATGAAGTAAAATTCAAAACCAAAAGTGACAAACCGCTGACATTAAGTAACGTACAAACTATTCTCCGGAATAATTTCTATATGGGGCTCATTGAATATCCCAGGAAATCGAGTAAGTGGTATGCCGGCAAACATGAACCCATAATACGTCAGGAACTATTCAAACGTGTCCAGGAGAAATTAGATTCAAATCGAGATGTACAAAAGGGCCATACAAAAGAATTTGCATTCACACGTCTAATGAAATGCGGCATGTGTAAATCTGGAGTAACAGCAGAAGAGAAATTTAAAAACTTAGCTGACGGAGGTCAAAGAAAATATATTTACTATGGATGCACCAAATTTAATGATAAGCACTGTAAAAATACCTATCTTCGAGAAGAAGAACTCATATCTCAACTACTTGAGATCATGGACCGAATTGATATCAATCAAGTCGGCATGAAGACAAAGCTTGAGAAAGAAATTGCTAAATACAGTGAATTCAGAAGTCGAGTCCTTGGAATGAGCGAGACTGAAAAACTAAAACAGTCTGGATTAGACATTCGAAACTACATGAAGTTCATTCTGGAAAAAGGAGCTTTAGATGAGAAGCGAGAACTTATGCAGTCTTTTACAAGTAAATTGATCCTTGTAAATAAAAGAATTGTTTTAGATAACTAAACTATTATTTCTCGAACGTCATCACAACCTCACGGCGCATGCGGACATCCAAATCCGCCGCCCTCCTTCTTGTAGGAGGAGGAAGGTATCGACGATTTGCAGGTAGAATACGCACTTGCTGCTCTCTAAAAATAAGACCTTCTTGTTCCGCTACTGCCTTCATAAGAGCAGAGTTTCTGATATAAGTTCCTTTAAGCATATTTTCTCCGACAACATATACAGCTCTGCCATTAGTATCTAAAACTCGCGCAACTTCAGAAACTGATTTGCGCATATCATAAATATAACGGGCCAAAATAGCTTCGTTCCGTTGAGAAAGTCGCGGAGTAATTTTTAGCTTCTTAAAAACCTCAATCACTTGCTTATCCTGGGATGCAACATCACTACTAAGCTCACTTCCAACACTCGTACTCCTAACTTCTCTGAGACTACTAATGAGATACCCCATCCAAACCAGAGAAAATTTGCTACATCGGATATAATCGATCGCATTTAAGTACGGTGGAGATGTAAGAACCAGATCGATTGAGCCTGATTTTATCGGTAATTTACGCGCATCTCCCTTACAAACAATCGGTGACTTTCCCTTCCCCTTCTCTTTTGTTTTTTCTATGCAGTTATCGATTACCCTTTCTGCTGCCGAGATAAATTTATCAAAAGGTTTTATTGGTGCTTCCTCGAAAACTTTGTGGGGTCGGCTGTGGGATAAATCCATAGCGAGGGATACACCAACTTTTTTTGTGATAATAAGTCGAGACATTGAACACATCAATACATCCTTTATTGTCTGATCCTTAATTTCTTCAATAGAACGTACCAGAGCGGTAAGCTGTCTTCGAGCCATAGGATCAAACCAATATGAAATAAAATCTCTTGTCTCTTGATCTGAGCCTTTCGGATAAGCATTTTTGGATGTCAGGAGTCTCAGTCGACGTTTAGCACGTTGGAGCACTGCCCTTGCTTCAGCTCGGGCAATATCTTTATTTATTGGACGTGTCCATACTTTAGAAATAAGTACCGCCAGTGGATCTATATCAATTCCAAATGTACGATGCCCGTTTGCTTGTGCTAAGGCAAGTACAGTTCCTGATCCCATCATTGGATCGAGAACTCTTAATGGCTTCTCTTTTTGTCCGACTACTTTAATAGCAATACTAGGTGCCATGCGAGCTGGAAATGGATGAACTGGCTCACGTCCAAGAGCATCATACATTGTCCTGTATCTGAGAGTTTTTGTTTTATTTTTCATCACGAATAATTCCATTGTTATCATTATAATCCTTCATTGCAGCATCAATTGCTGCGATCACGTTTTCCACACTCTGCTCAAGCTCAACCGTTTCATGGCCCGCATGCATTATCCCCGGCGCCATCTGTGCAAGCGCTTTGCAGAGGTCCCGCAATACCTCATCCGTATCGTAATGTATTTTTGAAGGCGAATGATCTAGTTCCGTACGGAGTGCTGAGTAAGTCACCGCTGACTTTTTGTACCGTTTATGCTGTTCGTGGATTGCATTGATTATCTCCTTATAAGGAGGTTTTGCCACCTGTTCCTCTTGAACTTTCTTGATCCAAGCTGCGCTTTCTTCAGGTGTACGACAAGTAAAGAGTTCTTTTATCTTACGTAGGCCTAATTGTTTGGTGGGACGCAATCTCACAAGAAGGGCCAGGTCATCAATCGTTATAAGTGTAATTGTCTTCATTTTTCCCATTGCTGACGTTTTGGTACGATCATCATCAATCTCTTTTTCCAAGGAACCACTAGAAAACGCAGGGGCTACAACAACTGCATGTTGGCAATTAAAATCATCTCGATGACGAACAATTGAAGAAACTCCGACTGTTTTATTAGTAACTTTCTTACCATCTTCTACCTTACTTTTTGCTTCAAGACTAACTTTATACTCTCCTTCTGTTCCATCTGGATTTGCACCGAGTTCAGCTGTCGCCATACCATCCGGCTTTCCACTTCCTCCCAAAGGAACGACGAGAAATCCCAAACTTCTGAAAGCCGCACACACTCTGTCTTCCAACTTGTCCTTATCATTACGAGCTTCGCGCAAAGATGTTGCGATCAGGAACGCACTTTCCCTTCCTGATTCGTTAGCCAAATCTCGAAGTAACTGATCGCGCATCAACAAAAATTCGGAAGCTTGCTCTTGAGGTACACCCAGCGAGTTAAGATGTGCCTCCTCCAACACCTCGGCCATAGCTAAAAGCTGAAGAGGTTGACCAGCAACCTTCCCCGTATACTCATCATAAAAAGTTGCAACAAATGGATGCAAAGCATTTATTCGCAGAACACCCTCAGCTGTATCAAACTTAGCAATTCCGTCAGTCGTCGAACCGTCGTAACTGAATGCTAGACTGGTAACAAATTCTTCAGGTTTTGCCGCGCGCTTTTCGAGTTTCTGAATAAAAATCTCTTTATCTGCCGGCTTCGAGAATTCGGGAACAACGAGACTTCGCGATGTTACTTGTCCATCCACCACACGACGAGCAAGATCCACTATGGGCATGCGAGATAAGCTGCCTGCGCTAGAGGCAAGTTTGCGTGCAAGCTGAGCTCCTGGCTCCTCACCTTCTACATGAGATTCTATAGTGGGACGTACAGAATTAAAGATACCCCTTAAGACATTGCGAGCAGCATCCAGATCAGGACCTTCCTGCAAAGTTTCTCGGTTCGCACGCAGATTTTCATCCAAGCCATCCATGTGTACCACCGCACGGAAACGTCCAAAAGTACCGTGTCTTAATTCATCTGGAGATATACCGAAATGTCCATCCTCCACATTCACTAATCGATTAAAAACGTAGACAAAGAAACCGTGGCTTCGACCAATTTCGTCAGACTTTCCAGTCAGCAGATCCTTATAGGCTTCAACATAGCCTGTTACACGACCAAGACCAGGCACAGTTATGCCAAATCTGGTTTCAGCCTTTTTATCTACAGTAGTGTCTTCTGAGACTTCAATATTTTTATCAGCAGGCCTCGGCAGCACTATCAGGTCTTTGCCAAGAATCCATTTCTTCAAAATACCCTTGCCTTCCTTGCTGGGAGAAAGTTCCTTGTCATTCAGCCAAACTTTAAAATCAGGACGCAGCGGCATCGCAGTGCGGAGGACCCATTCCAGATGTCCTATTTTGATTTCATGTACCTTGGGCTTTAAAGCAGACATGATTGTTACAGTCCAGGATTTGGAAGCAGATTTTCCAAAAAGACTAATTCCTGAAGCTAGAAATGCTGGGTTTTTCATCCAAGGTTCAAGAGCAAGAATAACTTCAGCTTCTGTTGGCTGACGTAGCGAAATCCTTATTGGTATCTTGGGCTCAACATCTTTAACTCGCTTATCAATACTACTGTAATCCATCGATGTTGCGTAATATTTTTTACCTCGCTTACTGATGTGAGTAAGGCGCTCTGCAAGAACATAAGTTGCGAGTTTTCCAATACCAAACTTACCAATCTGCTGCCTTTTCTTTTTACCAACCACAGCAGGGTTACGTTTGCGACTCACGCCGATAAGCCAGTGTTGTTTCAAGCCCTCTTCGTCCATACCTTCACCATCGTCAATAACAGCGATTGTCGCATCCTGATCATGCAGATTTTGAGGCATGAGAATCTGTACCCTCTGAGCATCAGCATCAAACGAGTTCACCACCAACTCTTCGATTGCTTTATTGGGGCTCGCATACAGACCTTCTGAAAAAAGCTCCACAATTCGATAGCTCAAACGCACATCAACATAGCCAATATTTTCTCCCGCAGATGTAAAATCGGCAACCTCCTTAGGGGCGGACATTTTGGGTTTACGCATGATTGATTCCTCCCGCTTTTTGCTCATATTCCTATTATCTCATATCTAATCCTTCTTGTTTTTGTTCAATACCAAAAACCGACCTGTCTTGGTCGGTTAATGGGTGTTCAGGTTGGCTGCCGGGCTTGGACTCGAACCAAGATACACAGATTCAGAGTCTGTAGTCCTACCATTAGACGACCCGGCAATGAGTCGAACGTTTAGGAGAATACCGTAAAAACGGCTCTAAAGCAACGGCCTGCTTACGACCTATGGCGGTGCCTATGAGGCCTGAGCGGCAGTTGTCCGTGATTCGTGGTGGCATCAGGATACTTGTGGAGCATGTATTGGTAGATGACCCAGGCAAAGAATATCGGCATGGCAGCAATGACAAGCGTCCATGTAGCACCTATCGACATATATACAAAACCGGCAAGAATAGGACCGAGCGCCCAACCGAAGTCATCAAACAAATTGATGACGCCCGACACCGCCCCGTCATTGGCATGGTTCTTGTCGACGCTATGGAGCCATGCCCACAAAGACAGGAGTGACATTTCATCGCCGGTCGTCGCAAGGAATCCGAACAGTAGGAAGAGCCATCCGAAGTTGAGACCTGAGAATGCAGCCGCAACCGCAAACAGCAACAGACCAAAGAAGACCAGAAGGCGCTTGTTAAAGCGGTCGGCCAAATTACCCAGGAGAAAACCGAGAACAATGATCGAGAAGTCAAAAATTGCCAGCCCGATCCCAAGAATACCTTCGGACGCCTGGGTCTGCATGACAAGCGGGACAACGAACCAGACGGCACCATAAAATGCTCCGCCAGCCATACCGGCGAGAATGAGCATGCCGGAAGCCGGATTGAGCCTGCCAACCGCCTTAAATGTATCAACGAGTGCTTTGCGGTGAACGAAGAAGTGCTTTGAATCGATTGCCTCTGTGTCTGCAGCACGCTTGATATCTTTCGGTGCGTAGATAAGTGCGACCAAGGCAAGGATGAACAGTGAAAAGAGCATGAAACCAACGAACTGGGGTGTAACAGTCAACATGAACGGCAAGACTATACTTGCGAGCACCACGCCGATCGAACCTGAAACATCACGTAACGACATGAAACGCCCGGCATTTGCTTTGGACGCATGCGAGAGTGCATATGCATTGATGCCCGGGCCGAAGAACAACCAGCCGAATGTAGCAATGATCAGACTGATAATGTAGGTCGTTGTGGTCAGACCGCAGATGTATGTTGCAGCGGCAACGGCGAATATTGCGGTGGTAATTTTCAGGAACCTGCGATAGCCGAATCGGTCCATAATATGTCCGGCTGGCACGTCGAGAATAAACTGAATGATAGAACCGCCGCCCATAAGAATACCGACGATCCACAATGGCAGAAGGCGTTCACCAAACGGTGAAATAAGAGAATAATGGAGTGCGCCCGCCGTTTTGAAGAAAATCAGGAAGATCCAGAATGGCAAAAAACGGGTGAACATGACCCGTTTAGTATATCACCCATGTAGTGTTAGTTCGATCGGACTTTGTGGCGAACCTTCGCTGACTTCATGAACGCAGTGAAGAGTGGGTGTGGCTTGAGCGGACGCGCGAGGAATTCAGGATGGAACTGGGCGCCGACGAAGAACGGATGATTCGGAAGTTCGGCGATCTCCATGAGCTGACCATTCGGGGACTTGCCGGAGAAGATAAGACCGCCCTTTTCGATCTGCTCGATATATGCGGGATTTACTTCGTAGCGATGACGATGGCGCTCCTGGATAGTACCGTCCTTCGCGACCGCGTCTGCTGATTCGTACGCTGTGTACGCGATAGTACCCTTCCGGAGTTTTGCCGGGTAGAGGCCGAGACGCATCGAACCGCCAAAGTTACCTTCTGCAATCTTCTTTTTCTGATCCGGCATGATGTCAATGATGACATGCGGTGCCTTCGGATCGATCTCGGCGGTATGTGCACCGGTGAGACCGAGTACATTGCGAGCGAACTCAATAGTCATAAGCTGCATGCCATAGCAGAGGCCGAAGTACGGAATTTTGTTCTCACGAGCGTAGCGGATCACATTGAGCTTGCCTTCGATGCCACTCTCACCAAAACCACCAGGGACGATAATGCCATCAAACTTCTCAAGCGACGCGAAGTCAGCATCCTTTGCCTCGAAATCACGTGCGTTGACCGTCACAATGACCGGCTTCACGCCGGTGGCATTTGCAGAGTATTTGATTGCCTCAAGGACCGAAAGATATGAGTCGGCGAGAATGAAGTCGCCGGTATTGAAATATTTTCCGACCACACCGATCGTGATCTCGTTCTTGTTGTTCTTAATACCCTTCACCATCTTCTTCCAGTCAGCAAGAACATTGACTACTCCCTTCTTCGGCTTGAGATTGAGGACTTCCTGGATCATCTGTGCGATGTTGTCCTGTTCGAGATTTCCGGGAACATCATATACGGAATCGATATCAGGAGCCGAGATGACGCGATTGGCCGGGATATTAGTGGCGGCCGCAATCTTTTCCTTACGCTTATGATCCAGCGGGATTTCCGAGCGACCAACGATAATATCGGCGGTGATACCATATGACGCAAGCTGATGCACCGCATTCTGTGTCGGACGAGTCTTCATTTCACCGAGTTTCTGCGGAACCGGAAGATACGACACCATGATGAATATAACATCGTGAGGATGGCGGATCTTGAGCGTGCGGGCTGCTTCGTAGAACAAAATATTACCGTAGTCGCCTACCGTTCCGCCGATCTCTATGATCGAAATCTCCGACTTGTTGATCTTTGCCGAATGTTCGTAACGTGCGATGATCTCGTCACGCACGTGCGGGATAGCCTCGATGCACTTGCCTCCGAATCCGAGTGAGCGCTCCTTCTCTATAATGTGCTTATAGACCATGCCCGACGTCATGTAGTCGCCTTCCGTGAGATCACGGTTCATGAAGCGCTCGTAGTTACCCATATCCTGATCCGTCTCGAGGCCTGAATTCAAAACGAAAACCTCACCGTGTTCGGTGGGGTTCATGGTTCCGGCGTCGACATTGAGATATGGGTCGACTTTGGCGAGATTTACATCGTAACCGTGGGCGGTAAGAAGCGTTCCGAGAGACGAAGTAACGATACCCTTGCCGACTCCCGACATGACTCCGCCGACGACAAAGATATACTTATGCGACGTCTTCTGATGGGTCTTGGAGGCCCGCTTCTTCATGATTGGGCCATTGTAAAGGATGCTGGAAAAAAGTCCAGCTACACCCTGAGATACCTGCGCGCCGCTATGTAGCTTGAGACGCCGCCGAGAACGATACCCGCTCCGAGGATGATGCCTGCAAGTTCGCCGAGATTGGCCTGGAAATAGCTTGAGAAGACATGCACCGCAAAGGAGAAATTTTGGGCGACATCAACGCCGGCAATGCGCAACAGGACGAGATCGCTCCAATATGCCAGCACGGCAAGGAGGAGAAGCGTGATTACGCCTGAAATGATGCCGTACATGACGCCGGAGATGACCAGCGGGCCGCGGACGAATATATTGGTGGCACCCACCAGCTTCATAACCGAGATCTCTTCGCGAACGGTGTAGGTGATCAGGCGGATCGTATTGAAAACAACGATAACGGCAACGAGCAGCAGGATGATCGCAACCACAACGCCTCCCTGTTCGACGGTGGGAATGATGCGATTGAGGCGATCGATGATAAGTTTGTTTTCCGAGTAGTTGTTTTTCGCGATGATAGGTGTGCCGTCGTCATCCGTGGGATTTTTCTTGTCGAGATAATCTGCAATGCCGCCGTACTGACCGGGCTCCTTGGCTTTGATCGAAAGTTCCGCCGGGAAAGGATTTGATCCGACCTCCTTGAGGCCCTGCATGATGAGGGAATTATTCTGCCACTTTGCCTGGAACTGCGCGAGCGCCTGGTCGCGGGACACATAAGTCGTACTCGCGACCTCAGGCAGATGCGAAATGCTCGTTCGAAGCGCCTGAATATCGGACTCGGGGGCCGACAGCGCGAAATAGATCGTCATATCCACCTGTTGCTTCACCTCGGTGAGCAACGACCGGCCGAATGCGCTCGCAAATATGAGACCGCCTACCGCAAGAAGGGCCATCGTGATCACGATGATGGCGGCAAACGACAGAAAGCCGTTGCGCCAGAAATTCACGAAACCGGTCTTGATGATGCGCTTAATCGTCGTAAAAAACATAGTGGTGATCGGTTAGGTCAATTACAAAATATATTTGCCGTTCTTGTCGTCCTTGATAAGCTTGCCGTTATTCATGGTGAGGATGCGGCCGCCGACCTCGTCCACCACTCCTTTGTTGTGAGTCGTGAGCAACACCGTCGTACCAAGCTCGTTGATCTTCTGAAGAATGCGGACGATTTCGGCGGTATTTGCAGGATCAAGATTGCCCGTCGGTTCGTCAGCTATGACTACTTCCGGCTGATTCACGATCGCGCGCGCGATTGCCACGCGCTGTCGCTCGCCTCCCGAGAGTTCGCGCGGAAAATTCCAGATCTTATGACCGATATCGACAAGCTCAAGCACGTGCGGTACGTCGGAGGCGATCTGCGCGTCGGTCTTGCCGGCCGCCTCCATGGCGAAGGCGATATTCTCGTAAATAGTCTTGGTCGGAATGAGACGATAATCCTGGAAAATCGTGCCGATGCGGCGGCGCAGCTTGCCCATATCGCGTTTGCCAAGCTTGTGGACATTGAGCGATTCAAAATAGACCGAGCCCGAGGTCGGACGATCCTCCGCAATAAGCAATTTCAAAAGCGTGGTCTTACCCGCACCTGACGGGCCCACAATTGTCACGAATTCCTTTGGTTCCACGCCAAAACTGACTTCTTCCAATGCAACCGTACCGTCAGAGTATTTCTTACTGACTTTATCGTAATAAATCATGAAATTGCTGTGTAATATACCTACGAGCCAGTTACCGCTTTCGTTTCACCTATACTGCCATTGTAGCGTAAGAGCGGCTGCAAAACCACGTCTACCAGTATATGACGCACAAACGCATACGCAACGAACTTTCGAGCAAAAATGCGGACGGCGGCCGCAAGGCCAAAGAGCGAAAACTGATACGGAAAAGCAAGCTTCACACCGTGAAATGGTCGCGTGAAAAGCATCTCACCTGATAGGTGCTCGTTGACGCATGCTTTCCGATCCATTATTGTAATGGGCGGTCATTTTTTGCTCCCATGAAAACATCAGCTATATCACCTACGTCAAGAAAAAAGGCGTCCGCGCGGAAGTCTATCGGAACGAGGTCGGCGACGGAAAGGCCCTCTCTTCCGATGGTGCCCCCGGTTCTGGGGTACCTCGTTCTGGGAGATACACCGGACGATGCTGCGCGCTGGCTGGCGATGGCACGCAGGGTGGAAACTTCCACAAATCTGGTCGCCGCAAGCGAGCACGAGGCGCGGGAGATCATCTCAACGTGTAATACCCTCATCGTCGTACGCGCTGATGACAATGGCAATTACGACGACGTCGGCTATATGGCCTATCGTCTGCTTCCCTCCGGCGAGGAACCGGCTGAAACGGTGTATCTTGCGGAATTCGCGGTCGCACCCGAATTTCGGGGTCGCGGCTTCGGCACGCAGGCGTTGCAGGCGCTGATCGATACCCTGCATCGGCAAGGTATCCCGCGGTGTACGCTGATGACGCATCCCGAAAACACGGGGGCGCTTGGCCTCTACCACAAACTCGGCTTTGCCGAGACCGGTCGTCGCGACGACAATTACGAAAACAGCGGCACGCCGCGCATCGAGCTCCTCAAGCTCATTGCCGGCACGTAGCCGCTCGCCGACACAGCCGTGCCGGCTCCATACATCAAAATGCCGTCACGCATCGTGACGGCATTTTTATCACATAGTATGCTTCATCCGACTATCCGAGATTCTTTTCTGCTTCTATGAATGCGTCCAGATCACCCTCAAGCACCTTGTCCACTTGTGATGTCTCGTAGTCGGTACGATGATCTTTCACCATCTTGTACGGATGCAGCACATACGAACGGATCTGATTGCCCCACTCGATAGAAGTCGTTGAACCGAGCTGCATACCCTTCTCCTTGGCGACACGCTCATCTTCCATACGCTTCCAGAGTTTGCCGCGCAGAATTTCGTACGCTTTCTGACGATTTTGCTCGAGTGATCGTTCCGACGTCACGTGCACCGACAAATTGGTCGGCTTATGCAACAGACGTACTGCAGTCATGCGTTTGTTCACGTTTTGACCACCCGGACCGCCGGACTTCGCTATGGAAACCTCGACGTCGGCATCGTTGATGACCACATCGTTCTGGCTGGTTTTTTCGAATTTCGGCACGACTTCCACAAGTGAAAATGAGGTCTGACGCTTGTCGTTGGCATTGAACGGCGAAATGCGCACCAGGCGATGAACGCCCGATTCGTTTTTGAGAGTGCCATACACGTTCTTGCCCGAGATTTCTACGGTCACGTTGCGATAGCCACCGTGATCATTTTCGTTTGCGTGAACAATCGACCAACCCCAGCCCTTGGCCGCGGCGTATTTCTGATACATACGGATAAGCATGGCCGAGAAATCTTCGGCATCATCACCACCGGCACCGGAGAGCACCGAGAGAATAGCCTCACCGCGATCGTACTTACCGACACCTTCGAGAGCGGCTTTCAGGTCCTGCAACTCTTTGATTGCGGCCTGTGCGCGACTTTTATCCGTCCAGAAATCGGCGTCGTTCATACGAGCCTCAAGATCCACAATCTTCTGCTGAAGTTCAGTTTTCTTGTTTTCCGGGTTTGAAGCCATATAGTGAACACTATATCATCATGGCGCCGCTTCGCTAAAGCTACGCGGCATCCTATAAAAATACAGTCGCTCCGCTCCTTATTTTTATGGAGCCACCTCCCGGGCTTGAACCGGGGACCTTTCCCTTACGAAGGGATTGCTCTACCAACTGAGCTAAGGTGGCAAACGGCTCAGCCGCTGCGTTCGCTACTCTAACAAAAAAGATGCGACTTGACCAACTACGATTCGTATGACAACTTGATATCAGTGAACATTTCATACCCTGTCCTCGTTCTTCTCTCTGGTCCTGCCGGATCAGGCAAATCCACTCTGTGTGACCGGTATGTCACAGATCATCCCGATTACTCACGAGTTGTTACATCCACAACACGGTCTCCGCGCGCCGGAGAAGTGAACGGCGTGCACTATCATTTCTTTTCGCCTGAGGAATTCCGTGCACGGATCAACCGTGGCGACTTCCTCGAATGGGCTCTAGTCCATGGTGAGTATCATGACCGGCTGTACGGGACCCTGCGCTCGAGCATCGTTGAGCCGCTCAATCAGGGCCGTAAACTCATCATGAATCTCGATGTGCAGGGTGCTGAGAGCCTCCGCACACTTGCCCGAGTCGAGCCATTGCTCCGTCGGGCAATGACGACCATTTTCATCCAGGCCGACATTGAAATACTCATGCGCCGAATGGGTGTCCGTGGCACCGACACTGCCGATGAAATCCAGCGCCGTATGACCACGGCTGCTCAGGAACTTCTGCAGGCCAGTAAGTTCGACCATATCATCGACAGTAAAACGCGCGATGAGGACTACGAAGAGCTTTGCAGATTCGTGACAGCTGCGGAGCTTCGGGCGGCTGCTTGACCTTGCGCGTGACGTATTTCGCGTCACGCCTTTTTGTTTTTCGGAGCCGATGTCCGGGATTGAACCGGAGACCTTTCCCTTACCATGGGAATGCTCTACCAGCTGAGCTACATCGGCACTACATACCCACACTCACACTGCGCGGTCGACGGGGCTCGAACCCGCAACCTCTCCCGTGACAGGGGAGTGCTCTAACCAATTGAGCTACGACCGCAAGTGAGGATCAAAAGAACGGGCTCGCACGTTCTTTTGATCCGAATGCAGCGGCCGTATCGAGCGAAGCGAAGATACGACTGCAAGCTCAGCATCAAACAACGTGCAAAATCTAAAAGTAGTGAGTAAAAGACTGTCACTCTTTTAAGATAGGACCAGTATACACGAATTGAGCCAACTATCAATTCGTGCCTCTCTTCCCTCACCCAGCATCGTATTACATGTGTCGGCGGGAGGACTTGCACCTCCGACCTAGGGCTTATGAGTCCCTCGCTCTAACTACCTGAGCTACGCCGACGATTCGTGGCCAAAACGGCCGACATGCACCAGATTACTGTAAAAAAGCCCCCTATGCAAACGTCTCTTGAATTTGAGAGCCTCCTGTGGCATAATGGGCTCTCCAGTTCCCAGTTCGCTACCCCGCGGGGTAGGGTAACGGTAACCCGTCAGGCTCATAACCTGAAAATTGCCGGTTCGATTCCGGCCCCCGCAACACGTCAGATCGCGTTAGATATAGTAGAACTCTTCAAACACCTCCCTGAACTGGTGCATGGTCTGCACTGCTGTGTGGTGATCGAGCACATGACCCGATTCGTGGGCAACGGTATTACGCATGATGTGAGCCTTCCAGGCCGTCTGAAGCGTTTTCATCTCGCCCGCCTCAACACGCTTGAGCATCTCTCCAACCCCGTCACCCTGGTAACCCAGACCCGCGAGCATTTCCTGCAGCATCATATCGGCCTGAATGATCGCCTGTTTCCAGTCATTTTCATTGCCTGAATTGAGCAGATCAAGCAAGCGCTTCCAGCGCATTGTAAAGTCATGCGTTGCTCCCTTTCCTGCAGTCGTATCGACAAAGGCGGGCTCAACTTTGACATCATACTTCAGAGCTTCTTTCTTTTTGATTATCTTGAGCTGCTCGACAACATAGATGATGCCGATGAGGAACACGAGTGAGACCGGAAACGATAGCACCACGAGGAATTTTACGAACCAGACGGCCGATGCTTCTATCCACGGAATAACATCCAGAACATGATGAACTGTCCTGCCGATAAGCGGGCCAAGATCGCCCGATCCTGGAATTGTAAGTACGGGAATAGAACCGTCGTCCATATGCAAACATTATAGCAGGAATACAAAAGAAGATTTGGTATTCCTTTCTTACTTACCCAAATAGTCTTTACCGGCTTCAAACAAAGTCTTTTCGTCGCCATGGCGGGCGGTGAGCTGTATGCCCACCGGGAGCTTCTTACCTTCCCTTTCACTTGTGCCGCATGGAACTGAGATCGCAGGCATGCCGGTAATGTTGGCAGTGACCGTGAAGATATCTTCGAGATACATCGCCACCGGATCATTGATCTTTTCGCCCATCTTGAATGCCGGACCCGGAGCAGTCGGAGTTGCAATGATATCGACAGATTCAAATGCCTTCATGAACTCATCGGTGATCATCTTACGAACTGCATTGGCACGGTTGTAGTACGCATCATAATAACCGGACGACAACACGTACGTACCGAGAAGAACGCGACGGATAACTTCACGACCGAGGCCTGCGCGACGGGTCTTGAAATAATCCGTAATAACGTCGCCACCATCGACATGAAGACCGTATTTCACGCCATCGAAACGCGCCATGTTCGAAGAAACCTCGGCCGGCATGACAATGTAATACACCATAAGAGCATAACCAATATTTGGGAGTGAAATCTCCTTCACCTCATAGCCCTTAGCTTTGTATGTCTCGAGTGCAGCATCAAATGCGGCCAGGGTCGCCATGTCGATACCATCGCCCGTAAGGAAGTGCCTCGGCACACCGATAACCGGCTTCTGTGTACCGACACGAGCCGGCTTGTATGTCGTATCAGAAATAGTCGTACCGTCCTTCGGGTCCTGACCGCGAATCGCTTCGTAGACGATCGCGCAGTCCTCGACGGTCTTGCCGAACGGGCCGATCTGATCAAGCGAGGAGCCCATGGCAATCGCACCATAGCGTGAGACCGCACCATAGGTCGTCTTGAGACCAACGACACCGCAGAACGATGCCGGCTGACGAATTGAGCCGCCGGTATCAGTACCAAGTGCGAAGAGGGCGCTGTTCATGGCGACCGCTGCTGCAGAACCACCCGAGGAACCACCTGCTACGCGGGTCGTGTCGATCGGATTTTTGGTCACGCCATACGCTGAATTTTCTGTCGAGCCACCCATGGCAAATTCGTCCATGTTCGTACGTCCAAGGAAGACCGCACCCTGCGCCTTGAGCTTTGCAATAACGGTGGCGTCATACGTTGCATGATAATTCTCAAGAATCTTCGAGGAAGCGCTGGCAATTTTGCCGGTGATGAGAATGTTGTCCTTGATAGCACCCGGAATACCGGTCATGAGCGTTGCCTTTCCCGCCGTAATGATGGCATCAGCGGCTTTGGCCTGCTCAAGAACATCTGAATAGACTTCGAGGTATGCGTTGGTCGAAGCGTTCTTTGCTGCGATCACATCCAGACATGCCTGCGCGAGTTCGACAGCCGTAAAATCCCCTTTCACCAGGTGTTCGTGCGCGGTCTTGATATCAAGCGTTGCGAGGTCGATGTTCATATTAGTCCTGTGCGATGATTTTCTTAACTTCGACAAAGTCGCCTTCGCGCTGCGGTGCTTCCGCAAGAATGCGCTCACGCTCTGCCGCAGTCGACTGCACAGCGACATCCGGACGAGCAACGTTCTTCACTGCTCCGACGCGACCAGCCTCATCCATATCAACCTTCACCTTCTTGAGCTGGTCCACATAGCCCAGAATGGAGTCGAATTCCTTTACCAAGGACTGCTTATCAGCCTCGGAGAGTTCAATGCGGGCCAAATTGGCCAAATGCTCAAGTTCTTTGACGGTAATCATGAACAGGAGTGTATCACAGTTAACACTGCGGGCAATCAATGCTAGGGTGACCCCAGAAACACCATGATCAACATACTATGTGCCTGCTACATTCCACCAGAACGTCCGCGGATGGAAGTCGAGATACGCCACGCACTAGCTGAATATACACTCACAATTGTTACCAGTTATGCGGATCTCAAAACCGAATTTACAAAGTGTCTGAACGAGCCCGTGGCATACCACACAATGCTCGCCGACACCTACTTGCCCCTCACGTGTAATTCTCAACAGGTAGCACCTGTACCGCTGCTGATTAAAGAATTCCAATACACGTTAATTCGTGGCATAGGAATATTCCTTCCCCACTTTGTACAAACTCAGGTTGCCGCGCTTCGTCCTTCGAAGTCATTCGAGCAAGCAATCGTGGCCAATCGTGGATGCTGGCTGTCCGATGGTCGTCATGATTGGAAGAAAATGTTCGACCTGGTGCAAGATACACTCGCACAAGGAAAAGTGTAGTTCCGCACGATCCCGCTCGGGCCGGTTATGCCGGCCTTTTTAGTAGTTGACACCGCCTACTTTGAATAGCACTGTCAATACCACGACTATTTCAGCATCTTCAAAAAGGCCGCCTCATCTATGATCGGTACGCCCAGATCACGAGCCTTATCCAACTTAGAACCTGCTTCTTCACCCGCAACAACATACGAAGTCTTCTTTGAAACGGAACCTGAGACATCACCGCCGTTGTCGCGCACCATTTGCTGCGCAGCATCACGATCCAGTGTCGGCATTGAGCCCGTAAACACAAAGCTGAGACCTTCGAGCTTCTTGGTGCCACCCGCCCCACCGGTCGCAGCATCCTTCTCGATCGTCACATGCTTGAGCAAATTCTTAACGAGCTTCTGATTGTCCTTTTCACTGAACCAATCGGCCAGAGAAGCAGCAACTTTCGGTCCGACGCCATAAATGGATTCAAAGTCAGACAGTTTTGCCTCACAGATTTTTTCGATAGAACCAAAATGCTTCGCGAGATCATATGCGGTTTCCTCACCGACCTGCGGAATGGAAATGGCAGCGATGAAACGTGGCAAGGTCACTTTCTTTGCAGCCTGTATGGCGGCAATGATATTCTCAGCCGATTTCTCGGCAAAACGCGGCAGTGACAGAATATCTCCCTTCTTAATAGTAAAAATATCATCGAAGGTCGCAATGAGGCCGTGTTCGATAAATACATCGAGAATCTCGGGACCGACGCCATCGATATCGAAACACTTGCGTGACACGAAGTGCTGGAACTTGCGCTTCTGCTGTTCAAATGAGCCGGACGCAACACAGCGCCAAGCAGCCTCGCCCGGAACACGCTCAATACGACCATCCCCACCACACTCAGGGATATGGGTAGGCCATTTGAACGGTTTTGAATTCTTGGGTCTGAGATCGGTGACGACACGTACAATATCCGGGATAACATCACCGGCCTTCTGTAGAATCACCGTGTCACCAATACGAACATCGAGACGTTTGATCTCATCCTCGTTGTGGAGCGTTGCTCGCGAGACAGTGGAACCCGCCACGAGAACCGGACGCATGACGGCAACCGGAGTAATGACGCCGGTGCGGCCGACCTGAAATACGATGTCTTCGAGGACAGTAGTCACTTGCTCCGCCGGGAACTTGTAGGCCACACCCCAACGCGGTGATTTGCCGGTATACCCGAGCGCTTCCTGGATCTTGCGAGAGTTAATCTTGATCACGATGCCATCGAGACCATACGGGAGGTCGTGGCGTTTGTCGGTCCATTCGCGATAGAACTTCTGGACGCCTTCGATGGAATCGACAACCTTGGCATTCGGGTTGCTGTTAAAGCCAAGCTCCGCAAGAAGCTCGAGCTCACCCTTCTGCGTCGGCGGCAGAATGCTTTTTGCAGATGTTTTGCCCGCCTCGGATACGCGCTCGATGTCATAGATAAATGTGCTGAGACGACGCGAAGCTGTAATGGACGGATCAAGCTGGCGCAACGAGCCAGCAGCGAGATTGCGGGTATTGGCATAGAGAGGCAACGGCTTCGGCAGCGCTGCGCGCTCCTTGTTGATTCGTTCGAGATCTGCGGTCGACATCCAGCACTCGCCTACTGCAATCATATCGACGGACTTTGTCAGCGTGTGCGGGACATTTTTGATGGTGCGGACGTTCTGGGTGACATCTTCACCAACAGATCCGTCACCACGAGTAGCAGCCTGTACCAGTGCACCCTTTTCGTATTTCAAAATAATCTTGAGTCCATCGATTTTGAGCTCGCAGCAATACTCGAGCTTTTCAGAGCCGACACCTGCTTTCTGCATGAAATTCTTCACGCGCTGATCCCAGGCCTTGAGCTCGTCCTCATCAAAAATGTCATCGAATGACCACTGCTCTATCTCGTGACGGACCTTGCTGAATTCTTTAAGCGGAGCCGCGCCAATCTGCTGAGTCGGACTCGATGCTGTACGGAGCTGCGGATATTCGGCCTCGATCGCTTCGAGCTCCTTCATCAGGGAGTCATAGGCCTCGTCGGAGATCTCCGGCGCATCGTGCGTATGGTAGAGCTTGCGATGATGCTCAATAAGCGCCACGAGCTTTTCGTAGCGCGTCTGGATGTCTTTTGGAGCAGGTTTCTGGCCGGATTTGCGGGCGTTCATGGCCACACTTTACCACACTCCGGTCTGGATAAGGCGGAGTGCACGCTCCACAGTACTGTTGCTCGTACTGTCTGGCGCAGGAGCCGTAGTACAGAGGTTGTAGCCTCGGGAATCGATAATGGTGATCGGCTGGTTGTTGGCCGGATCGAGACCGGTTGTGAGAGTGACTTGAACGCAGGTTTTCGTGGTAAGTCCGCCACTATTGAGACCGAGGTAGACGGTACCCTGCTGCTGACGACGTACATTTGCGCCGCTGCCATCAATAAGGACAGTTGTCGGCGGCCATGACGGTGATGATGGGGCTGTAAAGGTTACAGTGCCCGGACCGCAGCGAAGCGTGCCGCCGGTCGTTGATGCAAAGCCACCGGAATTGGTCCAGTTGGCCGGATTGATCGCACACTCAATACCGGAGTCTGCAGCAAAGAATGAATACACCGAGTTGCGAGCCTGCACAGAAAGTTCGTATTGCTTAGCAGTGATACCCACAATGAAGACGGCCACACCGAGCACCAACGTTGCAGTAATAACAGCAAACATAAGCGTGTATCCCCGTTCGCCATTCTTCGTCGCGCGTTGTAAGAGTTTCTGCATCATCGGATTGTGCTGGTGATTTCGCTCGTAAGAACGATCGAGTATGCAACGTTTGCCTCACTCCAATCGACGACCACGGTCACGCCGCATTCGTCGGAACTTGAACATGAGGCTGTGCGAGAGGTCGGATCATGAACATAGAACCTACGCGAGAAAATTGTGGCCGTAGCGCCCGAAGAGACGTGACCATATCCGTTCGTCTCCTTGTAAATTCTGCACGAACCGCTCGTACAGGACATGATCGACGGGTTGTTCGAGCTACCATCGAGCGCACTAATATCACCCGGGTTCGAATACGTGTAGGTATTAAGACCGGACAACCAGTTTGATGCGTCCGAAGTATAGATGTTGTTATCGCGTATGTTTTTGAAGCTTTCCATACTCTCTTGCGCAAGATATGCGGCAATCATCTGATCACGCGCGAGATCGGCACCAAAAAGACCCCGAGATGCAACAACGAGCGGGCCAGCGACTGCGATCATGAGCACAGAAATAGCCACAAGAGTCTCGACGATGGTGAAACCGTCGGTGATTCGAGCCATAATTGTCTTGAATGAAATCGTCATGGTCGGTGTTATGGCAAACGCGGTGAGGCGGCCGTCTGAATGGTGAAATTCGTCTTGATCGAATCCTTATTGCCGGAGCTGCCGTCCAACTTGATGAACAACAACGGATACTGAACATTGGACACCGCGAGATAGAAGTTCGTGAGCGACAATGCTGCGGTATCGATGACCGGAGTAAAGGTCAACGCTCCTCCGCAGGAGGTCTGTGAGGCTTTCTTGAAAATGAACGTACCCGAAACACCCGCATCAGGCACAAATTCATACGCCTTGATCAGACGACAGGTACCACCGGAACCGTTAGACGCCGTCGAATTGGAGAGAAACGCGAAACCCGCGCCATTGGTACCACCTGAAGTTCCGCTGATGCCATTACATGCGGTGACATTTTGTGCGGAAAGCGATGTAAGCGCCTCAAGGGTTCCGGTCGAATTCGTGCAGTAGTACATGGATCCAGTGCGGAGTTCTCGGGTCATGGACTCCATCGTAAATGACATATTAACTACAGCGTTCTGAATAGTCTGGGATTTTTTGTTGGCGTCGATGATTTTTACCAGTGCTGCAAGCGCGACGACAACCACAATCGAGAAAATCATAAGGGCGACCATGATCTCGATCAGAGTAAAACCTCCACGATCCTTTGTTGCGGGTGATGGTTTCATCATTGTGCTGCAATAGATATCTGTCCGTTCTGACGGATGACAACGGAGCGAGTGCTTGCGTCCACACCGCTCAGCCTGACTTCCGCATATGCATAGTTACAGGTCGAAACGCCGCCGGTAACGCCGCAAATGACGGCTTCAGGATTTGGACGCACGAAGCTGATGAACAATCTCGACATGGTCTGGCCGGAAGTATGGCAATTGGTTGCGTCGGTACCGGCACACAAATAGGTCACCGTTGCTCCGCCGTTCAGCTTATACGGCGTAATACTTGTATCTGAGACGCCGCACAGGCCGTCAGGCGTCGACGGATTTGAGTCCGCGAACAAGGTGAAAGAACTCGCGCTCGACGTCGAGCCTCCGCAGAAATCCGAACCCGTATCAAAATCCACCCCGTACGGCGTATTGAAGTTCGTGCCGCCTGATGCGGAGTTCTTCACTGACAAGCCGTACGTCTGGGCAAGACGAATGACCAGAGCGGTATCATAGGCCGTATCGGTAAGCAGTGTCGACCGGTTGAAACTACCGTACTTGGCAACGACCAAGGTCGTCATGGCGATAAAGATCGCCACGGAGATCATTAACTCGATGATTGTAAAACCTCGAGACATTGGGTTCATTTTAGCACAGTCTTCCGCGCGATCTTATTGAAATAAAATACCGAGGAGGCGGATATCAAGCACGGTTATGCCCCAGAAAAGGACAATGAGCGTACCGAGTATGAGAAACGGGCCGAACGGTATCTCCGTTTTGCGCTTGATGCCGTGTTTCATGACCAGAAGCCAGACAATGCTGACGACGGCGCCTGACCAGAACGACAGTACCAGTGCATTTACTCCCCCGCTCATGCCCAGAAGCCATCCTATACCGAGAATGAGTTTGGCATCGCCAAGGCCGATCCACGTACCCTTCGAGACGAGCCAGAGAAGCGCAAACGGCAATGCCAAAACGGGACCTGCAAGCAGCGTCCACACATGAGGCGCATGCAGAAGCGGCGCGGAACCACCCATGCCTCCGACGAACACCGAAACAAGGGCCAACACATCGAACGCATATACCAGCCCGTCCGGAATGATCTTGTGACGCAGGTCGTACGCGGTGATGACAACGAACAAACTAACCGCCCCAAGATAGATAAGCGTAGTGACTATGTGAGATACGGTCAGGCCCGCATCCAGCAATCGTGAAAGTACGATGACGTACAGAATGCCGGTCACTACCTCGACGATCGGGTATTGCCAGGAAATTCTGGCCTTGCAGCCGGTGCATCTCCCTCCCTGGAACACAAAACTCAGTACCGGAATAAGTTCCAGCCAGTGCAGTTCGGTACCACAGGACATGCACATTGATCTCCCCTGTACGCCGACGCCGGTGCGTAGACGGAGAATGACGACATTCAGAAAGCTGCCGATGACGACACCAAACAGAAATACGATAAAGAGAATCAGGCCCGTAGGAATCATGGATGATTATGGTCCGACACAATAGCTCTGGGAGGTTGCTGCGTTGGAACACGTATACGGTGTACCGGTGACCCATGAAGGCAGAGCGGACAGACCGCGCTGCACGGCAGGATTGTTGGCGTTTTCGAGATTGACGTGCATCACATAGCTCGTCTGAATGTCGCCGGAAGTCCTGGGAATGTAGTCGGAAGCGTAGGAACCGGATGTGCCCGGAGCAGTCGGAATGGTCGAAATAAACGAACCGAGCGTCACACCGGACGGACAGCCTGAAGCGTCAGATGTCGAGAGTGAAGACGGATAACTGCCGCAGCGGTCATAGAAAAGCTGCAATGCAAGCTGAAGCTGGCCCATATCTGAAATACGCTGTGCATCGCGTGCTTTTGAACGCGAATTGCTCGTATTGGGATAAATAATAGCCGCAAGGAGGCCGATGATCGCGACCACGACGAGAAGCTCAATGAGACTGAAGCCGAACCGGGATGATTGTGCGGATGTTGACATCAGACAGTGAAATTAGC
>DASVLR010000005.1:0-15508 GCA_036384775.1 Minisyncoccota bacterium
GCTATCGTACCGACTCGCGAGTCATGATGATCGGTGGATATAACCCTGTCGGCAACAACACTCAGGATTCATACTTCTTCTCACTGTATGGCGGCATCTGGGGCTGGGCGAGCTGGAAGCGGGCATGGAAGTCATACTCGCTCGATCGTGCAGTATGGGATGATGCTGCATACCGCTCAGCTGCACGCAGCGCCATCAACTCCGGCTGGCAGTGGAAGATAAAACGATGGAGCTACGAACACGTGTTCTCCGGCAAAAAGAACACCTGGGATTATCAGTGGGAATACATCCGTGTTGCACAAAATGGCCTGTCGATTGTACCGGCAACCAATCTCATCGAGAATATCGGACTTGGAGCGGACTCGACGCACACCGCGGGTCGCACGTCGTTGTATACCCCGTCGAAACCGCTTGAATTCCCTCTGAGACATCCGCAGAATGTTTCAGTTGATCGTGCATATGACTCTGATTTTATCGAACTCGTCTTTGGCCGCGAGTCGCTTTTGGCCAAACTGAAGCGCGTGATAGGATTGACCCCATGATTCATATTGCTTCCGTATTTGATACGAACTATCTGGCCCGCGCGCTCGTGATGTATCGATCGCTCATACAGTATCTGCCTGATGCTCGCTTCCATTTCTTGTGCCTGGATACGGCGGCACAAAAGACCATCCAGAAGCTCGATCTCGCCAATGTTATTGCCACCGACATCGCACAGATGAATGACCCGGAACTCATGGCAACCCGCGGCTCTCGCACCCCTGTCGAGTTTGCCATGTCCGCAAAGCCCGCATGGATCGCAAAACTCATTTCATCCGATATCATCGCGCCCGGCGACCAGCTCATTCTCGTCGACGTCGACATTATGTTCTATGAGGATCCGAAGCCGCTCCTTGCACGTCTTGCTTCGCACCCGATTTCGATAACGCCGCACCGTTTCCCGAAGAGCACGGAAGCAGTCATGTCAGACAAGGTTGGAATCTATAATTCCGGCCTCATCTTCTTCACGAAAATGGGTGATGCGGTTCGCTGTGCCCAGGAATGGCGTCTGCAGTGCATCAAATGGTGTTCGACTACCTATGAGCCCGGTCTGTACACCGATCAGCGATATCTCAACGATTGGCATCACAAATACACGGGCATCTATGATATTCCTGATAAAGGCGTAAACGCGGGTACCTGGAACATTGCGACATTTTCGGTTCAGGCTACTCACGACCGTTCTACCAGCCAGACGCGTTTCCTCATCAATGGCGATCCTCTTATCTGCTACCACTTCCATGGATTGAAGCTGTATTTCTCGCAGAGCGGCAAATTGCTCGCATACCCGATCACCATTCATCATGGAGGTATCTACGCGCTGCATCTCCGTGAACTCGGACGTGCATATGCCGATCTCGAAGCACTCCAGGCAGGTTGGACATTTGGTACAGCCAAAAATCCCGGAATACTGCGTCTCATCAAACAGACGGCGACCCGAATGTTCCGTAGTATAATGCCCGTATCATGAAGCTCGATCCTATCCGCAAATTCATTCGAAACCTTACGGGCTTCGATGTACACCATCATGTTCCGCCGCGCGACAGGCTCGCCTGGCTCATGAGTTTCAATATTCAGACTGTTATCGATGTCGGAGCGAATGAAGGTCAGACCGCCTCCGAAATGCGTGCGCGTTTCCCACAGGCTGATATCTATTCGTTTGAGCCGCTTCCTGACTGCTACAGCACCCTCACCCGCGTCATGAAGGGCGATACGCGTTTCAAGTCATGGAATATTGGTGCCGGTGATAACAAAACTACGACCACTATTCATCGCAATCCGTTCTCGCAGAGCTCATCCATTCTCGATATGGAACAGCTGCACCGCGACACCTTCCCGGAGAGCCGCGGCGACGAACAGAACGTTACTATCAAGATCGATCGTCTCGATGACGTTCTCAAGGTCTCAGAACTCAAGAAAAACATCCTGTTCAAGATCGACGTTCAGGGATATGAAGATAAAGCCATTCGCGGCAGCGAACAGATCCTGAGGGCAACGAAAGCCGTTCTCATCGAAAATTCATTTATGTCGCTCTATAAGGGACAGCCGCTGTTTGCAGATATATACAAGATGCTTGTCGACCTTGGTTTCACCTATCGCGGTTCCCTCTGGCAGAAACTTGATCCGAAGACCGGCGCAGTCATGTTTGAAGATTCCCTCTTTGTGCGAGAATAAAAACGGTATTTTTATTTTGATAACCGATATTTCTTAAATATCTGCCAAAGTGAGACTGTCTCGCGGACGAATATCTTTGACAGCGGTCGTTTGCCGACTCGGTCACTCCTTCGTGGTACCAGAACCTCAGCAATCTTGTAGCCCTTACGAGTTGCCTTGAGGAGAACCTCGAGATCGGTCAGTCCGTCGGTTGCCACAAGATTCATGAACAGGTCACGTGCAACATCATGTCTGAAGAATTTAAAGCCGCACTGTGTGTCCGGGAAGCTCGCCAGTCCCGCGAAAATCACGCGACGATGAATGAAGGTAAAGACCGTCGCAGCAAAGCTCGTTGCCCAATTGGGATCGCTCTTCCAGCGACTACCGACACGGGTGGCAATACAAATATCATTGCCCTGTTCTATGATTTTGACCGCCTGCGGAATATATTCAGGTGACACGGAAAGATCGATATCGAGAAAGCCTGAAATAGCGCCCTTTGCTTCGTGGAATGCGCGTTCGATAGATTTTCCTTTGCCGAGACGAGAAATATTGCGCATGACACGCACAGAATGGAACCCGAGAGCCGGGGTCTCGACTGCAACAACCTCCGGCAGGTTATCTGATCCATCATCAGCAAAAATAATTTCGGTCAGGCCACGCAGACCGCCCACGTCGTGGGCTATCAGCCTGAGGGACGCCATCACGATATCCGCCTCATTGTACGTTGGCAGAATGATGGTGAGCACCGGATTTTTCATTGAGACAGATTGCATGGCCGATGCGGTTATTTGGTCATGCGAGTGTAGATCACCATCTTACCCAATTGCGCCGTCTGCGTATAGCCTGTGAGCGAAACCTGCTGATCGGCCTTGGATAGGCTGTTTATGACGAGCATATCCGGTATGTGTGCCTTCACGAGCGGCGCGTAGTCACTGCCAAATTGCCACTTTTCGAACACCACCATACGCTGATAAAAATCACGACCGGCGAAAAACGGAATTGCGTTTGTGGCATTGTAAAACAGCACCTTTGTTGTCGTCGGAACAGCAGCAAAGTAAGCCTGCATATCATGAGTCAGCGTACTGCCGTACGATTCGGCAACATAGGACTTAGCCGACAATTGATAGAGACCGCCCACCGTGAGAAGGCCAATAACCGTGCCAAATATATATCCGCGGGCACGCTCATTCGTACGCAGCTTCGGCAGAGCCGATAGGATAACAGACAGAGAATGCGGCATGAACAGGATCGAGAGTATCTGCAGAGGTACCAGATAGCGTGCATCCGCGTAATGCGTCATGAATGAGGCGAGAACAATGAGCGCAAATAGCAGGGCCATCCATTCCTCCATTGGAACGGCAATCTTCTTTGCACACCGAACAATCACTCCGACCAACCACATCGCCAGAAGACCGAGGCCGAACAATGAACCCGGTGTCGTCACGAGAAACGTTGCGCTCGCCCAGAATGCCGCGGCCTTGTTAGTAAGAGCAGATGGATTTGAATAGAAATCGGCTATATGTGCGAGAGATCCGGCATCATGGAAATTTACCAAGATCCACGCAATGATCGGGACCAGCGCAGACACCGTAACGATAGCAAGCTCCTTCCACGAGGCCTGCCTGCGGCGAAGAACGATGACGGCTCCTACTACCAGAACCGGCAACAAGACGAGGGCCATTGGCTTTGTGGCCACACAGAGGCCTGCCGACGCTCCTGCCAAAACCAGCAACAGTCGCCTATGCCGAGTAGCCGAGAGCGCATACCTGAAACACAGCAACATTGTCATGAGCCAGAACAGAACCGGAATTTCTCCGAAGACCGGCTTGCCAAATGCATAGAGCGGCGGAAATGTTGCGAGAATGGCCAACGCCGCCAACGCCTCCCTGTTGCCGAATGTTTTGCGTACGAATACAAAACTCACGACGGCGAGTCCGAGCATGTACAGCATCATGAAGAGACGTGCCTGCATCACACCAGCACCAAACAGTTTGAACCAGAGTGCGAGCGGATATAAGAGCGGGTAACCGATCGCAACGATCGGCACATGCTCCATCGTACTCGGCGTGAATTGGGTACCGTCGATACCGGCATGAGCGATGTTGGATGCAATCTGTACCGCCCATCCTTCATCGAAGGTAAACGGCGGGCTTTCGGTCAGGCGGAACAAGCAAAAGAAGACAATGATCGCAAAGAGGATCACTGTGGCAATTTTTTGCGCGCGAGTGAGCGAAGTCATGATAGTTAGCGGCGCGCGAGAATGTTGCGGTAGGCTTCCATATTGTCAGGGATTTCAGCGAGGAAGGAATCGACATTCGCAATTGGGACGAGCTGTTTGCGGACATCATCCATCCACAGAAGCTCAAAGCCTGCAGCACTCAATGTATGCAAGTATTCAACAGCCGATGATCCGATGCGAGCAATAGCGCGAGGATAGCACTCGCAGAAGATACTCATATGCGGATTTCGCTTCAGTGTCTCTTTCATGCCCTGCAATGCAAGCGGTTCAGCTCCTTCGATGTCCATTTTGATGACGTCGATACGCGGCCA
The DNA here is from genome assembly GCA_036384775.1 of Minisyncoccota bacterium. GTDB lineage: Bacteria > Patescibacteriota > Minisyncoccia > Phycocordibacterales > PALSA-1337 > C7867-002. Next base: position 4,747 of record DASVLR010000005.1, read on the forward strand.
GCCGAGCGCAGCCAGTGAATTATCGAGGGTGTCAGTGATGATCGATACCGACTTCGATGTGCCGCGATTGTCGGCGAATGAGAACAGGCCCTTGTTGTCTCCTCCCGAGAAAAGCTGACGCGTACCCTTTTCATTGGAAAGTGCAGTCTTGAACACAGATACGTTCATGAAAGAGTTTCTCTTGATCGATTCATTGAGAAAAGCGGCATTATCCGTATCAGGCTCGTACGAAAAAACGTTGCCGGTCGGTCCCACTCGCGAAGCTGCGACCACTGTGTAATAGCCGATATTCGCTCCTATGTCGACGACATTCATTCCGGGCCTGAGTATCGAGCGGAATGTATCCGTCTCAAATTCTTCAAAATTGCCCCAGACAATAGTGCCGCAGACGCCGACATCCTTCTTGTTGAGAACAAGGGTGCCCTCAGGAAGTTGGTACGTATCAGGGATGGCACGACGGATGACAGCAGTCGTGAGCTGGCGTACACCGGGCACGCGCCGGGAGAAATTATAGACTTTCACCGGTACAGAGGGCGGAAGGGTTGCCACGGCCTTCTTGAGCGGCAAAAGTATATCCATAGCGACGGATTATAGCATATAGTATAGTACTCCAATCATGCGATCTGACCTCTATCAGCAGATGTATACCACCGAACGTACCTACTGGTGGTATCGCGTCAGACGCGAAATTGTTCACGATCTGCTCAATCGCTACTACGGATCACGCACCGACCTCTCAATTCTCGATATCGGTTGCGGCACTGGCGCTCTCATGAAGGAGCTCGAGTCACGCGGCACCGTTGCAGGCACTGATTATTCCGAGTCAGCTCTCGAATTCTGTCGCAGCCGCGGCATCACCAATGTGAAGCAAGCAGATATTGTCGCACTTCCCTATGCTGACAACAGTTTTGACGTCGCTATTTTGTTCGACGTACTCGAACATATCAAGGATGACGCTGCGGCATTGCGCGAAATTAAGCGCATCCTCAAACCGGGAGGACGTGTACTCATCGCCGTACCGGCATTTATGTTCCTGTGGGGTGCAAACGACATCGACGTGCATCACTTCAGACGATATACCCTGCCCCGCCTCAAACAAGAGATCAACGGCAGCGGCATGAAGGCCGAGCGCATGAGCTACTACAACTTCTTCCTCTTTATTCCGATCGCGACCGTTCTTGTTTTGATGCGCATCTTCGGACTCAACGCCGGTCCCGGTCAGGAGATCCACGGCACGATCCCGAATAAAATCCTCTACGCTATTTTCCACGCAGAGTCAGTATTACTTAGGCACATGAACTATCCGTTCGGTATTTCTATTCTGGCAGTCGCTCAAAAATAATATCGACAATCTCGCGAGCGAGGACTTTTTCGCTCGCCTTGTTTGCAAATGTCACCAAGCCGTTCGCTGCTATCTGTTCGCGCAGCCTCTGATCATTTTTGAGCATGAGAATTTTTGCGGCGATGTCCTGTGGGTCGCCCGGATTGACCATAAGACAGTCGGAGCCGTCTTTGAGTAACTCCGAAATGCCCTGCGCCCGAGCGGTGATATACGGCAAACCGAGTGCCAGCGATTCAAACGCCTTATGCGGGATCGTTCGCGTCAGACGGTCGTGTGCCTCAAACTGACCAAGCGAAACATGACACTCTGCCATGCGGCGGGCAAGCTCTGAAAGGTCCGGCTTGTCAGACATCCATTCGAGATTCAGGAGTTTAAGCTTCTCGATCTGGGCACGCACATCGTTCTCGAGGAAACCGTGACCGAGAATAAGAATACTGACTCCCTCGTGCTCAAGAAGACGAGCCGCCTCGATAATGTGCTTCACGCCTGCCTCAGGCAGGAATTTGCCACGAAATACGGCCGTGAACGTCGGACGCTTCGGCGTTCGTGCCGTGAGAGCCGGGTTGAATATATGCTCATCGCAGCCCGTAAACACCGTGCTGAGCCTATTCGCATCCAGCCCGAAACGCTTCACGAAAAAGGCCTTCTGCGCCTCGGTCTCAACCAAAATATGATCTGCGGCCATAACCGCTTTTTCATCGATGAAATTCACACGCATACGCATGAAGATATTCAGACGATATTTGCCGCGCGAAAGGACCTCACCCTCATACAATGTACAGAGTGCATCAAAAATGACCGGCTTCGATGAAATTCGCTGTGCGAACGGAACCACGAGATGGCCGGGATATCCGACAATCATCACATCATAACCGCCGGCATCCACGATTGCCTGGTGCTTCTTCCTGAGAATCTGATACTTATGTACGCCCGGTGTCGAATCAAAACATTCGATGATTTCATGTCCTGCCGCGCGCAGACCATCGATATAGACCTTGTTACGGCCGAAGTTTGGATCACTAATACCGAAATAGCAGATCTTCATAGATTATTTGTTCTGACCGTTCGTGAGTAATGACGGTGTCGAGCGCGTAAGCACCACATACTTGTAGGCGGTATCAACCGGCTTGTAATGACGCTGCACGTCGGTCTTCATCGTTTCAAAATCATTCTGGTTCATAATGACATTGTCGAATCTTCCCTGCTTCAAGAGTTCGATATTCGCATCACCGATCGAAATATGTGCGTCAGGAGCAACATTGAGGTACTGAGAATAGTCTTTCTGGCTGGCGAAAATCGCGACCTCCGGAACATTGTAGAACAATGTGTTCGGTAGTGTGTGCGTAGCGAAATATTCCTGCCAGTACTGAGTCTTATGACTGCCGTAATAGTCAGCGACCCACGAATGGAACATGAGCTGCCAGACACCTGCGAGGAACAAGAGGAGCACCGCAATCGGAATCAATGTCGACTGGAACAGACCCGAGAGTTTGAATCGATTCCGAAGCGGCGCAAAGATATAGAAGAGCGCTTCCGGGAAATATATCAGTGAAATGATCTGTGCCGGAAAGACATAGCGATTGTATCCGACCGTGCGGAGATACGCTGCGCAAATGAGCAGACAGAATGTAAACGCGCCGATCTCAACCGTGCCAATACGGCGGCGCATCCTCATGCGCACAACGATGGAGATAATCCATACAGCCATCGTGACCGCCACATAGAGCAGGCCGACTTCAGTGACGATGTGATGAAGGTTTGAAACAATCAGACTGAAGAGACTGTGACCCGGCTGCGGGTTGCTGTAGAAACCGATAACATCACGAATAGTGTCACCCGCGTGGAACTGCGTAACGATCCAGACCAGGCCCGGAACAATGGCAGAGACCAGCCATACCCACAGCCCTTTGAGAGATACTTGGCCGCGGCGAACAGCGATAATCAGAGCGAGTAATGAGGCCGGTGCAGCCACGATAAAAATAGGCTTGGTGACCGCTGAAAGGCCCAGGAAGAGGCCTGACAATATGAGTCCAAGTCCGACACGAGTAACGGGTTTTGCCCCGTCTGGAGAGATCGTGACGCGCCTGACGACCTTCTGCAGGCACAGGTATGACAGAACAAGGTACAGCACTCCCGGGACTTCGCCGAGGACGCTTTTACCGTTGCCATAGAGTGGCGGGAACATGGATACCAACGCGATCGAAAAGAGCGCGACTCCCGGCGCAAATGAGTTCATCGCCAGACTATACGCAGCGAGCACGAGCGCGATGATCGTGATCGCCATGAACGATCGAGCCGCCGGTACATTCGTGCCAAAGAGTTTATAGAACAGCGCGACCGGATACGTCAGCGGATAGCCGACAGAAAGTTTTGAAATGGTCTCGATCTTGTCCGGCGAGGTTTGGAATCCGGCAGTCTCGCCTGCAGAAATGTGCGCAGCGACCTGGGAATACAAACCTTCGTCGTACCAGACCGACGGACTCTCAGATAGTTTATATGTAGCAAAGAATACGGTTGCGAGTACAAGTACGAGCGCAAGATAGCGGCGAGCTTTGAAACGTCGGAACTTCTGCAGCATGATATGCCACGGGATGAGCAGGCCTTCCGCAATAATATTGCCCGACACTTTCGAGACGCCGAGTCGGCGTTCATAGAACGTGATCGGCACCTCGGTAAAGCGCGCATCAGTTTCGACAAGTGCGTTTTTCATTTCGATCTGGAAGGAATAGCCTGCGCTCGAAATGGTGCTGAGATTGATACGATCGAGTGCCGAGCGTTTGTATGCCACAAAACCTGCCGTCGCGTCACGAATCGGAAAGCCGGTCAGCGCACGCACATAGAAATTGCCGCCGGCGCTCAGTGCCAGACGCCGCCTGTCCCAGCCACTGATGGCACCGCCCGGAACATACCTCGAGCCTACCGCCACATCTGCCGTTGTTCCAAGCGCAGCAAACAACTCCCCTACCTTGAGCGGATCATGGGATCCGTCTGCGTCCATTGTCAGCACCGCGAAGACATCGGGCTGATTCTGAACCATATGTATTGCATGCTTATAGGCCTCACCGAGACCATTCTTTTCGGTACGGGTCACCAGGCGCACCTGAGGATGTTTTTTGGCAAAAGCAGTGACGATTGCGCCGGTACCGTCCGGCGAATTATCGTCGATCACCCATATCTCGAGGTCAGGATAGAGCCTGACCATCTGTTCAAGCAGCCCGATTATCGAATCCTTTTCGTTATAGGTCGGGATGAAGACGATCTTCCGTGAGCCTTTCATGTCGTTGGGAGTAATAGTATACTCGTGAAGCAATGATAGCTAACAGCGACTCAAATAGCCATAACCCCATCCACCGGGCCCTCAAAAAGCTCATTCAGGTCCTTCCGTCGGGGGCTCCGCGCAAGATCTATCACACTGCTCTGAAGGTTCCCATCGCACGTGATGTACTTGGCAATATCGTTCGCTCGACCATTCCCGAGAAAGTTGCAACGAACGGTATTACTCTGTATCTCGATCGTGAAGATATCGCGGTCTCAGGTTCTCTCGCCCTCGCAGGATTCGAGTCGTACGAGACCGACCTCTTCAAGCAGGCACTCAAGCCGGGTATGAAGGTTCTCGACGTCGGTGCGCACATTGGCTACTACTCCCTCCTCGCAGCAAAAGCCGTCGGCCCGACCGGACGTGTTATTTCGTTCGAGCCGGAGCCGCGCAATAATGCGCTTCTCACCAAGAACGTCGCTGCCAACAATTTCAAAAATGTCATGATCGTTGATGTAGCGGCTTCTGATACCGTCGGTACGCATGATTTCTATCTTGAGAAATACAACAAAGGCCATCACTCATTTGGCAAAGGCAGCCCGACCGCAGAGAAGATCACCGTAACGACTGACTCCATCGACAATGTTCTCAAGCGTGCCGGCGATCCGGTGATCGATGTTATGAAGATCGACATCGAAGGTGCCGAGCCGATCGCGTTCCGCGGCATGCAGGATACTATCGCCCGCAGTCCGAATCTCACCATTTTCGCCGAAATCTATCCGTCGGCCATCACCCGACTCGGAGGCAATGCACTCACCTTCCTCGAGCAACTTACATCGTACGGTTTCAAGCTCTGGGTGATCAACGAAGAGAAGCAGATTGTTGAGCCAATCCGGAATCTAGCCGCGTTTACAGCTTCAATTCCGGGCGGAGAGAACTTCAAAAATATCATTGCAGCCAAGGAATAGCACCGTGGTGCCTCACTGCGGACATGCTCGTGTGCGTCTCAGATGCGGCTATGGACAATAGGCGTTTTTTGTGCCAGAATGTCGCCCGAACCCTTTGCAACTTCCCGTACGAATGAACTTTCGCATAACTCCTCTCCTTACCCTGCTTGCGCAATGCATCGCACGCGCAAACATCCTGGCTCTCGACTTTTGTCTGGGAGCCCTGATCAGCACCTACGTGGTACGCGCCATGCACAAAGGCGCATCGTGGCAGACGATGCTCATCGGCGGAATTCTCGGCGTACTGCCGGATTTCCTCGATTACTTCACCCAGCCGCTCAGCAAATGGATCCGCGGCCGGGAATACGATCACCATCTGCTGCCGACCCACTGGCCGCTTCTCATGATTCCCGTGGCCGGCACGTTCAGCTGGATACATACGCACGACTGCACGTGGGTGTACATCTCCTGCGGCGCGCTCGGCTCTCACTATGTGCACGACATGATCGGCAGATACAGCGGCGTACGTCTGCTCGCACCCATTAGTTTTAAATACTTCGGTACCAACGGTATCGAAGAGCCACACCACTCAAAACGCGCGCGATATATGCGGAGTCATTCCACCCAACAGTGGATCGACGCCTACTGGATGCGGCCAAGCACCCTCTGTATGACCGAACTCGCACTAGCCTTTGTGTGCTCGGTCGTCCTCGTGTGCACGCAACCGGAAGGAGTGTGGGTATTTGCCCTTTCGATCCTGAGCTTCCTCGGCCTCGGATTCTGCCTACAGATAACCCGCCGCCTGGAACTGGGGTACAGCTGAAAAGCTCTTGCCCGCTTTCGCGCTGTAACTATCCGAATCACCCGACATGTGCTCGGGTGGTTTTTATTTAGAACGGCACATTTATCGCCTTCAGCAGATATGAATCCATACAGAAGGTCGCGAGCACATACACAACGAGAACAATCTTGAATATCCATGCGTGCGCCTCATATCGCTTGAAGAAGAACGCGGCTACCAGCACTGAAAACGGTACCGTAATTGTCAAAATGCGCTGCGTGATAGCCGGCCAGAAGAACACCGGCAGGAACGAGACGAGAAATGCGATCAAAAAGGTTCTGACTTCGGCAGAGAGTGAGTGCCACTGTCGGATGATAACGACCGCTCCGCAAATGACGAAAATGGCCGACAGATTATAGAGCGATCCTAATGCCTTTATATATTCCAGAACACGAGAGTGGTATGTGTAATACGCAGCATTGAAGCCCAGCCAATCGAGATACGTATAACCGAAGCGATAATAGATATAGATATACAGTAGACCAACGGGAATAAGCGAAATGATACCTGCCCCGACAAGCAGACCGATCGGCTTGGCACGCTTCTGCCTCACTGCTTCAACGATGAGGTATGCCGCAACCGCAGCGCCGCCGAGAAAGGCGTATTCTTTGATCAGTCCGCCGATGCCGATGCATGCTGCGGCCCAGATGATCCATTGGGGTGATTTTGATTCTGCGTAGCGCCAGACAAAATAGAGTGAGAATATATAAAACGACCATCCTCCGATATCCATGAGGAAATTCGGCCCGAATGTCAGGAAACCATAATTTCCTGCAAGGAAGAGTGCTCCCAGATGCGCTGCCGCAGCGCTGCCGGTCACGCGTCGGATGAGCGCGTACATCGTATACACCGTTGCAACATACAGGATCAGGTTCAAAAAGAACCAGCCCTGGTAGGTTCCGCCAAACACCGCCCCAAGAAGTCGCACGGTCTCCAGCGCACCAAAGGTCGTGAGCAGACGATTCGGTATGAAGTCCGCGGCAGGAGTTCCGCCGGACATCACATGCAGTGCCTGTATATAGGACGGAGTATCTCCGAGAATATTCGGGCCAAGAAAGAGAGCAAACAAAACAATAAGCACCAAAATCCCTACGAGTGTGGCAATAGACCAGCGGTGTTCACGCGACATGGAATTACTATAGCATGCCAATAAAAAGACCCGTCGCTGAGAAACGACGGGCTTTTGGAATGAGGCTTACACCTCGGTATTACGAAGCAATTTTCCGATAGAGCTTGCGGGGCAAGCACCGGATCATCAGTTCGTATGTCGAGACACACAGCCGGCAGCGGCACTGCGGAAATCGTGACGCCGGGTCAAACCATTCCTTCGAGTTGCGACCGGGGAATCGAATATTCTGGCCGCCCATACCTTCGAGGATAGTGATATCACAGTTGGGCCGCTCAATGACCGCATCCATGAGATCCTCCCATGCTCGGTCGGAATGCCATGGATTTGCCACGACAATCAACTTCTTCAGACGGGAACGCTCCGGTGAACTTCCGGCAGCACAATAGCCGATTGCCCATTCGACTGCCGCCCGCGCGACGCGAAGACTGGACCAGGGCTTTGCAGCCGTCTCGGGCGTGCGCGTAACCGACACGTTGCGGGCAAACTCGACAAAGTTGCCCTGACTAAATACCGGCATGCCATACGCGCTGGCTGCGGTAGAGGCAATCCGTCCGAGAATTGCGTTGCCATGGACCGGTTTGGTTCCAAAGGCAAAGACGACTATTCCCGTTCGGGAATGATCTTCATGATTCATCAGGCAAGAGGAGGTTGAGGGTGAAAAACGAATTGAAAATGAACGACACACTAACGTACTATATAATAGCACGTTTTTGTTTAAAAGTCAACTACTTCCAGGGCGTTTGCGTTCTTTCCGCATTTTCCCTACAGTTTCTACACAAACTTCAGCTTACCTGCTGCGAATGCAGTCATCTTGAGCAGGAGCCATCCATGACTCCAGCGACTGATATTGGTCGAGCCATATACACGATTCTTGTAGTGGATCGGCAGATCGATGATCTTGAGGTTCAGCTTTGCTGCACCAAACAACAGATCGAAATCACCGAACGGGTCGAAGTCTCCAAAGAAAACGCGACCCCCGATCACCTTGTCATAGTCTGTACGCCAGATCACCTTGGTACCGCAGAGCGTATCCTTGAGCGGCTGACCGAGAATCCAGGTGAATGCCAGAGAAAAGAATTTGTTGCCGAAGAAATTGAGGACACGCATCGCCTCCGCCTCAAGCGGATACACTAGTCGTGAGCCGTTGATGAAATCACCCTTATTGCTGACGATAGCATCATAGAATTTCGTCATCTCGGCAGCAGGAACGGTCATGTCCGCATCATAAATGGCGAGAATATCGCCGGTCGCCATATCAAAGCCCTTGCGCACCGCGTCGCCCTTTCCCTTTCCGGTCTGCTTGCCGATGAGGATGCGGCGCTTGCCATGGCCTGCGCCGTTCATTTCTGTGTGAACACGCTGAATTTCATCCCAGGTGTTATCGCGAGAATTACCCTCAATGAAGATAATCTCGGTGAATTTGCCGAGTTCCGGAAGTTCGCGCGCGATCTTCTCGATAGTGCCGGCTTCGTTGCGTGCCGGAACAACAATGGAGATAGACGGCATATCCTTGTGAGCTGCACCCTGCCTCACCGGTATACGCTGCTCCGGCTTGCGGAGAACCGCATAGTGGAATAGGCCAAGTTTCGAAAACGGCCAGATGTTTGCGATGTATTCATTCAGGAGTTCTGAGATGCCCGGGATATAGAGCGGCATAATCATCTTCGTGCCTGACTTCACCATCTCGAGGCCGGCGAGGTACGAAAGGTTTGCGAGGTCCTGGCGTGACAACCAGTTCTGTTCGATGTCACCCGCGCGCATGCCGAGATGTGACGCAATGCGCAGGATCGGCTCCCACAGTGTGCTGTACTGCGTAATAACGATGCGGCCGTCTGAAGGAAGCGACTGCTTCACCGACTCGAGGCGGGCCTGAATATCATCAACACGACCGAGCTCGTCAGACATGATCTTGTAGGAATTTCCGGCATCGGCAGGAGCCAAAAAGGCTATGAAGTTTGCAAGATAGTCGTAGTAGTAACGCTTCCAATACGGAATGCGTGGAGAAGGAGAATGGCTATGAGTAGTCATTATGGTTTTGGACATCGGTACACTGTACCAGAAATCCGCTTCGAAACCGACTGATACAGGATTGTGCAGGTACCGAAGAACTTTGCATAGAATCCGTCTGCATAAAAACGCGGCACGTCTACAACGAGATAGTGGCCGTCGAAGGCCGCGAATTTTGCGCGATACAAATCCTCAGCATCCGGCGTTGCGTAGATGCGACCCGCATATGCATTGAGTTTCGTGAGCGGACCGGCGCCGATGTCGTTGTAAGTCATGACCTGCTTCACCAGCGGGCTTTGTCGGACGAATTCGATATCAGCCTCAAGAACTTTCGCAGAGCTGCCATTGATGTCACCAAACATATATTCCTCGGCAAATACTGCATTATATCCGAGACCGACGATACAGACGATGCCCAACATCGGAATGAGCCACACGCGTCGAGCTTCACCGAAGCGGCCATTCATGGCGAGGCGGCCGATAATTGCTGCACCGATGGCCGCCATAAACGACAGTGCGATAAACAGGAACGATACGTAGAATCCCATTGGTCCTGAGCCGCCAGTAATCGGCGTAAGAATATTCCAATGACCATGAGCGACGCGGCCGAACCATTCTGATTTTGGATACAGCGCGACAACCAATGGATGCATAAAGTTCGTCCAGAAAATGAGCGCCGCGATAGCGATGCCGGGAACCAGCGCTGCGAGAATCTTTCCAAATGACAGACGCATGCCTGCCGCAGTCAGAGTTGTCCTCGCCTTTTCGATAGCTTCGACGATTGCAACCGCTGCGATAGCGATGAGCGGTACTGTCGCAAACATGAGGTACTTATCGAGCGCGCCCTGAGAGAAATCAAAGAGTACGAAATAGAACAGGAATCCGAGCGCAAGATACAAGAGACATGGGCGCATCTTTCTCAGCGTTTCGCGTGAGACCAGGAAAATCGGGGCGATGACGAGCGGCGAGAGGTAGTACAGGGCCTTCACACCTTGCACAATGATCTGAGTCCAACCCCGACCGCCACTACTAGTGAACTGGTGCGCATGAGTCATCATGAATGAAATACTGAATGCCGGATACACCGCCTGAATGAGATACAGGAGGCCAATATATATACCGATGAATACGAGACCCAGTGCGATCGACTGGCCGATGTATGTACCGACACGTTTGCGACGATTCTCCCAGATATAGTCGAGTACAAACGCTCCGACGACCAGTACGAAGCTGAGCTTGG
>DASVLR010000006.1:0-5298 GCA_036384775.1 Minisyncoccota bacterium
CGCATGAGACGTCCCGGCTGGCGACGCGTAACGCGGAAGACGTTCGAGTACTTCTTCGGCTGGCGAGTCTTCTGACCCTTGCCTGCCGGCTTACCCCAGCGAGTCTTGAGGCGGCGGAGACCGCGACCCTGACGCTGTTCACCACCACCGTATGGATGGTCCACCGGGTTCTGAGCAGTACCACGGACTGTCGGGCGGATACCCATCCAGCGTGAGCGACCTGCTTTACCGATATGAACGAGGCGGTTTTCTTCGTTAGAGACCGCACCGATGGTTGCCCATGCATCCTCGTGGATCTTGCGGACTTCGGTCGACGGCATCTTGATGTGGGTGTAACCCGCGTCGTTAGCGACGACCTGAGCGAATGATCCGGCTGAGCGGACAAGCTTTGCGCCTGAGCCCGGCTTGATCTCAATGTTGAAGATGAAGGTACCCACCGGAATGTTCTTGAGCGGGAGGCGGTTGCCGGTCTCGATCGGAGCCTTGTCCGATACGATGAACGACTGGCCGACCTTCATGGTCTTCGGGAGAACGACGTAGCGCTTGGTACCGTCCTTGTATGCAACGAGGCCGATGTATGCCGTACGGAACGGATCGTACTCAACAGTCTTGATGAATGCCGGAATATCGCGCTTCTCGTACAGGAAGTCGATAAGGCGGTAGAGCTTCTTGTGACCGGCGCCCTTGTGGCGGACGGTGATGCGGCCGTGGGCATTGCGTCCCACATCGCGCTTGAAGCCAAGGGTGAGCGGCTTGTACGGCTCGTTCGTCGTCAAATACTCCTTGAACGGGAGTGTCGTCATATGACGGCGTGACTTTGTGTATGGTCGATATGTTTTCATGGTAATGGATTAGCGATTATACGAAATCGATCGTATCGCCTTTCTTAACGGTGACGACTGCCTTGCGTACTGCGGAGACGGTGCCCCACTTGCCGCGAGCCCAGACTTCCTTTGCGGGAAGATTCACGATGGCAACCTTGGTCGCAGTGACTTTGTAGAGGTGCTTAACTGCCTTTGCGATCGACGGCTTGTTTGCATCAGCCGAGACGACGAAGGTGTAGACACCGCCCTGCGAGAGGAGGCCTGACTTTTCAGTGATGTGCGGACGAACAATGACGGACGTAGCTGCATCGAAGCGACCTGACGGAATGACTGCCTTCGGAGGAACGACGGTTGTCTCCGGGAGCTTCGGAGCCTTCGGGGTTTTTGCACCGCGAACGCCCTTCGGGGTTGAAGACTTCGGCTTGCTTGCCTGACCTTCGAAATTCTTTTCAGCCTTCGGCTTTTTTGACCAGAATAATGCCATGGTAGTAGATATTATTTGGTAGTTACAGCGGCCGGTTTTGCGGCGCTGGTCAAAGCCTTGAGCGACTCCTCAGGGTTAGCGATGATGAGGTACGAGTGGTTCATGAGTGAAACCGGGTTCACGTTGCGGAACTCCTCGAGCGAGATGCTGCCGATATTGCGGAAGCTCTTCGCGACTGCATCGGTCTTCTTGTCGACGGCGATGATAGCTGCGTTCTGCTTCTTGGTACCGAGCTTCTCAAAGCCCTTCACACCTGCAAGTGAGGTAATGATGGTCTTTGCTTCTGCGGTCTTCGGAGCTGCAATCGTGAATGAATCGACAAACATGATCTCACCGTCCTTCCACTTGCGTGAGAGGATGGTAAGAAGAGCCTTCACGCGGGTCTTCTTGTTGATCTTGCGTGAGAAGTTCTTGTCGTTGCGCGGACCGTGTGCGACACCACCACCGACCCAAATCGGTGAGCGAGTCGAACCGTGACGTGCGCGGCCGGTGCCCTTCTGGCGCCACGGCTTCTTACCGCCACCGCGGACTTCACCGCGAGTCTTGGTGTGTGCGATCGGATCGCGGGCATTCGAGTTCATGAGACGGACGACTTCGTGGACGAGGTCGGCGTTCCAGTTGAGATCGAAGATACCCTTCGGGAGAGTGTACTTGCCTGCGGACTTACCCTGCTGGTTGTAGATAGTTGCTTCCATGGTGGTTTAGTTAGCGGTGATTTCTATGAGCGTACCGCGGCGACCAGGGATGGCACCGGAGACGTAGAGTACATTCTCGGCTGCGTCGACATGCACAACCTTGAGATTCTTAATAGTGACACGGTCCGAACCCATGCGACCTGCCATGCGCGTACCAACCGGAACACGGGTGCGGAGACCGCCGCCGATAGAACCCGCCTCACGCTCTGAGTGCTTCTGACCGTGGGTGCGGGGACCGCCACCGAAACCGTGGCGCTTCACGACACCCTGGAAACCCTTACCCTTCGAGACGGCTGACACCTCGATGGCGTCGCCTGCCTTGAATGAAGAGACATCAATCTTGTCACCGACCTTCATGGTCGGAGCATCAACACGGAATTCCTTCAATGTTGCGAATGCGCCGAGGTCCTTGGTGTGACCCAACTCTGCCTTTGAAAGGCGGTTTGCATTCTGTGTACCTTCACCGATCTGCACAGCTTCATAGCCGTCAACAGCCTTGGTGCGGATCTGCGTAACGACATTGCCGCGGATAGCGACAGCGGTTGCAGCAACTGCAGCACCTTCAGGGCTGTAGATCTGGGTCATATTCAGCTTTCGTCCTAAAATAAATTTCATGATAGTTTGCCTAACCGCGCTCGGATGAGCACGGCCGATCGGCTATGAGTTACATCATCTTGACGTCGATGTTCACTCCTGACGGGAGGGAAAGGTTCGTAAGAGCTTCAATCACTTTCGGATTCGGATTCACAATGTCGATGAGACGCTTGTGGACACGCATCTCGAACTGTTCACGGGCATTCTTGTCGATGAATGAAGAGCGGTTGACTGTGTACTTCTTGATCTCAGTCGGGAGCGGGACCGGACCGTGGACTTCTGCATCATAGCGGGCTGCAGTGTCCATGATCTGGCGCAAGCTCGCGTCGAGGATCTTGTGTTCGTATGCACGAACGCGGATCCTCAGATGAGGTGCCTCGCCTTCTGCCTTCTTGGCTCGGGGCTTGGCGGCAACTTTCTTAGGAGCTGCCTTTGCGGCCGGAGCCGCTGCTGTGTTCTTTTCCGTCGCCATGTTGGTAGATGGTTTAGAGAATATTACGCAACAACCTTGGTGATGACGCCTGATCCGACGGTCTTGCCACCTTCACGGACGGCGAAACGCATCTGATTTTCAAGTGCAACCGGAGCAACGAGCTTGACCTTGAAGGTCACGGTGTCACCCGGCATAACCATTTCGACGCCTGCGTTGAGGGTCACCTCGCCGGTAACGTCGGTCGTGCGGATATAGAACTGAGGCTTATAACCGGTGAAGAACGGAGTGTGGCGGCCACCTTCCTCCTTCTTGAGGACGTAGACTTCTGCCTCGAACTCGGTGTGCGGCTTAACTGAGCCAACCTTTGCAAGCACCTGACCGCGTGAGACATCGTCCTTAGCAGTACCGCGGAGGAGAAGACCTGCGTTGTCGCCGGCAATTCCTTCCTTGAGCTGCTTGTTGAACATTTCGATACCGGTGATGACAGTCTTAGCTGCCTCACGGAAACCGACGATTTCGACTTCGTCACCAACCTTAACGATACCGCGCTCGATACGACCGGTAACCACGGTTCCACGGCCTTCGATCGAGAAGATATCTTCGATCGGCATGAGGAACGGCTTGTCCTTTTCACGAACAGGCTCCGGGATATAGGTGTCGAGAGCATTCATAAGCTCATCGATCTTCTTTGACCACTCTGCATCACCGTTGAGGGCGTTTGAAGCTGAGCCACGGATAACCGGGACTTCCTTGCCATCAAAGCCATTCTTGGTCAAAAGTTCGCGGACTTCTTCTTCGACGAGGTCGATAAGGTCCTTCTCCGGAACGAGGTCACACTTGTTGAGGAAGACGATGATCTTCGGAACACCGACCTGGCGTGCGAGGAGAACGTGCTCGCGAGTCTGAGGCATAACACCATCAGTTGCTGACACGACGAGGATAGCGCCGTCCATCTGAGCGGCACCCGTAATCATGTTCTTAATATAGTCGGCGTGGCCCGGAGCATCGATGTGGGCGTAGTGGCGCTTGTCTGACTCGTACTCAACGTGTGAGAGCGAGATCGTAACGGTCTTGGTTGCGTCACGAACAGTACCGCCCTTGGTAATCTCGGCGTAAGCCTTTTCCTTTGCCATGCCCTTGCGAGCCTGAACTGCGACGATAGCTGCCGTGAGAGTCGACTTACCGTGGTCGATGTGACCAATGGTACCAACGTTAACGTGCGGCTTTGTACGATTGAAATCTGCCATATATATATTGATTCTAATCTTAGAGCTCCGCCCCTTTTCCCGATGATGGACCTATCCGAGAATAAGGGCTGAGGTAAGCTGTTAAACTAGCTAATAAAACGCTTATTAAGCGCGTAAACACGAGCTTAGCATACGGTCGAGAAAACGGCAACATGTGGGCCGCCGTTTGCTGAACAAGGGGTGGAAAGAGGGTGTATAACCCTCTTTTTCCCGCGATTTTCGCTCTATATAGTGGTATTTTCCCTCCCTGAGGACTCTGCGGGGCCTTGGTTGAGGCTTATTTTCCCTATTTTGCCTGGTTTAACATGAAATTTCGGCCACCCCCGCGCGCCGGATCACTCTGCGCGCTTTTTATTTCGAGAGTGCCACCAGCGCCTTGGCTGTCGCTTTCATAGGATTGATGGTCGGCAACACCGTACGCAGCACATTTTCGTAGAGTGCTAACTCCGTACAACCGAGCAGCAATGCTTGAGCACCGCGCGCTTTCAAACAGCGAGCAACTTCCAGCAGCTCTGCAGACTTACGAGGATTCCCCGCTTTAACGTCATAGGCGGCCTTCATAACCTTCTGTTGATCCAGTTGATCCGGCAACACCGTTGTGAGGCCATGTTTTCCAAATACTTTCCCGACAAAACCTTCTCGGGCAGTTCCGTTAGTTGCCAGAATGCCGACCGATCTGTAGGAGAACGCAGCCTCCTCAGCCGCCGACTCGATGATATGTACTATCGGGACAGTCACTCCTTGCTGGATCTGTTCGAATCGAGCATGCGCGGTGACACACGGAATGACGAGTACCGTTGCGCCGGCCATGACAAGTCTCTGGCCTGATTCGATAATCGCGGCTACGTACGACGCACCGTCATCACTCGCCAGTGACGCTGTTCTATCAGGTATCTGAGAGTTGTTATGAACGAGCACGTCCAAATGATCCTGGTCACAGGTTGCTGGCGTAGCCTCAACAAGCAGTCGCTGAAATTCGACCGTTGCGAGCGGCCCCATGCCGCCAATGATGCCTATCGTT
>DASVLR010000007.1:0-6600 GCA_036384775.1 Minisyncoccota bacterium
TTCGCGCTCCGCTCAAAAAACCCGAATCTCAACTACGATGTCGCGCCGTTTCCCCAGTACAAGTCGGGCGGCGTTGCTGCTGTGTACGGCAAACTCTACGCGTTTTCGATCGTGAAGCAGTCTCAGGTGCCGGGTGCCGCGCTGCAGATTCTTTCGACTATCACGCAGCCGAACTACCTGCTGAATATTTCCAATGATATGTACCTTCCGTCAGTGGCACGATCGATTATCGCGTCGGGATCCTCGGATCCGTATATTTCTCTCTTTAACAATGCCGCACTTATTGCGCGCACCTGGCTCGATGCCGATCCGAATCGATCATCAACCATCTTTGGCGATATGGTCACTGCCATCACCAGCGGCCGGAAGTCGATCTATCAGGCGGTAAGCGATGCATCCGAGCAGTACCAGTCACTTATCAATCAATCCCTCGGTCAGCAATAATTGCCATGAACATCATTTCTGTCGCACAGGCGCAATCGCAGGGCTCGAACCGGGTACCCGAGGTCAATGTGAATGCCGCGCCTACCGGCGGCTCACCGTGGGGAGGTTTCAAACTTTCGGTTTGTGATGGTCCGGATCTTTCGGGGCTCAAACAACCCATAGAGATTAGTTTCAACGGCGAGCGCATCACGACGACGCCGGGCCAGAATCCGGCTGACTCGCACGGCAACAGGTACGTCCCCTGTAACTTCCAGGGCATGATGATCCAGATGCAGTTTCTCATCAATGTTATGCTCGTGGTCGGTGTGCTGGCGGCACTCCTCGGCTTTGCCTACGCAGGCTGGCTCTATGTGAGCAGCCCGATTTCAGACAAGAAAAAAGAGGCGTCGAAGATGCTGCCGAAGATCTTCTGGGGTTTCGTTATCATGCTCACCGGCTGGTTCATCGTTCATCAGATTCTCGTCTGGCTTACCGGCAATGCCAATTACTTACCAGGTTAATATTATGAATACATTCAAGAAATTCGGGGTTGGTGTGATAGTAGTCGTGTTGTTGTCGGTAAGTCTTGCATATTCCGTGTACGCGCAGACATCGGGCGGTAGTAACAGTACCAGTCAAAACACCGGAGGTTCAAATTCTTCAGCAACAACGCTGCCCGCCAAAGAAACAACGGGAGGAAGCCAGACGGGCGGTCAGCAACCGCAGGGCGGATCGACCGCGGGAGGTCAGACGCCTACGGGAGGCAGTACGGCAGGCGGCAGCAACGCATCAACAGGCGGCAGTTCCGGCATCGTCTACATTCAGAATCCCCTCAGCTCGAAATTTAATTCCGTCGGAGGTCTTGTACAAGGCGCACTGGAGATTTTCTCGTATGTCGTCGTGCTTTTTGCGGTGCTGATGATCGTCTATGTCGGTCTTCAGTTCGTTCTTGCTCAGGGAGAGCCGAAAAGGCTCTCCGAGCTCAAGGATTGGCTGCTGTGGATAGTTATCGGCGTTGCAGTAGTCATCGGTGCTAGAATAATCGTGTCTGTGGTCATTAACACCCTCCAGGCAACCGGTACTGTCAGCCCGGGCGTGATCCAGAACGCAAATAACGCCCTCCAAGGCAGGCCATAACATCATGAACAAAGGATTTATCACACAACTCGCAGGTATCGGATTGGCATCGGCAGCTATCGCCATGCCGTTTGTGGCATATGCTCAGACACAGCAGAATCTGAAGTCCATCATTGCTCTCATCGTCGACTATATTGAGCAGGGTATGTTTCTCATGATGGCGGTTGCCGTTCTCGTGTTCATCTGGCAGGTCATCCGCTACTTTATTTTGCCGAACGAAGACAGGAAGGAGGCCGGTCAGTACGTCATGTACAGCGTCATCGGCTTTTTCGTGATCTTCTCGTTGTGGGGTCTCGTGAACGTGGTCTCTGCTACATTCAATATCGGAGACAATGCTCAGAATAGCCCTCGCTCGTGGACCAACATCAAGAGCATCTTCCCGACATCATCCGGCACATAGGCAACCCCATAATATTCATATGAAAAAAATCATCGCGACAACGCTCGCACTCGCAGCTCCGGCAGTGACACTTGCACAGGTGCAAGTGCACGACGCTAACAGCCTCATTACGGCATTTACCAACTTTTCGCAGACAGCCGTCTTCGTTCTCATCGGTATCGCAGTTATCTACATCATCTGGAATGCCCTCCAGTTCATCCGTTTCGGCGGTGACAGCGACAAGCGCGGGGAATACCAGAGCGCCATCGTCTATGGCATCATCGGATTGGCCGTTATCCTCTCGATCTGGGGCCTGGTCGCGATTCTAAAAAACACCTTCATGACCGAAGATACTCAGGGGCAGATTAACGCCAACGCCAATCTCCACAACCTCATTCTGAGGAAGTAGGGAGGCTAATCCACACCTGCCATAGCGCAGGCCGGAGAATGGGCTATAATAAAGCCACGATTATAAATATAATTATTCGTATGAAAAAGCTTATTGCATCTCTCGCAGTCCTCGCCCCGACCATCGCATTTGCTCAGACGAGCGCACCGATCAGGGATTTTAACTCTTTGACGGTTAAGGCAACCAATATCGGTAACACGATCATTGGCGTCATGATCGCTGTTGCGGTTATCTTCATCATCTACAACGCCCTCATGTTCATCGTGAAGGCAGATGACAGGGCAACCTACCGTGCATCGATCCTTTGGGGTATCGTCGGTCTCGCCGTGATCCTCTCGATCTGGGGCCTCGTTGCGATCGTGACCAACACCGTTGGTACGTCGGGTGTGAGCGCACCGGCTCAGCTCTATCCGGTCAACCCGAATCCTCCGCTCGTTCAGTAATATATTCTTCATGTCAGGAGCATTTGATCTTATCCTGACTGCCAATGCCGCGAGCCCGTCAACGGTCGCGGCTTTTGGCTCATTCATGGATCCGATTGTTTCCAATGTGCTCAATCCGATCCTTGAACTGGCCTTCGCGGTCGCAGCGGCAGTCTTTGTGTATGGCGTGCTCAAGCTTGTGTTCCATGGAACAGAAGAGAGCGCACACACCGAGGGTCGTTGGGCCATCCTGGGCGGTCTCATTGGTATGTTCCTCATGACCTGTGCCTGGGGCATTATCTATGTCATCGCCAATACGGTAAACGGTTTCAAGTAGACATAACTCCATAGCGAGAAAAAAAGAGGCCCTGCAGCAAGATGTGAATCTCGCGGCAGGGCCACTCGCTATATGGGCAAAGTGCTTTTCAAACAACAACCTCACCTGCCAGAACCGTTTGCTACCAGGGCTGCCTGGTACCAGACGGACTCTGACGGGGCGACGCCGGCATAGACCACGAAGGCCAGTCCGTTTTGACGGACTCCTTGTCCCGGCTCCAGCATCCAGCCCTCGGAGTGCTCCTTGTCGGTGTCCGCGAACTTCGCTACGGGCTGGCCCTGCCGATTTACTACCGTGCCGTTCGCTTTGTATGTGCATACATAGCGTCCGTCGATGTAGTATTCGTAGGACAATGCCCGTGCACCGGTGGGCTTGAAGCGGGTGCTCAAGCCTTTCGGAACCAGGATGCCGTTGACGGTGGTGTCGTTAATACTAATAACGTCACATACCGTTGCCGGCATTGCTGCCTGCAGCTGCTGTTCCGGTGTCGGCGGAGGCGTCGTATATGACCGGGGTGAGCCGGCAGACGTGCCTCCGTTCGTTTCGAAGCCCATGTCATGATTCGTGTAGAGCATGTAGCCCACGAATGCAAGGCTCATAGCAATGAAGGCGATGATCACATGCCTGAATTGCTGGGTCTTTACCTTGTTATCCTTTTTTTCAGCCATGACGGTGAGGAATTAATTGTTTCCTTGATTGTTCTTTTTCTTTTTGCCGCCGCCGCCACCAAGAGGGAGAAGTGTCCCGCCCTTGCTGTCGACTTTGTAAGTCTTACCCTGACGAATCACTTTCAACAGTTTGTATTGTTCGAGGCAATCTTTGAAGGTGATGTCGTCGTTGCCGTGATGGCGATGGCTCGCAAGCAGCCGTTCGGCTGCCTTGATGTCGGTCTCGATTTCCTCCAGCTCTGCAAAGCGCTGGAAGATCTCGGCCTGATGCTGTTCCATCTCCTCGCGGAGTTCCTCGGAAAGGTTGAAGTCTGGCTGGAGCTTGACCAGATCGATTCCGAAGGAATTCCCTTCGAACTGCCGTTCGACCCTTTCGCGGATTTCTCCGTTTCGCGCGAATGCGCGAGTAAGTTTGGTCGGGTCGGTAACGACCTCCCTGATGGTGAAACGGGTGGCAATATGGCGCACTTCGCGGATGACGATGTCATCAACTTGTGCCTTAATATTTTTCATACCACCCGCGAGGTTGTATTCGATGAGCTTCGTCCTGTCAGGACGAATTGCCACAGAGATCTTGCCGTAGACGGGGACCAGATTGTCGCGATTCCCGGAGGAATCCATACAATAGATGATCGCGTCTATTTCATAATCCTGCAGTGTCATATCGAACGTTTTGACGGAGAGGTAAAACGGCCAGTAGGGGAAGACGATGGTACGTCCGCCCACCACGATCGGTTGTTTCTCACCGGTTGTTGTTCCATTCTTATCTACTTTTGTAACCGTAGTGAGGATGTAATCTCCTTGGAGCATCAACGTTCCCGCATGTTGCGGTTCGGTTGGAATGTCCTTATCGCCGGCCCACCAGATGATGTATCCGGTGAGGCTGACGAGCACGCCTGTGTAAGAGTGATATGTGAGCACGATACAGACGCCCAACATCATGAGTCCTACGCAGATCGCGAGCATCGTCCGCGTGATCCAGTTGCTGAACGGCCCGAAGGTTTGTTTTGGTGCAGATTTTCCGGTCGCTGTCTGAAAGAATTTCAGACAGAGCACTTGGAACATCCACACGACGACAAATACAACGATCGCCAGTCCGGTTGCGATGACGAGTTTCGAATAGAAGGCATTCACAGAAGGAATAAGGTTGTTGTTATTGGGTTGTAAAGGTGGGCCTAGAAATAGGCTTACTTTGATTCTCTGTGTATATAATAGCACACTTTATACTCAAATGTCAAGCAAAAACGAGCATAGAAATGAAGCCCTATATGGCTATTTTTGTATAAAAACACCCCTACAGAGCTCGCCGATTTTGAAACCATTGAGCTATGCAGGGGATGTTTGCTCCTGTTCGGAGCGTCACATACACGTGAGGTTAGGGCCGTGTCACGAGCCCTTACCCTTACGTGAATGGTAGGTCGCGACGCGAGGATTTTGCTGCTGCTGTGCCGGGGCGCGGAATGCGGCCGGAACGGCGGCGGACTGGTCCTTCACAATCACTTTTGCCACGCGGAAGTCGTTGCCTTTTTCGACTAGGTCATTGCTGACCCAGAAGGCGGGGCTCGACTTCACGGCGTAGTTGGTGCCTTGGTTGCTCACCGTGGCGACGACGCCGATCGGACGCTTGTGCACCTGCGTGGTCGGAATGACCACGTCGATGGTGTCGCTGGCGGCGCGGGTTTGGTAACCCGCGCTGTAGCTCGTCATCACCGACCCTGAGACATATCCTGAATACCCAGCAGGCGTATACCATACGGGCTGATGCACCGGCTCGTTTTGGACGAGCGCGGGCGGACAGTCGCGAACGGTAGCCGTCGGTGGCCGGAGGATCTTGCCGCCGGACATGTTGATGTGGTGGGAATCGTCCGCGGAGGACAAGTCGCCACTGTTTTCAACGGGGATATTATTCAGCGCCCGGATGTTGGGACGCGGAAGCGCCGGAGGAGCCGACACGGTATCCATGCTGACCCGACCCGTGTAGAGGTTCGGATTAAGCGGGATGTGGGGCGTTTCGCGGAGCCAGGTGATGTAAGCGATCACACCGCCGGCGACGAGAAGCGCGAACAGCAGACAGACAACGATGGTCCAGCTGATCTGGTGACCGTTGAAGGTCACGTTCACCGGGCCGGCATTGCTGCTGTTGTCGATGTCTCCATTGCGACCACCGCGACCGCCGCGACCACCACGGTTGTTACCGTCGTGATCGTCGTCGCCGTTGTCGTTGCCGCCGCTATTGCGTCCCCGGGAACGATCCCGGTTCTTCAACTCGGCGAGCTGCTCGCGCAGCTTTGCGACCTCGTCGCTGTCGCTACCTTCGCGGCGCGGACGCTCGGGGGTGCCCGGACGGTGTTCGGTGTCGCCACCTTCGCCGCCCTTGCCTCCCTTACCGCCCTTGCCAGCCTTCGGGTCCTTGGTGCCGGGCTTCTTCTTGAAGTGGTCGGCCCGCAGGTTGAGGATCGCCTTGATGTCGGCGGCCTCGATGGTGCCTTCAACAGGGGCGCTGTTGTGGGCCTTGACGTCTTTGTTCTCGTCGTCCACGGCGATTGCCGTGAAGACCAAGACCATGGGATTCTCTTCGTCGAAGTCGCTCTTTTCGGCTTTGGCGGCCGGGACAAAGTCCTGGACGTTGACGTCGAGCGTCGGACTGGTGAGGTCCGTTCGCGGGACCGTGACGATGAGCACAACCTTGCCGTTAACACCGGCAATCTTGCTCTTGAGACGTCCGAGGATACGGACGGTCGGGATGGTGCCGTCGACCGGCAGTTCATCGATGCTGATCAGGGGGGATGAGATGCTAACGATCTTCATGGGTACGAAATGCGGCG
>DASVLR010000008.1:0-10441 GCA_036384775.1 Minisyncoccota bacterium
TCTATCTCGGCGGACGTCTCGGTGGTGCAGAAATTGCACGTTCAGAAGAAATGAAGCGTGGCCGTGTTCCGCTCCAGACCCTTCGTGCAGACATCGATTTCGCTCGTGAGAAGGCACACATGACCTATGGTGACATTGGTATCAAGGTCTGGATCTACAAGGGCGAGATCTTCGCACGCGACCAGAAGGACGCCGCTCCTAAGGCATAGTTTTTAAATCACTACCATGTTATTCCCGAAGAAAGTTAAGCACCGCAAGTGGCACACGATGAGGAAGCATCCTACCAAGGAGGCTACTCATGCTGATACCCGTGGTATCACCATTGCTTTCGGTTCATACGGTCTCAAGGCACTGGCATACGCCCGTGTTACGTCGAACCAGATCGAGGCAGCCCGCAAGGTTGCTATGCACCACGCTGGTAAGACCGGCAAGGTCTGGATCCGTATCTTCCCGGACCATCCGTTTACCCAGAAGCCTGCCGAAGTGAAGATGGGTAAGGGTAAGGGTGATCCTCAGGGCTTTATCGCTGTCGTTAAGCCGGGTCGTGTCATGTTCGAGATTGACGGTGTCGAGCCGGCAGTCGCAGCAGAGTGCATGCGCAAGGCAGGCACCAAGCTCCCGGTTAAGACCAAGGTCGTCAGCCGCGCATAATATTTCTCATCGTAACTACCATGCAATTCAAGGAGATTACAACTAAGACCCCGGCTGACCTCACCAAGATGCTCACCGAAAAGCGCGAATCACTCCGTGCATTCCGTTTTGGCGGCGCAGGCGCAAAGACCAAGAACGTTCGCGAAGGTCGCGCTATTAGGAAGGACATTGCCAGGATTTTGACAGCACTCCATGCTAAAGGGTAGTATCACATTTTATTACAATGCCTAAGACCACCGCACAGACCAATACAAAGACCCAGTCGGCAGCTCCGGCTGCTGCTTCACGCCCGCAGACGTTCACCGGCGTGGTCGTTTCGACCAAGATGAAGGACACCTCAGTCGTCCTCGTCGAGCGCTATGTTAAGCACGCAAAGTACGGCAAGTACATGAATGGCCGGACCAAGATCATGGCTCACGATGTCGGTAACACCAAGAAGGTCGGCGACAAGGTCACCGTCGTTGCATGCAAGCCTATCTCGAAGCGCAAAGCCTTCAAGATCGCATAAATTTAATTTACTACCATGATACAGCCTCGCTCAATCGTCACTATTGCAGATAACTCAGGCGCCAAGATCGGCCGCATTTTCAAGGTGCTTGGTGCATCTCACAAGCGCTGGGCAGGCATCGGTGAAGTCGTTGTGCTCTCAGTTCAGACCGCAGAGCCTCGCAAGGCCGCAAAGAAGAAGGACGTCTTCCATGCTGTCGTCGTTCGCCAGACCAAGCCGACTCGTCGTAAGGATGGTTCATACGTTCGTTTTGACGAGAACGCAGTGGTTCTCATCGAAAAGGGCAAGAAGGAGCCGATTGCCGGCCGTATCTTCGGTCCGATCCCGCGCGAAGTTGGCGAGGCTGGTTTCAAGACCATCGCTTCTCGTGCAGCCGAAATCGTCTAACCCACTCTCCATTTAACTTTTACTACCATGCATATCAAGAAAGGCGATACAGTCATAGTTCTCTCGGGTGACGACAAGGGCAAGACCGGCAAGGTTGTGCTCGCATTCCCGACCAAGAACAAGGTCCTCGTTGAGGGCGTCAATGTCATGAAGAAGCATGAGCGCACTCGCTCACAGGGTGGCAAGGGCCAGGTTATTGAGCGTGCTATGCCGATCCACGTTTCAAAGGTCCGTTCGACCGATGCAGCCAAGAAGGCCGCTAAGCCGGCAGCTAAGAAGGCTCCTGCTAAGAAATAACATTTACTACCATGGCTACTATTTTTGAACTCAATAAGAACTCCTTCAAGACTCTTGGTCCGAAGCTCGGCATCAAGAATCCGATGCAGTCTCCGAAGCTCGTAAAGCTCGTTATTTCGAGCGGTTTCGGTTCGATCAAGGACAAGCGCAAGGTTGAGCTCATTGCTGAGCGCCTTTCACGCATCACCGGTCAGAAGGTTTCGACCCGCGTTACCAAGAAGGCAATCGCTACTTTCAAGACCCGTGAAGGAGATCCGATCGGTTACATGGTCACTCTTCGCGGTAAGCGCATGACCGAGTTCCTCGATCGTCTCATCAATATCGCTCTCCCTCGTACCAAGGACTTCCGCGGCCTCTCACGCACCGCAGTCGACGATATGGGCAACTATACGCTCGGTATCAAGGAGCACACGATCTTCCCGGAAACCGCCGACGAAGATCTCAAGGACGTCTTCGGTCTCGCGGTGACCATTGTGACAACCTCGAACGACAAGAAGACCACGCTCGCATTCCTCGAATATCTCGGCTTCCCGCTCAAGAGGGAAGGTGACGAGAAAAAGAAATAATAGTCGCAAAAACTGGACACCGTCCAGTTTTTGTTTTACGTTAGGTTTTTGGATGATCTCTGTGTAAGAACTGTCTGTCAGACCCGTCATATAGGTTTTAGTGCCCCGCGCCTCTACGGACGTCGGGCACAATCGAGCGGCGTGCATCAAAAGTGCACCAAGCCGAAAACTCGCTTCGTACTAGACCCGCAAGCACAACCAGAGCTTCTTATTTACGGCCAGAAATGAGCCGATTTCGTGCGGATGGATGGAATAAGCTGCAGAAATGAAGGTCTGGAATTTGAAAACAATTACCCATAGGGTATGGCGCCTCATAACCGCCAACATTTGAGTCATGCGCGCACCGTCCGCGTATTCACCATGCGCATGTAAGAAATTATTTACCTAACCGTCTTACTCCAATGTCCCAAAACCAACTGCTTTCATCGTTTAACGCCACGTACGCCGCAGAATCTGATGCAATTTTCCGATTCTGCCTTGTTCGAGTTTCCGATAGAGAGCAGGCGTTGGATTTGGTACAGGAGACCTTTACCAGGCTGTGGGTAACCCTTTCATCCGGCAAGGAGATGTCGAATAGCAGGGCTTTTCTTTTCACGGTTGCTCATCGATTGATCATCGATTGGTACCGCAAGAAGAAGTCTATTTCGATTGAATCTCTCGCCAACGAAGAAAGCGGCGAATCATTTGACCAGCCTGACGAGTCAACTCTGAGCACCAATTTGGAGCTCAGGTCCGAAGGAAGGTTCCTTCTTGAAAAAATCAATGAACTCAATCCGTCATACAAGCAGGCGGTTTATTTGAGATTCGTTGAAGGAATGACTCCGCCGGAAATCGGCGAAATCCTTGGTGTCTCTGCCAACGCGGCCTCGGTCCGCATTAATAGGGGAATTCGTGAGCTTCGTGAAATTACTGGCTACGCTATCTAATACACGTTACAATACATCCATATGAGTGAAACCACCCATACGCCTATTTTTGATTTTAATGCCTGCCTCCAAGACCTGCGCTCGCTGCGGATGACTGCGGACGAGCGCGCACGAATCCTCGCGAAGATCCTCACCACTGCGCCCGCGCAACCGGGCGCAGAAAATTTTTTAGGGTCGTCACAGCCGAGCTCTGCTCCTAAGGCGTAAATCCCTAATCCTACTATTGGCATGATGTATGCAGCACTCCGAACAGGGGTGCTTTTGTTTATTCCTACAATGGAGGGGGCAGATGCGTGGAATAGGTTGAGAAGACACTGCGCAGGAAATTCCCAGCAGGGAATTTCCGAGCCGTAGCACAGACTCTGCAGAGTCTGATGCGTGTCGACGAGGCCTATTCCACGCATCTGCGCCCTAATCTTGACCATTTCCCACTAGTCTGCTAATCTCTCACTACCTCTCAAATACGCCGTATTTCGAGGCACTAGCGATTGGAAGCCGCCCCCGGGCTAACCAATCCCATTTGTTTTAACAGAAAACGGCCTATTTACAGGATTACATTCAATGGCAAAGACATCAGTTATCGTTAGGTCGAAGCGTACGCCGAAGTTCAAGTCGCGCGTGGTTCGCCGTTGCTTCCGCTGCGGTCGTAAGCACGGTTACATGCGTGACTTCGATCTCTGCCGTATCTGCTTCCGTGAATTCGCGAACGAAGGCATGATTCCGGGTATCAAGAAGTCATCCTGGTAATCTATCTATACTCACATGGTCACAGACCCTATTTCAAACCTCATCACGTGTCTCAAGAATGCATCTGACGCAAAGAAGACCGTCACGTCAGTTCCGTATTCAAAGTTCACCGAGAATGTTGCGCATGCCTTGAAGAAGGCTGGTTATGTTACGACCGTCGAAAAGAAGGGTAAGGACGTTGTCGGCCGCACCCTCGAGATCGGTCTCATCCACGTTCCGGGCATGGGTTCTCGCATCCACGATGTCGAGAGGATCTCAAAGCCGTCGCGCCGCGTCTATCAGAAGGCGGTTGATATCCGCAACTATAGGAGCGGTTACGGAAACACCATCCTCTCAACCCCGAAGGGTGTTCTTACGGACGTCGAAGCCAAGAAGTCAAAGGTCGGTGGCGAAGTCCTCTTTAGGATCTGGTAATCAATTTCATCTACTACTATGTCACGCCTCGCAAAAAAGCCGATCGCAATTCCTGAGAAGACTGACGTCACCTTCGCCGGTGGCACGCTGACCGTTAAGGGTCCGCTCGGTACTCTCTCAAAGACCATCCGCCCGTATGTCACGGTCGCCATTGATGCTGCCGCAAAGACGGTCACCATGACTCCGGTCGATGGTTCGATCGCAGCCCGCGCAATGGTCGGTACCTATGTCGCTCACCTCAAGAACATGATCGCCGGCGTTCACAAGCCGTACGAAAAGAAGCTTGTCATCGAAGGTATCGGTTACAAGGCAGATATCAAGGGCAAGGATCTTGTCCTCGCGCTTGGTTACTCGCACACCATCACCATGCCGATCCCGGCTGATCTCACGATCAAGTCTGAAAAGGGTCAGGTTACGGTCACCGGCATCGACGCAGAAAAGGTCGGTCAGTTCGCAGCAGATATCCGTGCCCACAAGAAGCCGGAACCGTACCTCGGTAAGGGTGTTCACTACATCGACGAAGTCGTCCGTCGCAAGCAGGGTAAGAAGGCTGCATAATCATCACTACTATGAAAGCTATCCAGAAACAAGCAGTAAACTTCCAGCGTCGCAAGACTCGCATTCGTGCCAAGATCTCCGGCACGGCAGAGCGTCCGCGCCTTGCTATCTTCAAGTCGCACAAGTATATCTATGCTCAGGTTATCGATGACACCAAGGGTACGACCATTGTCTCGACTGACTCGAGGAAGGTTACCGGTAAGACTCCGCTCGAGCGCGCAGGTGCAGTCGGCACCGATATTGCCAAGAAGGCAATCGCAGCTAAGATCACCAAGGTCGTCTTCGATCGTGCAGGCTACCTCTACGCCGGTAAGATCAAGACCGTCGCCGAGTCAGCTCGTCAGGGTGGTTTGGAATTTTAATACACAACATGCCAGCAAACGAAACACAGCAGAATAACGTGACGCAGCCGATCCAGCAGGATCGTGCAGGGGCCCCGGCTTCATCGCCGGCAGGCAAGGTTACTCCGGGCAAGCGTATGCGCGATGCAGCAGCAAGCGCAGCACGTCCGGGCTCACCGATGGGTGGTGCAGGCGCTCCTATGGGCGGTGCTCCTCGCGGTGATCGTCGTCCGGGTGGTCGTGGCCCCGGTGGCCGCGGTCCGGGCGGTCCTCGTGGTGGTGATCGTGGTGAGCGTGTTAAGCCTGAGTTCGACTCTCGCATTATCGATATCCGCCGTGTGACCCGCGTGACCTCAGGTGGTCGCCGCATGAACTTCAGCGTTGCCGTCGTTGCCGGTGACAGGAAGGGTCGTGTCGGTGTCGGTCTCGGAAAGGGTATTGATACCGCAGGTGCAGTCGAAAAGGCTACCCGCGAAGCAAAGAAGCACCTCATCAAGGTTCCTCTCATCAAGGGCAACACTATTCCTCACGCAGTTGAGGCAAAGTACGGCTCAGCGATCATCAAGCTCTTCCCGGCAAAGGGTTCAGGTGTCGTCGTCGGCTCATCAGCGCGCGCAGTCATCGAGCTCGCCGGTATCAAGGATGTCGCAGCCAAGATCCTCTCCGGTTCAAAGAACCGTCTCAACAACGCCCGCGTGACCATCGCTGCTCTCGAGCAGCTCGTGAAGCTCCCTCGTCCGGGCGCTGCAACTAAGGCCGCACAGAAATAATCCCTCACTTTTACTACCATGCAGATCAACTCACTCAAAAGGGTACACCCAAACAGGAAAGTCATGATTGTCGCTCGTGGCGGCAAGCGTGGCAAGACCTCAGGCCGTGGCGGCAAGGGTCAGACCGCTCGTGCGGGTAACAAGCGCCGTCCGGAATGGCGCGACATCATCAAGAAGCTCCCGAAGCTTCGTGGTCGCGGCCGCAACTCCAACCTCACCGTCAAGGACAATTTCCAGAAGCCGACCACGGTTGACGTTATCTTCCTCGAAGTCTTCAACAATGGCGATGTAGTCACTCCGGCTACGCTCGTCGAGAAGGGTGTTATCGCTACCTGGTCTGGCCGCAACCCGCGCGTCAAGATCGTCGGTAACGGCGCTCTCTCAAAGTCAGTCAAGGTTTCAGAGTGTGGCGTTTCAGATGGTGCCAAGGCAGTCATCGAGAAGGCAGGCGGTTCAGTCACCGCTATCCCGGCAGCCAAGGTTCCTGGCAAGAACAAGCAGGCCAAGCAGGCTGCAGCAACCGCAAAGAACGCTGCATCCGCTAAGGCTCCGAAGGCAGACAAGCCTGCAAAGGCTGAAAAGCCGGCAGCTCCGAAGGCAGACAAGCCGAAGGCTGCTCCTAAGAAGTAACTCTTTTTAACAATGCAAAATTTCTTCGCAAAAGTCGCGATCGCATTCAAGGATCCGGTGCTTCGTAAGCGCATCTTCTTTACGATTGGCATGCTTGTGCTCTTCCGCGCTCTTGCGACCATCCCGATTCCGTTCGTGAACCCGGCGACTCTCTCGCAGCTTCTCGGCTCGAGCCAGTTCTTCGGCTTTCTGAACATCTTCTCGGGTGGCGGTCTTTCAAACCTCTCGATCGTGATGCTTGGTGTCGGTCCGTTCATCACCGCATCCATCGTGATCCAGGTGCTGACCATGATCATCCCGAAGCTCAAGGCCCTCATGCACGAAGAAGGAGAGGCAGGCCGCGCAAAGCTCTCACAGTGGTCACGCGTTGCAGCAGTTCCGCTCGCAATCATCCAGGCTATCGGATTCCTCTTCCTCTTTGAATCTCAGAACGTTCTCCCGCACTTGAGCGCCTTTGATTTCGGCCTCAGCGTCATTATCGTGACCGCAGGTTCGATCCTTCTCATGTGGCTTGGTGAGCTCGTCTCGGAGTTCGGTATCGGTAACGGCGTCTCGCTCATCATCTTCGCCGGTATCGTCTCGCGCCTTCCGCTCGATATTGCTCAGAACTACCAGAAGCTTGTCGCCGGCGGCATGCAGAACCTTCCGTTTTACATCGGTGTACTCGTCGTTGCCATCCTCGCCATCGCGGGTGTCATCTATGTCACCGAAGCAGAGCGTTCAGTTCCGGTCACCTATGCAAAGCAGGTTCGTGGTAACAAGGTGTACGGCGGCGCATCGACCTATATCCCGCTCCGTCTCAACCAGTCAGGCGTGATCCCGATCATCTTCGCACTCTCGATCCTCTTGTTCCCGCAGCTTATCTTCAGTGCGCTCGCAAAGCTCCAGGGTCATGAGACGTTGTCGTCAATCTCGGGTTCGATCTCGCATCTCCTCACGCCCCCGTCATGGACCTACGGCATCCTCTACTTCGTGATGGTTATCCTCTTCACGTACTTCTATACTGCAGTGACCTTCGATCCTAAGATGATTGCCGAGAACCTCCAGCGTTCAGGCGCATTCATCCCGGGTGTCCGTCCGGGTGAGCACACTGAGAGCCATGTTGGTTCTATCGTCACTCGCATCACGCTTGTCGGTGCACTCTTCCTCGGCGTCGTTGCGATCCTCCCGCTCATCATCCAGGCATTTGCCCCGGATAGCACGCAATCGTTCGCAGTTGGTGGTACCGCACTTCTCATCGTTGTCTCAGTGGTTCTCGACTTCCTGAAGAAGATCGATGCCCAGGTGTCGATGAGGGAGTACTAATCCTCATTCAGCTACACAAAAAGCGGCCCATGTGGCCGCTTTTTGTTTTATAATGATGGCATGAAGATCATCACTGGCATTGTCGGATTCTATTTTCTAGCCCTCGGAGCTGTTAATGTCTATTTTGTGTCCGTTATACAGTCAGGCGGGGCATTTGCTGAGAGTGTCGCTAAGTTATTTCTCGCTCTAGAACATCCGCTTGTGTGGATCCTGAACAAGATCCCATTTCTCTATGTCGGCAACATGAGCGCGATTACTGACATTACGATGCGTAGCTCGATCATTATTCTCTGCACATCGTTGCTGCTCCTTATTGGCACGGTCCTGTTGATCAGGGTAGAGGATTAGATTTTCTGGTATACTCAGGCGCATGAAATTACAAGCTTTTATGTTTATGGGACGACCGGGTTGTGGAAAGGGTACCCAGGCGGCCCTGCTGATGGAGGTTATTAAGAAACTTGATCCTACGCGCCAGCTTCTGACGATCGAAACGGGAGCGATTCTTCGCAAGTTCAATCAGGGCCCGACCTATACTGCAGAAATAGCTCGTAAAGTTATGGATGCTGGAGGCTTACTACCGGAATTCATGCCGATTCTTATGTGGGCAAATACGCTTGCAGAACAGTTTAAGGGAGATCAGCATGTCTTCATCGATGGTTCGCCAAGGAAGCTTCTTGAGGCACAATTGCTTGAAAGTGCATTGCCATTCTACGGCTTGGATTGTCACGTGATCTATCTCGATGTTCATCATGAAGAATCAAAGAAGCGTTTGTTACTTCGCGGCAAGACTTCAGGCCGAAAAGATGATAATGAAGCATCTATTGAGCGACGCAAGGCTGCATACGAGAAGGATACACATCCAGCGGTCGAATACCTCCAAGGCAGACCGAACATGCATTTCCACTCAGTGGATGGTATCGGCACGATTCAGGAGGTTCACGAGCGTATCATGAAGGCGCTCGACTTCCCGGCCTAATAGGGTAGTATCTACAGCGCATATCATGATCACGATCAAGACAAAGAAAGATATCGCGCTTCTCAGGGAAGGAGGCCGCCGCCACGGTCAGATTTTGCGTGAATTGGCCAGCATGGTTAAGCCGGGTGTCACTGCGGCTGATCTCAACAAGCGCGCAGAAGACCTCATCAAAGAGGGTGGAGATACCTCGGCCTTTCTCAACTATAAGCCATCAGGCGCGGATCGTCCGTTTCCGGCCTCTCTCTGTGTCTCGATCAACGACGAGATTGTCCACGGTATTCCAAATGAAGAAGAGAAAGTCTTTAAGGAAGGCGACATTGTCTCGATCGATCTCGGTCTCGTTCATAAAGGTCTCATTACTGATGCTGCGATCACGGTACCAGTCGGCACAGTAGACAAGAAGCTCGAAAAGCTCGTCGCTGATACTAAGGCAGCCCTTATGGCAGGCATCAAAGAGGCCAAGGGTGGCCGCAGGGTAGGTGATATTTCAAATGCCATTGAGAGATGTGGTATTGCCGGCAAATACGGCATTGTCGAAGAATTGGTGGGTCATGGTGTGGGTTATCATGTCCACGAAGATCCGTATGTACCCAACTATGGCGACGCCGGTAAAGGCGCGATTCTGAAACCGGGCATGGTCATAGCCATTGAGCCCATGTTCAATCTCGGTGCAGCAGATATCGTTCTTGATATCGACGGATACACCTACCTCACTGCAGACGGCTCTCCGTCTGCGCACTTCGAACATACGATCCTTATTACGAAAGGGGATCCTGAGATTTTGACTGCATAATGCTTTATGTTTCGCAATGAAAGCCGCCTGTAAGAGAGGCGGTTTTCGTTCGTCATCGGATTGAATCCTTGAAAATCCAATCAACTTAGTACTTTTCCCGCCATGCAATCCGCAGCTTCTCTTCATATCCCGGCGATGGGCACCATCACCGCTTTTCCCGGCGCTTCCCTGAACTCCGTGGCCGGGGCACGGCCTGCTTCTCAATGCGCAGCCTCGGTGCAGCTGAGCTATGCTGAAATCGGTGAATTGCTGTATGCCTGCCTCCCTCCTACGGAGGGATGGCAGCCATTCCGCTATATCAATTGGTTTAGCGATCGCGGCATCCAGCTGCCGCAGGTTGCCATGCGGGCGCTGACGTCGGACAACACATTTGATCCGACCACCGGCAAATCCTATCTCGTTACGGCAGTTCGGACTTCTCGTCTTCAGGCAGACGAACGGCGTTATCGAAATTTCGAGGTCTTTGCGATGCGTCGGCATTTGCATGAGATGCCGCTTGAGGCTGTTCTCTGGATGATGCGCTCGCTGGTTCTGTCGGAATTACCCGAACACATCGGCTGGATGCTCGCCAT
>DASVLR010000009.1:0-7122 GCA_036384775.1 Minisyncoccota bacterium
ACGGCGATGGCATGTGCTTCATCGACCCTCACGGCAAAACAGCCGACCTCCTCATGGAATATGTGCCGAAGGAACGCATCCGCGATGTGATCTGGATCGCGCCGTTCGACACTGACTACCCGATCTCATTTAACGTGCTCGAAAGCGTGGACCCCCAGAAGCGACACCTCGTCGTCGGTGGTCTTATGAGTACGTTCAAGAAGATCTGGGTGGACGCCTGGTCAGCCCGCATGGAATACATCCTCACGAACACGCTCCTCGCGTTGCTCGAATATCCTGGCGCAACACTTCTCGGTGTGAACCGTATGCTTTCCGACAAGGCCTACCGCAACGATGTTATTTCGCATATCACTGATCCGTCAGTAAAAACCTTCTGGGTGAAGGAATGGGCAGGCTATACCGAGCGTATGGCCGCTGAAGCCGTGCCGGCAATTCAGAACAAGGTCGGTCAGTTCACCGCGAACCCTCTCATCCGCAACATGATCGGTCAACCGACCTCCTCATTCGATTTCCGCGACGCAATGGATCGCCGCAAGATCGTCATCATCAACCTTTCGAAAGGTAAGATAGGCGACGAAAACATGAAACTTCTCGGAGGTCTGCTCGTGACCAAGATTTATCTCGCCGCCATGTCACGCGCAGACGTTTCGGATCGCACCCTGAAGATGATGCCGAACTTCTACCTCTTTGTGGACGAATTCCAGAACTTTGCCAACGCCTCGTTTGCCGACATTCTCTCGGAGTCACGCAAATACAAGCTCAACCTGACGATCGCGCATCAATACATCGAACAGATGGAAGAAGAAGTCCGCGCTGCCGTATTCGGTAACGTCGGTACCATGATCACATTCCGCGTCGGCGCCACCGATGCCGAGGTGCTGGAAAAGGAATACAGTCCGCAATTTACGGCAGAAGATCTGGTGAATCTTGGCTTTGCGCAAATCTATCTCAAGCTCATGATCAACGGTCTGACGTCCGCGCCGTTTTCTGCGGTGACCATGCGTCCGATTCCGCAGAGCGAGCACTCGTATGTTAATGAGATTATCGCCGCTTCACGCGAGCAGTACGCAAAGCCGCGTGCCGAAGTTGAGGCCGCTATTGTCAAATTCCATGAACAGGGAGGTGCGCCGAAGGGTGGAGCTGCAGGAAAGGGTGCTTCGCCTGCGACAAACGCTGCGGCGTCGTCAGAACGAATTCCTGCTCCGTCCGGAGCGTCGCCGGTGCCGGTTGCCAGTTCGACACCGTCCGTACCTACACCCGCTACACCGAAAAATCTGCCGGGTTCTGAACCGGTAAAAGCTGCGGCATCTGCGGCAACCGCAGCCCCGCAACAGTCTTCGCCTGCATCACGTCCGGATTTCCAGGTGAAGTCAACATTCTCGCCGGGCAATGAACCAAAGAAACCGCCGACTCCGCCGACAAATTCTGCGATATCAAATTCTGCACCTGCGTCGGCTGCACGGCCAGCTCGTCCGACACCTCCGCCGTTAGAAGGCGGCTCGACATCGTTGAAGGACGCACTTGCTCAGGCAATGAAGGCTGCGGCAAAGCCGCCGACGCCGACCCCGACACCGACGCAGGCACCGGCATCAGCGCCTGCCCCTGCTCCTGTAGCTCTCGCAATTCCTGTCGCTCCTGCGGCTCCGGCGACACCGACTCCAAAGCCAATTTCACTTTCGACGCTCGTTCCGAAACCTCAGACTCAGCAGCGTGTTGATCCCAAGGCTCAAACACCGGAGAATGTTGCCGGTCTCAAAAACGCACTCGCATCCGTGCTTGGCGACAAGTTGAAAAAGCCTGAGGTAAAACCGGATGCTTCGAATACTCCGGTCCCTGTCCCGCCGCCGAAGCCTGCGGTTCCTGCATATACTCCTGCGCCTGCAGGTGTGATTACACCGGCGTCTCCAGCACCTCAAACACCGCCTCCGGCAGCCAAAACTATCCCGGTTCCTCCGAAACCGGCATCTCACGAAGTCCCTGAAGATGTCCTGAGGCAGGTATTGAAACTCGAATAAGGATGTGACAGCATGAGCCGATGAAACCCCGCAAAGTCCTTATATTCTCATTGTCCTATTTCCCGAAACTGGTAGGCGGGGCGGAGGTTGCGGTTAAAGAGATCACCGATCGCATTTCCGCACGCGATGCGGAGTTCGACATGATCACTATCGGAGATGGCTCGTCTCCGAAAGAAGAAAAAATTGGCAATGTCCGCGTCCATCGCATTTTTAGCAAGCCGGGTAGGGTTCAGAAATTGTTCTACCCGTTTGCTGCGTACTGGAAGGCACGCCGCATGACCAACAAGACACGCTGCGATCTCGTCTGGGCCGTCATGGGCAGCTACGGTGGCTTTGCGGCATTCTTGCTCAAGCGCCACAACCCGCGTCTACCGGTGCTCCTCACTATTCAGGAAGGCGACAACTTCGCCCGACGCGAGGGTATCTGGAGCATTCCGTTTGGGTGGATCTTCAAAAACCCGAACCGCATCCAGGCCATCTCCAACTATCTCTCTGACTGGTCACGACAGATGGGTGCAACCTGTCCGATCGATGTCATACCGAACGGCGCCGATCTGCAGCTCTTCTCGGCCGAGATCTCGCCGAACGTGAAAGAGGATCTCATCAAGAAATGCGCCAAGAAGCCGGAAGACGTGTTTCTGATCACGACCTCACGTCTTGTAGAGAAAAATGGTGTGGCCGATGTTATTTCCGCATTGCCGCTCTTGCCGAAAAATGTAAAATTCCTCGTGCTCGGTTCCGGCCCCCTTGAACAGGAACTCAAGCAGCTCGCGCTTCGTCTTGGACTCAATTACACCGATGAGCCTCCGCTGAATCCCGGTAATCGCGTGCATTTCCTGGGCTACATTCCGCACTCGGAAATGCCGAAGTACCTGGCTATCTCTGAAATCTTCATCCGTCCGTCATTGACGGAAGGCCAGGGTGCATCGTTCATCGAGGCTATGGCTGCAGGTGTTCCTCTGATCGCTACTGCTGTTGGGGGTATTCCTGATTTTCTCACTGACGGTCAGACCGGTCTGGTCTGTGAAGTCCAGAATCCACACTCGATTGCCCAGAAGGTCGAGAAATATATGAAGGACAAAGAGTCGCGCGATTTTATTATTAAGAAGGCACGTGCTCTCGCGCAGGAGAAATACGATTGGAATGCGATTGCAAAGGATATGGCAGCCGAATTTGAGAAAACGATCACTAACTAAGCGCAATGGCAAGGAAACTTCTTTCAATAGGTACTGATCGGTTGCTTTTCAAAGAGGGAAGCGCTGTGCGAGAACGCTTCAAGGAATATGCCAAGAAGTGGGATGAAATTCATGTTGTGGTCGCGACATCGGGTCGTGGATATACGGAGACAAGCATTGCTCCAAATGTATGGATTTATCCCACGCGGTCGAAACTCAAAGCTTTGTATCCGCTTGATGCTGCACGACTCGGAAGATTTATCATTCCCCGTCGCGGCATTACCAACATTACCTGCCAAGATCCGTTTTTGACGGCCGTCGCGGGCACGCGTTTGCAACGCGAGTTCAAACTACCGCTTGAATTACAGCTCCATACGGATATAGGTGCGCCGAACTATCCATACACTGTTGGTAACAAGATCAGGAAGTCATTGGCATTGTCGTATTTGCCCAAAGCGGATCATATCCGCGTGGTGGCTCAGCGCATCAAGACCTACCTGACTGATAAACTCGGCATCTCTGCCGAAAAAATAGAGGTTCGTCCGATCGCGGTTGATGTCAGTCATATTAAGTCGTCTCCGATTGATCCTGCGGCAAACCTTCACACCAAGTACCCGCAATTTAAGAAAATTGCACTCGTTGCCTCGCGTCTGGAGCCGGAAAAAAACGTTGCGTTGGCCATCGATGCAATGCATGCACTCGTACAGAAACATCCTGAAATTGGTCTGGTGATTTGTGGAACGGGCGGCCTCACAGAACAGCTGCAGCAGCGGGCGATACGAGGTCCTGCTGCGGCGCATATAGTCTTTGAACCATGGGCACGTCCGTCGACACTCTATTCGTACTACAAAACCGCCGATGTTTTCCTTGTTACGTCATTGTTTGAGGGATATGGCATGACGCTGGTTGAAGCAGCCGCCGCCGGAACGAAGATTGTTTCGACCGATGTCGGCATTGCTGCTGAAATGGGTGCCGTCATTGCGCCATGGAATACAACAGGATACGCGCGTGCAATTGAACAGGTTCTTGCGCTATCATAGCTACTTATGAAGATACTGGTTGCAACGGGTGCGTATCCTCCCGATATCGGCGGTCCTGCCACATATTCGGAACTCCTCTACAACGAACTGCCCAAACGCGGTGTTACCTGTGACGTGCTTTCGTTCGGTGAAGTCAGACATCTGCCGAAGATCATCAGACACCTCGTATATTTTGGTAAGGTCATATGGCATGCTCGATCGTCGGACGTTGTGTTTGCCCAGGATACCGTTTCGGTTGGTTTGCCGGCCTTGTTCGCCTCTCTGGTACTGGGCAAGGCGTTTGTTGTCCGTGTGCCGGGCGATTACGCATGGGAACAGTCGACGCAGCGCTACGGAGTTACTGACGACATAGATACATTCCAGACTAAAACATACGGCGCGAACGTTGAGCGATTGCGAAAAATCCAGAAGCTCGTGGTTACTCATGCCGATCACGTCATTGCGCCTTCGAAATATTTTGCTGACCTGGTGAGCAAGTGGGTGCGTCGGCCTGAACGGGTCGAGGCTATATATAATGGTATCGATCTGAACGAGATCTATCACGCTGTCCGTGATGTGAAGCCGGTACCGCATACGATTGTCAGTGCGGGGCGTTTGGTGCCATGGAAGGGTTTCGATGTGCTTATCCGGGCCATGAAAAAACTGCCGGAGTGGAAGTTATCGATTGCCGGCGAGGGTCCGGAGCGTGAACACCTGACGAAGCTCATTGCATCAGAGGGCCTCAATGATCGCGTTACCTTGCTCGGTCGTCTCGACAGGAAGGCTCTGGCAAAAACGATCGCCGCATCTGAGATATTTGCTCTGGCAACTCGATTTGAGTCTTTTGCATTTATGCTGGTCGAGGCTATGGCTGCCGGCACGCCGATCATTACGACAAATGTCGGCAATCTCTCAGAAATCATTACAGATGATCGCAACGGTATGATGGTACGGCCTGACGATGAGTCTGCGTTTGTTGCGACTGTGAAGAGATTGGATGCCGATGATTCACTCCGTGAACGTTTGCGTAACGCGGCGCGTGCGACGACCGAGCAATTCACCATCAACGCCACGGTCACCAAGGCGCTTGAGGCAATGCGCAGAGTTGTAGCGCGTCGCCCAGTCGACGCAAAAGGAAAGATTATGACGGCCAAACTCATCCGCTATGTGTTCTCGGGCGGTCTCGCGGCGGCAACCGATTTGATCTTGCTATGGATCCTGATCTATCCGCTTCACGTTCCGGCCGTAGTCTCGAGTATCATTGCGTTTATTTTTGCATTTGGTGTCAGCTTTATCATGCAAAAGTTCTTCACGTTCCAGGATCATGGTACTGACGGAATGCATGGCCAGGCAGCACTGTATCTGGTAGTTACTAGTTTGAATCTTGGTCTGAACACACTCTGTATGTATCTGGCCGTCCATAAGCTCAATGAAAATCCGATCGTGTCCCAGATTGTTATTTCGATAGTTCTGGCCATCGAAAGCTACCTTGTATATGGTATGTTTATATTCAAGAATAAGAGCAACGCCGCACCCACGTCATAATCACCACCATGCGCCTTCTCGTCATTGCTCAAAAAATAGACCGTAAGGATCCCGTACTCGGCTTCTTCCATCGCTGGGTTGAGGTTTTTTCAGAGCAGTTCTCGCGCATCACGGTCGTGTGCCTCCAAAAGGGCGAATACGATCTTCCCGGCAATGTGGCAGTTCTCACGCTCGGCAAGGACAAATGGCAGAGCCGCGCCAAGTATGTATTCCTCCTGTTTTATTTCTCCATCCGCTATTTCAACAGGTACGACGCCGTTTTCGTACACATGAACCAGGAATATATCCTTGCGGCTGGATGGCTATGGAAGCTTCTGGGCAAGAAGATCTACATGTGGCGTAACCACTATGCCGGTTCGGCGCTTACCGATATTGCGGCATGGTTCTGCACGAAGATCTTCTGTACGTCGCATTATTCATATACTGCGAAGTTTAAGAAGACCCAGTTTATGCCGGTGGGTGTTGATACGGAAGTTTTCAAGCCGATGGCTTCTGACCTTTCGACTCAGGTTGTGCGCAAGCAGTCGTCGATCCTCTCGCTCGGCCGCATTTCACCCTCGAAGAATATTCATACACTTATCGCCGCTCTCGAAATTCTCAAGAAAGAAGGAGTTACCTTTACTGCGGATATTTACGGCAATTTCGTTGACGAAGCGTACGGCAAACAACTGCATGAGCAGGTCAGGGAAGCGGGTCTTGGCGACCGTGTGAAATTCCCGGGTCCGGTGGCCAACATCGAATCGCCGAAGGTCTACTCCGCCCATCAGATTTTCGTGAATCTCTCACCGAACGGTATGTATGACAAGACGATTTTTGAAGGCATGGCATGCGGCTGTTTCGTTTTTGTTTCGAACGATGACATCAAAGACAAGATTGATCCGCTGTTTGCATTCCCGTACGCGGATGCAGCCGGTCTCGCACGTCGTATAAAAGACTTCCTCGCACTCTCATCTGCAGAACAGAACAAGAAAGCCGCTTCAATTGCCGGTCTCATCCGTGACAATAGCCTGAAACAGCTCTCGGAGCGTCTGGCAGCAGAAATCAAATGAAGAAATGGCTTCCGATAGTGATCCTTGTTCTTTTTTTCCTGCTTCGCCTGCCCGGTGTAACCGCGCCGTATTATCAGGATGAATGGAAGAATGTATCGTCGTCGGCCTCAGTAGAAGCAGCCGGACAGTTTTTTGCACATCCGCCGCTCATGCAAATGCTTTTTGTGGCGGACTACGGCATGTTTGGAGCGGATGGTTTTCGTGTCCTCCCGCTTATCCTTACCGCAATCGCACTCTGGCTTCTGTATGTGGCCGTAAAAAACAGGGCGGGTGCCACGGCGGGAATGTGGGCGATGTTGCTGGGCACCTTCTGTTTCTA
>DASVLR010000010.1:0-26657 GCA_036384775.1 Minisyncoccota bacterium
TATCAAGGAAATGATCATCCCGGCTCTTATCCCGGTCCTCGCCCCGATCATTGTAGGCTTCGTCCTCGGTCCGGTCGCTCTCGGCGGTCTTCTCGTCGGCTCGATCGTTACCGGTCTCTTCGTCGCTATCTCGATGACCTCGGGTGGCGGTGCATGGGACAATGCCAAGAAGCATATCGAGCAGGGCAATCACGGTGGTAAGGGTTCAGATGCTCACAAGGCAGCTGTTACCGGTGACACCGTCGGCGATCCGTACAAGGACACCGCAGGTCCTGCAGTGAACCCGATGATCAAGATCCTCAACATTGTGGCACTCCTCATTGTTGCCTGGGTTACCGCTCATCACCTCTTCTTCTAAAGCTTCCTCGTAAAAGTTCCCCAAAAAACTTTTCCACTGAAACCCCGCCTACATCGGCGGGGTTTTGGTACACTTACACTATTATGGTTCATCATCCTCATCGCGCGAATCAAACGCACCACCACATATCGGAGCCGCACAGCGGTTCAATAGCACTTATTATTATCGTTGCGATCGCAGTAGCACTTGCCCTAGTTTATGTTCACTATGGTCCGTACAGCCTGTACAAGACGGCGGAAACTGACGGTACTCCGGCAGTCTCACATCCCGACATTCCTTCCTCAGAGATTATTCAAATGCCGCCCATTGTCACACAGGCGCATCGGGTTGCAGAGACAGCGGTAGCATCGAGCACGATTATCATCAAAGACTGCATCGCTTCCCCTGCCGTATCAAAAATCCCAATGAACTCAACGGTAACATTTGTAAATACCGATGCTCGCTCCCATTTCATTTCGTTCAGTCCGGAGATCAACATTTTTGTCGGGGCAAACAGCGGTGTACGGGGTACATTTACGTTCTGGAATACGCCCGGCACGCGCACGTTCCGCTGTGATACCACAGAAAAGGCCGGTACGGTATTTATAACTTCCGCTACTCAATAATATGCGAATTACTCTGAAATCGATCTGCTCTGCGATCATTCTCATATCGGCGGTGCTATCACTTTCAACGCAGAGTTACGCTGCACAGAGTCACACTGTGTACAGCAATTCCTCACAGGACATAACGGAATACTCCGTATGCAAGGCCATCACGAACAACAACAATGCGGGACTGTTTGTGCCGACAAATTCGCAGAGTGAATGGAGTACATTTTTCACCAACGGTGCCCCCAACGTCATCATCAATGCCTGCGCCGACGTATGCAGTCCGTTGAACGGTCAATCATGCCAGAGCAGCCCTAACTCCTGCGGACAGCGCTCCACGGGATCATACGACTGCAACGGCACCTGCTCCGCCTCCACTCCTTCAAACTCGAGTTGTGGCCCCACCTGCGTATGGAATTATGGCCAGAGCTGCACCAGCGGCGCCAATTCGTGCGGTCAGACTAATTCCGGAACCATCACCTGCGGAGGTTCGTGCAGTGCTTCTACTCCGTCAAATTCGAGTTGCGGCCCGACATGCGCATCGAATTCCGGACAACCATGCACGAGCAGCGCAAATGCCTGTGGTCAGACGAGCTCGGGTACATACAATTGCAGCGGCGTCTGTACGGCCTCGACCCCCGCAAATCCATCCAATTACGGTCAGTCATGCACAAGTAGTGCGAACTCATGCGGCCAGACAAATTCCGGCACATATGACTGCCGCGGCACATGCTCGGCATCGACTCCGTCCAATGCATCTTGCCCGCCGACATGCGCATCTAACTACGGTCAGCAATGTACCAGCGGCTCAAATGCCTGCGGTCAGACGGCTACCGGAACCTACGACTGTAACGGCATCTGTAATGCTTCGACCCCTTCCAATCCGTCGTACCTCGGTCAGACATGTACAAGCGGAAGCAACGCGTGCGGAGAGACAAACACCGGCACATACAACTGCAATGGCGTATGTTCGGCATCGACCCCGGCAAACCCCTGGTGGCTCGGCGTGAGCTGCACCAGCAGCGCCAATTCATGCGGTCAGACCAGTACCGGCACTTGGAGCTGTAGTCCGGGCGTGCAAGGCGCAACCTGCAGTGCCACTACCCCATCAAATCCGGCTAACTATGGTCAGGCATGTCAGAGTGCGGCAAATGCCTGCGGACAGACAAATTACGGCACCATTGGTTGTGACGGATCATGTTCAGCAAGCACGCCAGGTCAGGGATGTACCGATCCGAATGCTACCAACTACAATCCGGGAGCAAGTTGCGACGACGGATCATGTCGTTATTCGTCCCGCGGATGCACACTCTACGGGCCCGTCACCTGGGGCTACGGCTGCATCGGAGGCCAGACCACACAGATGAATAGCGGCGATACGGTAAACTTTTCTGCATCGCAATGCGCATATGGCGCATGTAATGGAGCCATAAACATCAGCTGTAATAACGGCAACCTTAATACTAACTACGAATATTGCAACGCAGGTGCGGCGCAGTAGATTCCACGTTCATATAGACCATCAAAAAAGATCGTGCACGCCGGTTGCACGATCTTTTGCATGAGTGCTCCGGAACGGAGCGATGTCAGAAGAAACGGGGCACGAAATAGCACTCAGCGAGCACGGGGCCCGATACGCCCTCCGACTTTGATTCGACGATCGCCGTAAAACGGATCGACGACGTGGGTCCGCCTCCGAAAAATCCGCTTTCAAAAATGATAGCGGCATCCGTGCTGCCCTCGGGCAATGGGAATGCGCCCCACCGACCGAAGTAAAAGTTGGAAAACATGGTTCCCCACGAATCATTTCGATCGATCAGATTTCCAAGTTCGTCGCGCAGGGTAAGCAGCGGATCGAAGAGATACTTCGTCACACCGAACGGCGCTAGACCGGGTCCGATTCCGCGAAAGAGAAAACTCGCCGGGCCTGTACCGGAAACGACGACACCCATGATCAGAGCGGACTCGCCGTAACCGGCAATCGCACGCACCGATTGATTGTAGAAGCCGTCTGAAGAGGGGCTGGTATCGTAAATCTCGAGAAGTGCAATACCGCCGGGCACGGCATCATTTGAGGTCACGACCGCGCTGTATATGCCCGCAGGCAATGTCACGAGCACGACGGCATCGAGACTACCGGCAGGAATGGAGAAGGCTCCTACCCTGCTTGCAGCAGCGGTGATTTCAGCAACACCGCCCCAGTTGTCGTTTTCAGCGACGACGATGGAACCGCTGAATATCTGCAATTTCGGATCGTTGCACGTATTGCGGATGCCGAAGCCCTGTAATGAGCGGCCAACGGCACGAATGAGCAGTTGGCACTGCTTCTGAATGACGAAGCCGCCAATAAGACATTCCTGTCCGACACCGACAGGAGCGCGGACAGACATATTGTTCAGGCGGACACCGTTAGCCGTTTGACCACGGACACCAGAGACAATGGCACTCGTAAAAACGAGCCCCACGATAAGGATGAAACGAAAAATAGACGTTTTCACGAAACAATCACGTATAGGGTTGGGGTTGAGGAAAATGTTCTCTCTGACACGTGTCAAAGAGCGAGAATTGGCTCAAATAATACAACTAAAATCCATATTGTCAATATACGACCCCGTGGTATACTAGATGCACAGCATTTATTTATGAAAAATCCACATAAACATCTTATTACCAGAGCGGCAATTGCTGGCATCGTGACTGCTGCCCTGCCGCTTCTGGCACATGCGCAGACCACATCCGTGCCCCGTCCGGCGGCCGCCAGGCAGATCAACCTGGACCGAAATCGCGACATCAGGAACGAAACAATGAAGCAGCGTGCCGCTCCGACCATAGCAACGCTTCGCACGACCGCACCAGTCGAGCGTCTGGATCGCACCACAGATGTGCGACGTACTCCCCTGTGGCTCGCATCTTCAACGGCACCGTGGATGAAAAACATCAGCAATGCCACTCTCAAATCCTTGCAACAGACTGCCACCCGCTATGCATCAACCACTGCTCCGGGCGGCCACGAAAACTGGGAAAAGGCCCGCCTTGATCTCTTTGTTTGGATGCAGAGCCACTTGCTTGTCGAAACTCAGGATACCCTCAGCAATCTCAAGGATTTGCGCGTTCGCATAGCTTCCAGAATAAGCGCAACCAGTCAGCAAGGCCGGGATATGACGGAAGCAGTACGGCTTCTCGCCATAGCAGACCAGAAAATTGCCGCGGCCGACACTGCAATCACGGCTATTGCTGCTATTACGCCCACATTTGTGACCGCATCGACCGTCTCACGTATTG
This sequence comes from Minisyncoccota bacterium, assembly GCA_036384775.1. Classification (GTDB taxonomy): domain Bacteria; phylum Patescibacteriota; class Minisyncoccia; order Phycocordibacterales; family PALSA-1337; genus C7867-002. Next base: position 4,231 of record DASVLR010000010.1, read on the forward strand.
ATCCCTCAACGGAAGTCAGCCTCGAAGGACCGCGCGAGACCGGCAAAGCAGCAATCCGGGCACTTGATGACGCCCGAAGGGCTCTCAACGAGGTTGTCACTGCCATCAGCAGCGCCGTCGGATCCGGTTCAGACATCGCTACCACTACGCAACAGCAGCAATAATAATCATTCAGTTATTACATGACGGAAACTACCAAAGTCAGTGAGAAAAAAATTGGACCGATTGTCGCCACCCTCATTATTGTCCTGGTGCTCATCATTGCCGCACTCTACCTCTTTGCATCAAAAGTAAAGCAATCGGCAATCCCGACCGATACTCTGGACGCAACTACCACCGTATCGACCGGCCACGCCGATCTCGATGATTTGAGGAATGAACTCAATGATTCTACAAGCGGTCTCGAGAAGGAAAATTTCTAATCATGAACGCGAAGAAAGCCTCCGATTCGGAGGCTTTTCTTTTTGCACCAATTCTTGCAAATAGTCCGCCCCGCAGGTAGACTGCGACGCATGACACAATCAAACAAATCTACTAAAACACCTTCATACGATGCGGCAGGCGTTGTCGTGAAGAAGCTCGACGGTTCGCAGGTCGAGATCACCGCATCGGTTCCGTTCGAGGTCTGGGGCAAGTATCGCACGGAAGCACTCAAGCATCTCAACGACTCCGTCTCTCTCGACGGTTTCCGCAAGGGTAACATCCCTGAAAATATCCTTATCTCCAAGATTGGCGAAATGGCAGTCCTCGAAGAGATGGCTGAACTTGCCGTTCCAAAGGCGTACGTCGAGATCCTTATCGATCAGAAAATTGATGCCGTTGGTCGTCCGCAGATTTCGGTGACCAAGATCGCTGCTGACAACCCGCTTGAGTTCAAGGCAGTGACCGCAGTCGTACCTGAAGTCACTCTTCCCGACTACAAGAAGATTGCTGCAGCCGAAATCAAGAAGGCCGGCACGCCGGACAAGAAAGTCTCTGACAAGGAGATCGATGATGCAGTTCTCCGAATTCGCAAGATGCATGCATCCCACGAGGGTCACGATCACGACAAGATGACTCCTGAAGAACATGAAAAGGCAGTCATGGCCAACCTCCCTGAACTCACTGATGAGTTTGTGAAAAAGCTCGGTGACTTCAAGGATGTCCCTGACTTCAAGAACAAGCTTTCTGAAATGATCGGCGAGGACAAGGTCAACGCATCCAACGAGAAGCGCCGTATCGCGATCGCAGACGCGATCGCCGAGAAGACCACCATCGACCTGCCAAAGGTTATGGTCGAGAGCGAACTCGATCGCACTCAGGCTCAGTTCAGCGCAGATGTCGAACGCATGGGTGTGAAGCTCGAAGATTATCTCAAGCATGCAAAGAAGACCCTCGAGGAAGTCCGCAAGGAGTGGCTCCCCCATGCAGAGAAGAAGGCAAAGCTTCAGCTCGTCTTGAATGAGATTTCAAAGAAGGAAAACATTCACCCGACCGCAGAAGAGATTGAGACCGAAGTCTCTCACATCACTGCGCACTACAAGGACGCCGACCGTGAGCGTGCAGCAGTCTACGCTGAGACTGTCCTTACAAACGAAAAAGTCTTTGAGTTTCTTGAGAAGCAGGGCGAATAAATCTTCTTCCACACTATCAGATCACTGTTAAACACTCATGTGAAACACAAAAGTCCCCGCTCGGGGACTTTTTGTTGTGTGAAACCTTACGCTATCTGAAATTAGCATCCGCTAGCGAAACACAATCTGGGAGAGAGCAGCAACGACTGCAGTCTCAGCGCGAAGAACCTGGGGCCCGAGGCATCGTACCAGTATTTTTGCGGTGTGAAACAGGTCGACCTCACTTGGTGACCATCCACCCTCCGGACCTATGAAAAGTGCCTCGATCTGACTGTCTTCCGCATGACGGAACTGTGCACCATCCGTGTGAAACGCGGTCATGCGCGTAATTCCTTCTGAACCGCACAGATCAATGCAGTCTTTCAAGGACATGACTTCATGGACAGTCGGAAGATCTCCGCGGCCGCTTTGCTCACTTGCTTCCATCACGATCTTGGACACGCGTGCCTCATTGGTCGATTTCTTTTCTGAACGTTCTGCAAGAACAGGAACTATATCAGTGACACCGAGTTCGGTCGCCTTCTCTACGATGGTCTCAAAGGTATCTTTTTTAACCAGCGCCGCAAAAAGCCAGAGTCGCTGTCCAAGGGACGGTGTGAAACGTGCGTGTGCAGATTCGCGGACTGCGAGCGTCATGCGATCTTCCTCATCGTACGACATAATGGCGCAGGTGTACTCATACCCCGAGCCGTCGAACATGATGATAAAATCTTCCGGCCTCAGGCGGAAGACCCGACGGATCTGGTGGACCACATCTGCGTCGATAATAGTGAGCTCGGTGCGTGTTCCAATCTTCTCGGAACTATAGAAACGGTGCAGGCGCATGAGATGCGATTGCAGATATTATTTCTTGGTAGCAGTGACGACCTGATCAATGATGCCGTACTTCTTTGCCTCGTCTGCATCCATGAAGTAATCGCGGTCGACGTCCTTCTCGATCTTTGCGAGCGTCTGACCGGTGTTCTTTGCAAGCATCTTGTTCAGAACCTCGCGCATCTTGATAATGCGGCGTGCGCTGATCTCGATGTCCGCTGCCTGACCTTCCGCACCACCCAACGGCTGGTGAATAAGTACCTCTGAATTCGGAAGTGCGACGCGCTTACCCTTGTCACCGCATGAGAGGATCACTGCGGCCATCGAAGCTGCGAGACCGACACACACGGTCGAGATCGGATTCTTGATGTGCTGCATCGTATCCACGATTGCAAGACCGGCGCTGATGCTACCGCCCGGAGAGTTGATATACAGCTGAATCTCTTTCTTCGGATCTTCAGACTGGAGGAAGAGGAGCTGAGCAATGACGAGGTTGGCCACCTGGTCATCGATAGCGCCACCAAGGAACACAATATTCTCCTTCAGAAGACGTGAGTAGATATCGTATGCGCGCTCGCCGAAGCTCGACTTTTCAATGACTGTTGGAATAAGCATGTGAGTGAATCGTTATAGAGAGATAGGTAATAAAAGTAGATAAGAGTACGCCCGAAATGTACCCCAAAGTTGCGCCAAAGTAAAGCCAGGTATATTATGGAATTGTTACTTAATTTAAATTTCTGACACCGCTTTTGAAGATCCGTGATTACCGATATGAAACTCCCGACATCAACTGAAATTACTCATATTTTGTCCTCACTTCTGTCCTCGAACAGCGGGTCGTAACCGCGTATGTCATTAAAAATAGTCGCTCTATTCCTCTCCTTCGCCGGAGTGGTTGGATTGGCAATCGGATATTATCTCCGATATCTCATTACCTTGGGCAAAAAAGGCTCCATGGAACTTGAGGTCAAGGAGATGCTTTTGGTCGCCCGCGAGGATGCCAAAAGAATCACCGTGGAGGCCGAGAAGAAAGCAGCCGAACTTGCCGAGTCCGTCCGCCAGGAATTAAAGAGCAAGGAAGACAAAATCAAACAGACCGAAGACCGCCTTATCAAAAAAGAAGACCTCCTGGACAAGCGCCAGATCGATATCGACAAGGAGGTAGAGACGATCAAGGAAAAGGCCGCCGAAATTCGTGCGATCCGCGAAAAAGCTGAAAAACTTGAGCTCGATCGTCTTGCCGCACTCGAAAAAGCTGCAAAGATGTCGACCGAGGATGCCAAGGCAGAAATCATCAAGAAACTCGAGAAGCAAAACGAGGAGGATTTCATGGTTCGTATTAAAAAACTCGAAAACCAGGGCGAGGACATGCTCGAACAGAAAGCCAAGGATATATTGGCTGTTTCCGTGCAACGTCTCGCTTCGTCAGTTGCTTCAGACTTCATGTCATCAACCGTCGAAATCCCGTCTGATGACGTCAAAGGCAAGATTATCGGCAAGGAAGGCCGTAATATCAAGGCCTTTGAGCGCGCTACCGGCGTCGAAGTCCTTGTCGACGATACACCGGGCGCCATCACCATTTCATCGTTTGATCCCGTTCGCCGCCATGTCGCCGGCATGGCTCTTCGTGAACTCATCAAGGATGGTCGTGTCCAGCCGGCACGCATCGAGCAGATCGTGGAGAAAGCTCGCCAGGACGTCAACAAGACCATCAAGGAAAAAGGTGAGCAGGCCGCCTACGAATGTGGCGTGCTCGGTCTTGATCCCCGAATTCTCCTTATTCTTGGCCGTCTGCACTTCCGTACCTCGTATGGTCAGAACGTCCTTGCCCACTCTATAGAAATGGCTCACATTGCGGGCATGATTGCTGAAGAACTCGGCGCAAACGTCCAGGTTGCCAAGGCGGGTGCCCTGCTCCACGATATTGGCAAAGCGCTCGACCATGAGGTCGCAGGCACTCACGTCGAGATCGGTCGCCGTATTCTCCAGAAATTCGGTGCTCCTGAAGACATCATCAAAGCTATGCAGGCTCACCACGAGGAATATCCGTACGAAACTGTGGAATCCCGCATTGTACAGACTGCTGACGCCATTTCAGGCGCTCGTCCGGGTGCTCGCCGCGATAATGTCGAGAATTACCTCAAGCGTCTCGGGGATCTTGAAGCTCTCGCGAACTCATTCAAGGGCATTGAGAAGTCATATGCCCTGCAGGCTGGCCGTGAAATCCGTGTTTTCGTGAAGCCAGAAGAGCTCAACGACATGGAGGCACGCAATTTGGCCCGCGAAATCGCCCTCAAGATCGAAAAGGACCTCAAGTATCCGGGTGAAATCAAAGTGAACGTCATCCGGGAGACTCGATCCATCGAATTTGCCCGCTAAACAATCGAATAATGGCTCCGGGAATACACAAGCAGTCCGCTTGTGTATTTTTGTGCCGGGTGTAGAGTTAGATTATTCGCACTTTTAGTTTGCCGTTCCGTGATGCGTGCATGAGGTGCATGATCCGGACGGTTCATACAGAAGGGCAGCGCCCCGCCTAGGGTGGGGCGCTGCCGCTTGCTTGTTCACGAACACGTGAACCGGTACTGGCGTCCGGTAGAGGCGATCGATGTTCTCCAGTACCATCACATTTCAGTTCGCAACGCTCAATGCTGTTGTGCGGAACTGGTACACGCCAACAAGGGCGGCCTGCAACGAGATGGCCGCCCTTTTTATGTGCCACGCAAGAATGAAGCAAAATGGCCGTTATACAGGATATGTCACGCAAATATCCAAAGAAGGCCGGACGATGGGTGGAGAAGGAAATGCACAAAATGAAGCGCGGCCGCCTCAAGAGTGGCCGCAGCCACAAAAGGGTGACAAATCCCAAGCAGGCCATTGCAATCGGTCTTTCAAAAGCTCGTAAACATGGTGCAAAAGTACCCGAAAAGCGACGTTCACCGTAAACTTTACACCGGAGTTTCAGCTATTTTCCTATATATGCCGATAATTGAGCCAAAATTACCCCATGATTTTCATATTTATCCAAATTTTGGTAATCCACAGCCATTTTTCGTCGGCATTGCCTAAAAAATGGCTTAAAGTATAATGACCTCGTAGTTCCGTAGCTCGTCGCGTCGGCGCCGAGACCATTATTTACAAGATTTAATAAATCACACATGAACAAGGCATACATTGTTGAAGCAGTTCACGGCGTCCTCGGCGGTACCAAGGTACAGGCTGAGCAGGCAGTCGAGACCATGATCAACTCAATCATCGACGCTCTCAAGAAGGGCGACGAAGTATCGATCGCAGGTCTCGGTATTTTCTCAGTTAAGCAGCGTGCAGCCCGCGAAGCTCGCAACCCTCGCACCGGTGAGTCAATCAAGGTCCCGGCTATGAAGGTTCCGAAGTTCCGCGCCGCAAAGGCACTCAAGGACGCTGTTAAATAGGCCTCCTTTTCTCCGGCATCTGCCGGCAGAGACGAAAACCGCCGCGTGGCGGTTTTTTTGTCAGCATGTATTTCATACGCAAAAAGAGGCCGAATGGCTTCGACCTCTTTCGAGATTACAGTGGCAGAACGAGCTGGAGTTCCCTTTGTCGCCGTGCGGCAAGCACGATCTGGAACAGATTTTGCTTGGGATTTCTGACGCCGATGTCGTCGATCAGATTGCGAGTGACCCCGAATTGCTGCGTATGCCGGGGAAATCCTGAGGCATCGAGCGCACGGTGGACCGCAATACTTTCGACGAAATGACGCTGTCTGACAAGCTCGTCCGCCCTCATGACAACTTGAGAGAGCTTCATGTATGGTCGGATTCATTACTATTATACTACATATAGTACTATATGTCAATAGTAACGTTCAGGCTCCGATACTGCGATCGGTCTTCAGACTTCTAATCATCAGTAGGCAGCTACCATGGTACAGATGACGTCATTGCTTCTGAATGCGCTCGACTATTTCCTCCCACGAATTCACTCGAGTCACCAACGGACCGACTTCCTCTTGCCTATTCCACGGCGCATCTGGCATGAATACAGGAATACCAACACCGCTGACATTTCTCGCCTGCTCAGCAGAATCGTCTACGAAAATCTGTACACCCAACTCCTTACATGTGTCTGCCTTGCTGCGCTTCTTACCATTGCCGTGATAATGGTTCATGAAATGAATGCTCGAGATCATGCCCGGAAAATAGACATCTATCCAACGCTCTGTTTCTTCTTTCAGAAACTCTGGTTTTGAAGTAACGAGATGGATGACGTTCTGCTCCGAAAGAGTCCTGAGGGCCTCCACGGCACCCGCGACCGGCGCCGCACTCTTGTGATCGTCTGAATGATAGAAATCGAGGATTGCCTGATGTGCATCTTCCTTGTTCCAGCCCCATGATTTTTCAATACTAAAATTCCACTGACTGTCGCGCGTGTAATTTGTACCACGCGTCTTGTTTACGTAGCCACAAAACGTTCCGAAGAAATCGAGCAGCACATCATCCAGATCGACGCCGATAATCATGCCTTTCTTCATGTGCGGGATAGGAGAGTCGAACTCCTCACCACAGTTTGGAAAACTGTTGTTTTACCGATAAACTAATCCCGCATTTTCAAACGACTCTCGCTCACCGAGGTAACGATTTCCCTATTTCTTTGCTGCTGCATCCTCGGGATGATGCGCCTTGTGCTCGGCCACAACCACATCACGGATCTCGTCGAGCTCTTTCTTCACTTCCCTGACCGTCGCACGAAGCTCACGAATGCGCTCCTCCTCTTCCTTGAGCTCCCTCTCGGTCCGATCAGTGACCTTCTTCTCACCCTTGAGACCGCTCATGAGGATCGTATCACCAATAAAATACGATACGAACAAGCCGGTCGCAAGGAGGATGACAAGTACGATAACAAGGTTTGTCGGCTCATAAAAGAGCCAACCCAGCCATCCACCCTGTTCCTGCAGTATATCTGCCGTATGCCATACGCCGCGCCAGAAAAGCACAATGGCGATACCTCCGATCATCGTATATACGATCGGAAAACGGCTGAGATGGCCGCGAATATAATCCTCAAATTTGTCGAAAAATACAAGAATTGATCTGATCATAAAGGCAATGTCGGTCGGAGCGCCGGGATTCGAACCCGGAGTCACCTGTACCCAAAACAGGGATGTTAGCCGTTACACCACGCTCCGGATGTGGCCTCATCGTATCATAGAATCGCTATAAAACCACATTTTTAATCCAACATATACGATTGCGGAGATGTCGCGCGTCGATTTTTACCGTAATTACATGGAAATAAAAATCTACCTCGACTCCTCTCCCCGTCTCGACCAAGAACGTCTGAACTGTACGTCGAATTCTGGCGAGTTTATTGTTGTGGACATTGTCTTCAAGACGATGCCTGTCCCTAATCTCTGTGAAATGGCTAACCTTCGTGCTTTTGACCTCAAACACGTGGAGTATGCCGTCCTTGAATGCCACAATATCAAGTTCTCCCCATTTCTTTCGGTAGTTCCTGATTATTATTCGAAATCCATGCCGTTTCACAAAGCGGGCTGCAATGTTTTCGCCCATCAAGCCCGTAGTCGTGGTTGTCATAGTGTTCTAGAGAAATCCCCAGGCTGAGCCGTCCCCTGTTAAGGACTGTATAAATGCTGCTTATGACGATTCTTAGGCCTTTTTCGTGTCTTTTATCACCATCATCCACAGAGTTATCCACTACTATGCACAGGTCTAATCCGTCAAAAAACACCGTTTCACATGTAACAACGGCCGAATTTTCTATATTTATTCACCCTTTCTTCCCAAACAATCTGTGCGGGTATGGAGAATCGAACTCCAACCTCGTCCTTGGCAAGGACGCGTCCTACCACTAAACGATACCCGCAACTATTCCAAACGTGAAACGAGTATAGCGCAGTTTTTTATTTTTTGGAAGAAACCAGTCTGCATAACATCAGAGTTCCATGAAGCTCACACCACATGTGCTCTCGGAAGGATTCGAACCTTCAATAGCAGTTTCGAAGACTGCCGTGATATCCATTTCACCACGAGAGCGTGCTGAAATAGTAGCGCACATGGCTATAATTGCGAAATTGCAGTAGACTGAATGCATGAAAATGGCTAAAGAAAGCCCTATCCCTGCGGAAGTCATTGCCGTATCAGAAGCCCTTGAAACGGCTGGTTTTCAGGCCTATCTGGTAGGCGGCTGTGTTCGAGACCTCTTTCTCGGCCGAGAGCCCAAGGATTGGGATTTCACGACAAACGCCACACCTGAGCAGATAATGGCACTTTTCCCTAAGACGGTATACGAAAACACCTTCGGTACGGTAGCCGTCATCAATGAAACCGCCACGGATGAGAAACTTAAGGTTATAGAGGTTACCCCCTATCGTGTCGAATCAACCTATTCCGACCGCCGCCATCCCGACCAGGTCAAATTCAGCACCAAGATCGAGGACGACCTCAAACGCCGCGACTTTACCGTAAACGCCATGGCTGCTTCCCTTTCAGGCGGGGCTATAAAGGACATTGTTGACCTTTATGGTGGTTTTGCCGATCTTAAGGCCAAAATTCTACGTACTGTAGGTAACCCTGGCGATCGTTTCATGGAAGATGCCCTGCGTCTTATGCGCGCCATCCGCCTGGCTGTTGCGCTCGACTTTACCGTTGAAAATGAGACCCTCGCGGCTATACAGAGCCACAGCAAGCTCATAAAAGACGTATCCATGGAGCGTATTCGTGACGAATTTTCAAAGATTCTGCTTTCAGATACTCCCAAAAAAGGCATCGAGATGCTCAGTGAAACAGGACTTCTCAAGCATTTCATACCTGAATTGGAGGCCGGCAAGGGTGTTACTCAGACTCAGGCACATGCTTTCGATGTCTGGGAGCACCTGTTGCGCAGCCTCCAGCATGCAGCCGATAAGAAATGGAGCCTAGAAATAAGGCTTGCTGCCCTGTTTCATGATATTTCTAAGCCTGAAACAAGGGATGTTTCACGTGACACAAATCAGGTTACTTTCTATGGCCACGAGGTAAAAGGTTCACGTGAAACACGTAAAATCCTCGAAAGACTGAGGTTTTCACGTGTAACGATCGAAAAAGTGACTAAACTGGTCCGTTGGCATATGTTCTTCTCGGATACGGAGACTATTACCCTCTCAGCGGTCCGTAGGATGATTGTAAATGTCGGACGTGAAAACATATGGGATCTCATAGATCTACGCATATGCGACCGTATAGGAACCGGCAGACCCAAAGAGGACCCCTATAGGCTCCGCATGTATAAGGCCATGATCGAAGAGGCACTCCATGACCCGATTTCTGTTGGTATGCTCAAAATCGACGGCGTGAAGCTTATGCAAGTAACCAACTCCCCTGCGGGTCCTCGTATCGGTAACATGCTACATGCATTGTTCGATGAAGTGCTCGATGATCCGAAGCGCAATACTCCGGAATGGCTTGAGTCTCGCGCGCAAGAATTAGCAAAACTTTCTGATGCAGAATTGCGCACACTTGGTGAAATGGGTCGAGAGAAGAAAAACGACGAGGAGGCAAAAAACATAGGAGAAATAAGGGCAAAACATCGTGTCCGATAGAAATTCGGCCGCCGCTTTTTTAGTTATCCTTAGTTATCCACAACATGTCCTTTACAATGTCCTTGAGACACGCGATACTACTAGCAGATTCATTTTGTTTTTCCGAGGTTGGTTTCACTCGAACTGTGTGAATGAAATGCGAACGATGTCTGAAGATTGATGCGTAATTCGTTCACAGAGTTCGGGTGAAGTCACAGAACAAAATCTGTTCCTTCAAACAACAGAGCTTGGGTAGGCTCATATGTCTCGAGACGAGACAAGTTCGTTGCCCGTCCGATCGTTGCTGAGTATGTCGTCATGGCTTTTCACAGCAACTTAGTATGCCTCCTAGTAGGAGAGCTATATCGCACCGAAAAGTGCCTTTCGACACTTTTTAGGGTCCGTCCGTAGGAACGATCTGGATAGAGGCCTAGTACATTTTATTGTCCGTCTCACAAAGCCGCGTTTGCGACTTCCAATCTTTTCTATGGAGGCCGTATCTATGACGCGGCTTTATTGTTGCCCAAAATAGGGAAAAGAGGCTAACTTTTTTACTGATATTGGCCCAGTTTGGCCATCAGAATTACCCAATATCAAGCTCAACAGGGCAATGGTCAGAGCCAAAAATATGGCTTAAAATCGATGCTGACTTTACGCGATCTTTGAGTGCTTTTGAGACCATAATGTAGTCGATCCTCCAGCCAATATTTCGCTCACGAGCAGCAGCAAAATGAGACCACCAGGTATAGAAACCGTTGCCTTTGTGAAACATACGGAATGTATCAATAAAACCTGCCTTGATCATATTATCGAAGCCTTCGCGCTCTTCATTTGTGAAACCTTTGAGACCAACGTTTTCCTTGGGTCGGGCAAGGTCGTCCGGAGTATGCGCGACGTTAAAATCACCGCAGAAAATGACCGGCTTTGTCTTTTCCAGCTCCTGACAATAGGCCAGAAAGGCGGGATCCCATTGTTTACGTCTCAGTGATACGCGGGAAAGATCATCCTTTGAGTTCGGGGTATATACGGTGACGACATAAAAGTCATCGAATTCGGCTGCTATAACGCGTCCTTCAGATCGAGGGTCGCCGTATGAGTCAGCTGCAAGTCTATACCTTCTGCAGATCTTCTCAGGAAGGCCGTTTGTGACCTTTATAGGCTTTATTTTCGTGAAAATGGCCGTGCCAGAATAGCCTTTCTTTACTGCAGAACTCCAATACTCCTCATACTCGGGGAGGTCAATAACGGCTTGTCCTTGTTCGGCTTTGGTTTCTTGAAGACAGAGAATGTCAGGCTTGTGCTGCTCGATAAAGGGCATGAACATGTCCTTTTTGATAACCGCGCGGATGCCATTAACATTCCAAGAGATAATTTTCATGAAGTGAGTATAACAGAAAGAGGGGAGACGGTAGCTTCGCAACGGATTTAGTATATAATCACCCACATGCAAATTGCGCCGCGCGAATACAAAAAGACGTTCGAATACTCCTACGCCTTCGGTGTCTTTGCGACACTCGAATTGTTGCAGACGAGGCCACACGAAGTTATCCGTGTTTTTCTGAACAAACAGGGAATGCAAAAGGGAGTGAAGGAGATCGAGGCACTGTGTCGGAAACATACTATCTCAACAGAGTGGGCTGACGGTCTCATTGTAAAAATCTCGCACAGCGAAAACTGTTATGCGCTGGGTGTCTTTAAAAAATATACGGCACCGCTGCAGAAAGACAATCACGTAGTCCTGGTCAATCCATCTGACATGGGCAACATGGGCACAATCATCCGCACCATGCTCGGTTTTGGTTTCAAAGACCTCGCGATCATCAAGCCTGCTGCTGATTTGTTTGATCCGAAGGTCATTCGATCTACCACCGGTGCCTTTTTCAAGATCAATTTCGAGTTCTTCAATGATTTTGAAGAATACATGCGTACGCACACAAACAGGAAAATATATACCTTGATGCTGAAAGGCGCCAAGGACCTGGCAACAGTAAAATTTACACAACCTTTTTCGGTCGTGTTCGGCAATGAGGGAACGGGATTGCCAGAAAAGTTTTCGCAGTATGGCGAGAGTATCAAAATCTCTCACTCATCTGAAATAGAATCTCTCAATCTCTCAATGGCTGCCGGCATAACCCTGTTTACCGCTCACCAGCAACTCAATAAAAAATAGTTTATACGTGATTTTGTAAGGCTTATTTGCTCTTACGGTTATGAAATTGTTTGTGTATGCGCTTGAGCTCGCTGTCTGCGACGTGCGTATAGATCTGTGTAGTCGAAATATTGGAATGTCCGAGGAGCAGCTGCACTGAGCGGAGGTCTGCACCGTTATGAAGAAGATCGGTCGCGAACGAGTGGCGCACAACGTGGGGCGTGACCTTTTTTGAGATGCCCGCCTTGATAGCCCAGTATTTTACGATGCGCTGCACAGAGCGAGGATCGAGTGCAAGCTGTGATTCTTTGGAAACTTCGCGATTGAGACGGATGAAGAGAGCATCGTCGACATCGCCGCGCTTGTCGAGATACGCCTTAACCGCTTTTCGAGCTTCATCAGAGATGAATACGACGCGAATTTTCTCGCCCTTACCGCGGACAGAGAAACTGTCGGCATCGAAGTCGAGATCGCGGGTGAGGGAACAGAGCTCAGAGACACGGAGGCCGGTAGAGAAGAGAAGTTCAAGGATGGCTTTGTCACGGAGAGACTTGAGATCCTTACCGTCAGGGCCACTGAGGAGGCGATTGAGTTCGTCTGCAGAGATAAGATCAAGATGACGCTCGCCGACTTTGGCGAGTTCGATCTGCTCAGGGGAGAGGGACTGCACACCGCGCTTGGCTAAATATTTCAGAAAAGATCGCAGTGCAATAAGGTAGTAATTTTGGGTCTTCTTCTTGAGGGTATCTTTGGAATTAGGGAGGCGATTGCTTTCCTGACGATTGAGCCAGAGACGAAACTCACGGACAGTATTGGTGGAAATATCCTCACAATTCTTGAGTTTTGCGAACCGAATAAATCGCGAGAGGTAGCGATCGTAGTTTTCGACAGTATTTACCGAACGACCTTTCTCGATCTCAACATACTCGAGAAATTGCTGCTTCATTTCGGAGATATTGTGCGACATGGATTTATTGTAACAGATGTACTAGGATTGTCGCTGGTGACCCATGTTCCCGTGGTCGACCTGTGCCCGATCGTAGGGTAAGAAAGGACATACACAACCCAGAACCTCCAAAATAGCCCGTACATCTTCAACGGCACGGACTTCCGTGTGCGTTTGTAACTCGAATTGCCTGAAACGAAATCGCATTAGCGGCATCCCGATCCTCGCGGTCGGGGTGCCCTTTTTCTATACAAATGCGTGTACTGTCGAGCTAAAAGAGCATACCTATTGCCAAAAAACGGCCTATATGCTAGGATGTTCTCATGTTAACGACGCGTCAAAAGACGAAAATCATCAAGGATACAGCCATTCATGGCACTGATACCGGCTCTCCGGAGGTTCAGATCGCACTTCTTACCAAGAAGATCGACGAACTCACGGATCATTTGAAGAAGCACAAGAAGGACAACCATTCACGCCGCGGTCTGCTCGGCATGGTTGCTTCACGCCAGAATCATCTCAAATACTTGGAAAAGAATTTCCCTCGCCGCTACTCGTCTATTGTCCGCAAGCTTGAGCTCAAGAAATAACCTTTCTTAGCCTGCTTTCTCGCTAACATATTTTATTTAGCCTAATGCGGCCTCTGGCCGTTCATTTCTATGGCAGTCATCAAACATAAAGAACAGCGTGTCGGTGTTTTCATCGATGCTCAAAACCTCTATCACAGCGGTAAAAACCTCTATCATTCAAAAGTTAACTTCGGTGCGATCGTGAAAGACGCACTCGACGACCGCAAACTTGTTCGCGCAGTCGCATACGTTATTTCAACCGAATCAGGCGAAGAATCAGGATTCTTCGATGCTCTCACCAAAATGGGCATCGAAACCAAGGTCAAAGACCTTCAGATCTTCTCATCAGGTGCCAAAAAGGCAGACTGGGACGTGGGCATGGCTATCGACGCCGTGAAACTCGCTCCGAAGCTCGATGCAGTTATTCTCATCACCGGTGACGGCGATTTCGTACCGCTCGTGCAATATCTTCAGGTCAACGAAGGTTGTCAGGTAGAAGTTGCGTCGTTCGGTAAATCGACCTCATCAAAGCTCATCGAAGCCGCAGATCATTTCATGGATCTCGATACGTCTCCGAACAAATATCTCCTGAGGGGAGGGAGGAAATAATATCTACGTGCAAAACCGGCCCGAATGGGCCGGTTTTCAATTCAGCAGAATCCAACAGAGTGCTATACTGTGAGCATACATGGACACTGATGATGACGTACAGCAGGGAGGCTCCGCAAATTCGGCACACGAGTATGACTTCTCGGATGATTTCAACATTTCCGAGGTAAAGGATACGGCTGACCAGTCCGAGCCAACACCCCTGTCCGCAAATGGCCAGCTCCCCAAGTCACTTTCGGAAGCGGTCGACAAGTCTCTCTCCCGAATTGCAAAACCCGGCAACGGATCAGATCTGCAGACGCCTGTTCCGGGACCACTTCCGAAGCAGATGGTGCCTCCGGTGATCCCGCCTGCGCCCGTCCGCGTGCCGGGTGCAAGTATCAATATTCTTGAGCAACAGGTCAAACAAGAAGCCGGTGCGCCAACAGCGTCTGCAGCACCGGGTGCAATGCCGGCTGCGCCCATCACATCTGCGCCCTCTGCAATTCCCCGACCGGAACCGAAGCCTGATCCGAAACCTATTCCACCCGTTGCACCGGCAGCACCGCGACCGGATCCGTTCCGAGAACCGATAACAGCACTCGATACCGAATGGCCGTTTGCTTCGCAGGAAACATTAGCGCGGCATCGAGATAGGGAACAACGACCATACGCCATGCCTCAGAAACAGGCAGCTGCTCCGGTCAATTTACCGACGGATGTTCCCGCCGTCGAAACATCTGATATCGCACAGACGAGTACGCCGGCTCAATCTCCTGCACCTCAGGTTCCAAAGACGCCGGTTCCGCCACTATCAAATTTCGTACGACCTGCATCTATACCGCCAATTCCTCCCGCATCCCGTCCCGGTCTTACCGTCGGCGCTCTGTCCCCGCAGCCGCGACAAACTCCGGTTTCTCCGCAAGCTTCCGTACCGGCATCAGTCGTACCGTCAGTTGTACCGCAAAAAACTGATGCGCAACGTATTGTGCCGGGAACAGGCGTGCATCCGGGGGGATTAAAAAATATTCGCACCTACGAAAGTGACGTTGCCGATGTGCTTGCATCACGCCCCGTAACCAAAACTTCCATGGCCATCGCCGAGAGCAAGAAGCGCGGCGAAGGAGAGGTTCTGACAACAGGAAAATCCGTTGTCACACCGACAGCAAAAGCAATGAACATTCCGTCCCGCGTCGTTCAGCAGCCGGGACTTACCGTCGAGCTTGAGGAAAAATCGCACTTCGGATGGGAGCTGGTCGTCGTCATTCTTTCGGTGCTACTCATCGGCGGCGGGGTGTTTGGGGGCTACTACCTCTATACTCAGAGCCCGCTCGCGGCCGTTCCTGCAACAGTTCCGATAGTAACCAAACAGACCCCTGCTCTTGTACCCTATGACACCCAGGCGGTTATCAACATAGACAACGCAAACAATGTTGAGATCCTGGATCGTATTATCACGGAAACAGATAAGCCTCTGGCAACCAGCACCATCAAAGAGATTGTGCTCACGGAAACAAAAGACCAGAAAACGTTCCGCGCGAGCGCACCTGAAGCCGTTTTGCTTGCGGGAGTTCCCGTACCGGATATTATCTCGCGCACGCTTGCTCCTGAATGGATGCTGGGTGTGTATTCAAACTCAAGCGCCAAACGCACCCCGTTTATCGTAGTACATACCAACCTGTTCCAGAATGCTTTTGCAGGCATGCTGGCATGGGAACCAACGATGATCCGCGATCTGCAGCCATTTCTGGGTATTCCGTATGACAAACCTACCCCGAAGGGCACATTCAAGGATCAGATCGTGAGAAACAAGGATGTACGTGTCTTCATGACGGAAGATAACCGTACCATCTTTGAGTATTCGTTTATCGATAACTCCACGCTCGTCATTACCGCAAGCAATGCCGCCCTTTCTGCCATTATTTCACGCCTTGAAAGCAAGGCCTTTGTAAGATAACATCACCACATGAATACAACAGATCTCGATCACTTCAAGAAAAGGCTTGAGACCGAAAAAAAGCGCCTCGAATCAGAACTTGCCACCATCGGCAAAAAAGATCCTGCAAGTCCGGGTGGTTGGGATCCGACCGCTGGAGGTATCGAGGTCGATGCCGCTGACGAAAATGAGGTCGCAGACAAGATGGAAGAGATGGAGGATAACTCCGGAATCGTCGCAAATCTCGATACACAACTCGCGGAAGTAAACGCCGCGCTCGACCGCATCAGGAAGGGAACATATGGCATCGACGAAAAGACAGGTAAGTCCATCGAGAGGGAGCGCCTTGAAGCAAATCCGTCGGCCCGCACATCGTTAAAGAAATAACATTGTCAGCCGCTCCAAGGCCCCCGTCGGGGGCCTTTTTAGGCTCCAAAAAATTCAGCCGTTTTTGAGATAATTTTGAAACGGATTTGAACGACTTCGAAATACAATGCGCTCATGAGTATTTCCAAATGCTACAGCGCACATCTGCACGGCCTGACCCTGCAGGTCATAACCGTCGAAGTGGACATATCAAACGGACTCAATCATGTATCAATCGTCGGGCTAGGAGATCGTGCGGTTGGTGAATCCAAAGACCGGGTTTCGGCAGCGATCAAGAACTCCGGTTTTACATCTCCAAAACAGAAAAATCAAAAAGTGGTCATATCACTTGCTCCCGCAAATGTACGCAAGGAAGGGCCGTCGTTTGATATTGCCATCGCGATCGCATACTTATGCGCCACGGGAGACATCTCATGCGATACAACCGGCATATTATTCGTCGGTGAATTATCGCTTGAGGGCAATATCCGCAAGGTATCGGGCATTCTGCCGATCGCATGCCAGGCCCACGAACACGGATTCAAGACTATCTACGTTCCCATTGATAATGCGCGGGAAGCATCATTAGCTTCAGGCATGCACATCTATGCGGTCTCGTCATTACGACAACTGATCGATCATCTCTCGGGCAGGATCGTTGTCGATCCGATTACATCGCTGGACGTTTCGTCCGAACAACCCGCGTATCCTCACGATGTCGACATGTCGATGATCCGAGGGAACAATTCGATCAAGCGAACCCTCGAAATAGCAGCCGCGGGTATGCACAACGTATCCATGTACGGACCGCCGGGGACAGGCAAGACCATGCTTGCTCAGGGATTCCGTACCATACTTCCTCCGCTGACGCGGGAAGAATCAATCGAGGTCACCGGCATATATTCGGCGGCACGATCGCTCGGCAGCGATATTATCCGCATACCACCGTTTCGTGCTCCTCATCATACGGCTTCGCATGCCGCGATTATCGGCGGAGGAGACTCATTTCCAAGACCCGGAGAAATAACCTTTGCACACAGAGGAGTATTGTTCCTCGACGAATTTACCGAGTTCGACCGAGGCGTCCTCGAATCGCTCCGTCAGCCGCTTGAAGCTCGGTTCATTACCCTATCGCGAGCAAAGGGCAGCATTACCTTTCCCGCTGAATGCATACTGCTGGCAGCGATGAATCCATGCCCGTGCGGCATGAGACTCGTGGGAGGATGTATATGCAGTCAAAGTACTCTGCGGTCCTATGACCAAAAAATCTCCGGTCCGATCATGGATCGCATCGATATATGGCTTAATGTGGAGAATATTGATTACGAAAAACTATCCACGCGGACGCATACCGCTGAGTCTTCGGCATTGATTCGCGAACGAGTCGTACGTGCACGCAAACGACAGGCAGATCGATTTGCCCGGCACGGCATTTCAAAGCGCTGTAACAGCGAGATGAATCCCGATGATATCTCACGACTGGTCATTATGAGCACGGAAGCAAGGAAACTTCTCCGGAAGATCGGCGAGACCTACAAATTATCCGCCCGCGCTTTTCATCGGGTGATCAAGGTCGCGCAGACGATCGCCGACCTTCGAGAAGAGCAGTTCATAAAAAGCGCCCGCATTTTGGAGGCGCTTCGGTATCGACATGCCCATACGTGGGCTATAACCGGCTCACCAACTACCGGCACAGCGCCGGATCATCCGTTGGATTCTGAGCACCTCGCACCTCAAAGTGGACGTGAGGTCCCGTCGTGAGACCCGTCATGCCGATGTAGCCGATGACCTGACCCTTAGTAACTGCCTGACCATTGGAAACGGTAGATTTCGACATGTGTGCATACAGAGTCTGTGTTCCATTGCCGTGGAGCACGACTACAAAGTTACCGTAGCCTCCGTTCCATGCGCCGTTAGCGCGGGCAACAATAATAGTACCTCCGGCCGCAGCGAGTATAGGAGTACCTTTCGGAGCTGCAAGATCGACGCCATTGTGGCCGTGAAGATTCTGCGATACGCGGGAGCCGGGCACCGGACATGAAAAGAAACCGGGGTATGAAGGCCAACCCCATCCATCAAGCAGCGGCTCGTTCGGAGCCTTGGTAATGGTACGCGAACCGCTGCTAGTTGTTTTAACAACCGGCGCCGCAATTTCTGAGTCAGGGATGAGGATCTGATCTCCCACACCCAGGGTTGTTGCAAGCGTGATGTCGTTGTAACTAAGAATCTCATCGACATCTGCGCCATACTTCCTGGCGATCGCCTGGATAGTGTCTCCTTTCTTGACGGTGTATGAAATGCCCGTAACGGGAAGAATGACCAGCGTTTGACCCTGTTTGAGTATGGATTTGCTGGTAAGGTCGTTGGCCCAAAGAATAGTATTGATCGACACATTGAACATGTCGGCAACTGACGAGAGCGAATCTCCAGGACGGACGACATATACGCTAATAAGCGTATTCACGTCATCGGTTGAGGTCGCATTCATGCGCGCCATGTCAGCTGAGAGAGTGGTCTGGTCCTGAATCGGGGGATTGGCGGAGACGGACGAGGCAATCGTCGGACTCATAGCCGAGGCCTGAAGCACAATGACAGACGAAACCTGGGAATCGGCAGCAATGGGCTGCTTGGTATCCGCAGAGACCTGCTGATTTCCCATCACGGTCGATAAAAAAGAAAAAAGACCCGCATGAGCAGTCTTGATTGAGGTAAGTGCGGTGCCCAAAAGAAGGACGGTGAGAGTAGTGACGGTTGCAACGCGCTTGAAGGAGGAAAAACCGGTCTTTTTAGTTGTTGGAAACGGGGACATTCGAAGGCTTAAGAATACGCGAAAAATGGCTGAAAGTCAAGCTATTTTGTTAACCACAGCTTTACTGATACACTCCTGTAATGCCCACATTTCTCGATGGTCTGAATGACGCCCAAAAACACGCAGTTTTAGCCACAAATGGACCCCTTTTGATAGTCGCCGGAGCAGGTTCAGGTAAGACTCGCGTTATTGCTCATCGAATTTTGAACTTAGTCAAGACCGGAACGGCTCCTCATCAGATATTGGCCATCACCTTCACCAATAAGGCTGCCCGCGAGATGCGCGAACGTGTTTCTGCACTTCTTGCAGAAGACAGGGAACTCAACCGCCCCATTTCAAGCACTGAACGTCCGTTTGTAAGCACATTTCATGCGCTCGGCGTCCATATCATCCGAGAAAACGCGCGCCTCCTCGGCCTGACCAAACATTTCACTATCTATGATCGAGCCGATTCGAAACGTGCTATCAAAGAAGCAATGGTGGGTGCATCCATAGATCCAAAAAAGTACGACCCTGGTGTTTTCCTGAACATGATCTCGCGTGCGAAGGGTGACGGCAAGAACGCAACAATGTATCGCGATACTGCTCATGACCTCATGGAAGAAATGGCAGCGGATATATGGGATCGGTACGATGCAATTTTGCTCAAAGAAAAATCGCTCGACTTCGACGATCTGCTTTTGAAAACCTCCGAGCTGCTGTCGCGCCCGGACGTCCGCGAACACTACGCACGCATCTGGAAGTACATTCATATCGATGAGTACCAAGACACGAACCGCGTCCAGTACAAGATCGCCAACTATCTCTCGAGTACCTCACGCAACATTTGCGTCGTGGGTGACGCCGACCAGAACATCTACAGCTGGCGTGGCGCGACCATCGAGAATATTCTCAATTTTGAGAAGGACTATCCGGACGCGACAGTCATCACTCTTGAGAAGAATTACCGTTCGACCAAGACAATTCTTGCTGCAGCAAATGCGGTGATCGAAAAGAACATTCATCGCAAAAAAAAGACGCTGACCACCGACAACCCGGTCGGCGAGAAGATCACGCTCGCATCGTCATATACGGAAGGGGATGAGGCACGCGGTATCGCAGATGAGACGAAACGTCTGCTCGACTCCGGCGTCTCGGCAACAGAAATTGCCGTCCTGTATCGTACGAACTTCCAGTCACGTGTACTCGAGGAGGCATTCATCAAGAAAAATATTCCGTATCAGCTTCTTGGCGTGAAATTCTTCGAACGCAAAGAAGTGAAGGATGTTCTCTCCTATGTACGTCTCGCACTCAATCGTGATTCGATGGCAGATATGGCACGCATCATCAATGTGCCGGCACGAGGCATCGGCAAGGTTACATTTGCAAAAATTGCTGCAGGAGAAGAGTCATCTCTGCCGGAGGGCATGCACAAAAAAATGGCTGATTTCAGGGCTCTTTTGGACGACATTGCTGCGGAGATCGCCGAGAAAAAGCCATCCGATGCCATCAGGTTCATCATTCAGGAAAGTGGTCTTGAGCGCGCACTTCTCGAAGGAGATCTCGAGGACGAAGACCGTCTCCTGAACATTCGTGAATTGGTGTCAGTCGCGTCACAGTACGATCATCTGCCGATTTCTGAGGCAATGGATACCTTCATGACCAACGCGGCACTCGCAACAGACCAGGACGAACTCGACGATAAAAAAGAACAGCGGGACTCAGTGAAGCTCATGACCGTCCATGCTGCGAAGGGTCTCGAGTTTGATTACGTGTTCATCGCGGGCTTGGAACAAAATCTCTTTCCGTTCAAGCATCTCGACGAAGACGAGCTCAATGAGGCCGGTGCGGAAGAGGAGCGTCGTTTGTTCTACGTCGCGATTACTCGCGCACGCAAGAAACTCCGACTCTCGTACGCGCTTGTCCGCAACATGTACGGCATTGAACGTGTAAACACGCAGTCCGAATTTATACAGGATATTCACAAGAATCTCATCGAGGAAGATGTTCCGAAGCGTTCAACGGGAGTAAAAGCCATCTTCATCGACTTCTAATAATTTTTAATCCATGGAACTCTGGGCAAAAAAATCTCTCGGTCAGCATTTCCTGAATTCACCTGCAGCACTCGCGCACATTGTCGAAGCGGGCAAGCTGAGTGCATCAGATCTTGTCCTCGAAATCGGACCTGGTACTGGCATTTTGACTGAAGCACTGCTTGCAACGGGAGCACGTGTGATCGCAGTCGAGAAAGATGATCGGGCCTACGAATTACTGCAAACAAAATGTGCCGCTGCAATTTCTGAAGGGAAACTAGTACTCCGCCACGGCGATATTTTGGAGAGCGATCGAGTCGCACTCGGTCTTGCTGACGGTTCATACAAACTCATTGCAAACATTCCGTATTACATCACCGGCCAGATTCTCGAGACGTTTCTTGAATACAGCCCGCGGCCGTCGACGATAATCGTGCTGGTACAAAAAGAGGTTGCAGAACGCATTGTCGCACGCGATGGGAAAGAAAGTATCCTATCGATCTCAGTAAAAGCATTCGGTACACCCCGTATTGTAGCGAAGGTTCCGCGAGGAGCGTTTGTGCCTCCGCCTACCGTTGATTCTGCAATTTTGGAGATCTCAAACATTTCAGCTGCGGCATTTACTCAAAATAGCATAGATATCAGGCGCTTTTTTGAGATAGTGAAGGCTGGATTTGCTCACAAGCGTAAAATACTACGAAAAAACCTATTCGGAATAGCGTCTGACGATAAAATCGCTGTGGCATGGCTCAACACAGGCCTGAATGACAAAAGTCGCGCAGAAGATCTGACGCCAGATCAGTGGATGGGTATTTCAAAAAATCTTTAGTAGCCCGAGGAACCGACGACCGGGCTGATGGCGCCCTCCACGATCGGGTTTAAATAGCAAGTCGGGTACGCAATCATGAGGCACGTATCGACTTTTGGCACATATTTGCCGAGCAGCCACTCCGTGTAAGGAATATTGTGAGACAAATACAGCTGACTACCGTACGTATATTGCAAAAAAACAGGGTATTGCGGCGGTAGCGGCCTCATTGCTATCACGGAAATAGTAGGAGCACAGGTACA
>DASVLR010000011.1:0-7025 GCA_036384775.1 Minisyncoccota bacterium
GTTCAGAAACAAAACTCACGCAGGAATATGATGCGCTGCGCCGCAAAATTGAACAGGAGAAGGATACCAATCGCGATGCCGAGAAAGATGTCTTCAGGATCATTGCCCGTCAGAATGAGGTCCGTGGTCTTGTTTCAACGCTCTCAAGCGCACTTGCTACTATTCGCAGCGAAGAAGAAACCTACAAGCGCGAACTTGGCGAAGCCGGCATGATTGCCGGTCGCGAAGCCGTCGATTTTGCGCACATTGACGGCGCTGTCGATTTGCCGCAGGGCGCCGGCCACGGCCGAGATTCCCAGCAGGAACGCAAACACAAAATTGAGCGCATCAAGATCCGTCTCGAGGATGCCGGCCTGGGTGGTAGTGCCGATGTTATGAAAGAATACAGCGAAACGACCGAGCGTGATGCCTTTCTGGCGCGCGAGCTCGAAGATCTCACCAAGGCCAAGCTGGAATTGTTCAATCTCATTAACGAGCTCAATGCCCGCATCGATTTTGAATTCAAGAGCGGCATTCTCAAGATCAACGCCGAGTTCAATAGCTTCTTTACGCTTATGTTCGGTGGCGGCAAGGCGGAACTCGCAGTTGTGAAAGAGCCGAAGCGCAAAAAGAAGTCCGATGCAGAAGAACTTTCGGAAGCGATTTCCGGCGATATTGATATGGAAACTGCGCCGGATGGCGCCGAAGAAGATTCGGGCCCCGAGGGTCTCGAGGTGAACGTCAGTTTGCCGCGCAAGAAAGTAAAAGGTCTTATGATGCTTTCCGGAGGCGAGCGCGCGCTGACATCGATCGCTCTTCTGTTCGCGATCTCTCAGGTCAACCCGCCGCCGTTTATCATTCTCGATGAAACGGATGCGGCACTCGACGAGGCAAACTCCCGCAAATATGGCGATATGATCGAGTCTCTGGCAAAGAATTCTCAGCTCATTCTCATCACACACAATCGTGAGACGATGTCGCGTGCAGGTGTGCTGTATGGAGTGACCATGGGCTCAGATGGTGCATCAAAACTGTTGTCCATTGCCTTTGAGGAAGCGGTGAAGGTGGCTAAATAGTGAGGCCTGGCTGGGGTCGCAGAGTTTTTTGTGGGAGTCGTATATTCTACGAATTTTTCGTACAATCTCCCACTCTCGCAAAAAAATGAACGCCGGCGCGAGATGCGACGGCGTTGCGGTACAAGCTTGAGCGTGAGGGGAGGATGCTTACATCGCGGCCCTCAGGGTAGGTGGTGTGTGGAAACTGTAGGTATTCCGCAGTTTCCCGATTGCGGTGCCGACGCGATCGCTGATTTCCTCGAGAAAATGAGAGATGGCGTTAATGGCACGGGAGATGATCACGGCGGTCTCGTAGGCTTTCACGAGCCCGCGCAGCGCCGAGATATCGGTAACGCTCAGCTTTCCGATGAACTGCCGGACGTCGGGAATTCCCGAGCGAACGGCAAGTTCACGAAGCGTCCGGTAGGCTTTCGATTTCTCGAACAGCCACAGGTGGAGCTTGAGTCTGATACGAGCCCACCGCACCATAGTGGCGGACGGGCGACGGGATTTGGAAGTTGCCTTTGAATGTGCAGGTGCGTGCCGGGATATGGTTTTTTTCATACAGTAGGGTACGCCGACATATTTCCATTTTTTGACGAGTTAGTCAACTAGGGGTACACTGGTGTCATGGAGCATCTGAATAAGCAGCAATTGATATTACTTGCACTGCTTATTTCGTTTGTTACCTCTCTTGCTACCGGTATCGTGACGGTCTCTCTCATGGACCAGGCGCCGCAGAATATCGCGCGCACGATCACCCAGGTTATTCAGAAGACTGTCGCTGAAGTCCCGGCCGGTGCAACTTCTACAGCCGCCGTAGCTATTGCAGTTTCTGATCAGGTAGCGGACGCAACCGATAGGGTTATACCATCTCTCGTCCGCATGCGCGAAGGCGATAATGGTCCGATCGCCGGTTTGGGCCTTATTGTGAGCAGGAATGGCACAATCATGACCGACAAGAACGTGATGGACAAGCTCAATATTCCGCAGGCAGTCTTTGGCAATAACACCTCCGTTCCGGTAACCATCACACGATTTCAGATGGGCGGCGACATTGCCTTCATGGTTCCGCAACGCAGTATTTCCATCGAAATGAAGCCGATCACATTCGGTGCAACCCCCCGTCTCGGCGCAACGATCTGGTCACTCACCGGCACTACCACATATGCGCTTTCACAGGGAATTGTGACAGGTGTCGAAACCGATACGAATGGAACACCGATCGTCATCCGTACGTCTATCTCATCCAAGAATCTGTTGGCCGGAGCGCCGCTTTTTGATGCGGCCGGCCGCACGATCGGAATTGCCACGAATTCGATTGAAAACGACAATACCGCCTCGTTCTACCCAACAGGCCTTGTTGAAAACGCGGTTCCTCACTAAAGCGGCTGATGTGCCGCTTTTTGAGTAGATTCGTCGTACTAACTACGCGGAATAAATACATGTACATTGCGAATCAACCTGATTTTCAGGCCCATCTCGGAGGAATTCAAAATATCTATATTTAGAGCCGTAAAATAGCAACAAATACTTGATTCAATGGTCGTTTTGTAGTACTATCACATCATTAGTGAGTAACCCAGCCTAAATATCATGCCTCCAATACAGAAACTCACCACCAAAGCCCGCGAAGCCCTGAAGCGCGCCCATGAACTTGCCATCGAACGCGGCCAGAACCACGTGAACCCCGTGCATCTTTTGTGTGCATTGATTTTGCAGGAAGAAAGCATGGTCGCATCCATCCTCGACAAGCTTGAGATCGATACCCCGATGCTCACCGATGTCGTGCTCGAAGGCATTGAGGCGCCGGAAGGCTCAAATGTACTCTCGCCGTCATATCAGATCTACCTGACGCCGGATCTTGCGCAGATCCTGGACAACTCGTTGCGCGTCGCTGCCTTGTTCAAAGATGAATTCATCTCGACGGAACATTTGTTCTTGTCGATCTTCGATATTCCGTGCATGGCGCGCGATATTCTCGGTCGTTTCAAGATTGAGCGCGATACCGTCGTAAAGCTTATTGAGGAACTCAAGACGAACCCTCAGGCTGCCAAGGAAGCAGAGCCCAAGAAGTTCCGCACGCTCTACAAATACGCCCGCTCGCTGACCAAACTCGCCCGTGAGAACCGACTGGATCCCGTCATCGGCCGCGACAATGAGATCATGCGCATCATTCAGATTCTCTCGCGCCGCACCAAGAACAATCCGATCCTCATCGGAGAAGCCGGCGTGGGCAAGACTGCTATCGTCGAGGGTCTCGCTATCCGCATGGCCCAGAATGATGTTCCCGAATCCCTCAAGGACAAGGAACTCGTCTCGCTGGACCTTGGTCAGCTTATTGCCGGTACCAAGTATCGCGGTGAATTCGAAGAGCGCCTCAAGAATATTCTGAAGGAAGTCGAAAAGGCAGAAGGTAAGGTTATCCTCTTCATCGACGAAATCCATACGCTTGTGGGCGCGGGCGCTTCCGAGGGCTCAATGGATGCATCGAACATGCTCAAGCCGGCTCTCGCGCGCGGCGAACTTCGTGCTATCGGTGCTACGACCCTCAAGGAATATCAGAAACACATCGAGAAAGACCCGGCGCTCACACGTCGCTTCCAGCCGGTCTATGTCAATGAGCCGTCCGTCGAAGACGCCATCGCCATTCTCCGCGGTCTCAAGGAAAAGTACGAACTTTTCCACGGTGTTCATATTACTGATGACGCCATTGTTGCAGCGGTGAACCTCGCAAGCCGCTACATTAGCGAGCGTTATTTGCCGGACAAGGTGGTCGACCTCATCGACGAAGCCGCATCGGCACTTCGTATCTCATTGGAAAACATGCCACAGGATCTCGAAGAGACCCGCCGCAAGATCATGCGTCTCGAAATCGAGCGCGAAGCTCTCAAGAAAGAGACTGACAAGGTCGCCAAGGCTCGTATGACCAAGATCGAGCAGGAGATTGCAGACCTCAAGGAATCAACCGCTGAGCTCGAGCTCAAGTGGAAAAATGAAAAGGAGACTATTACCGATATCAAACGCATCAAGAAAGAACTTGAGCAGATCCGCATTGAGGCAGACATGGCCGAAGCTCGTGCGGATCTCGCCAAGGCCGCAGAAATGCGATATAGCCGTATCCCGAGCCTCGAAAAAGAGCTTGATCAGAAAAACAAGCGTCTGAAGAAGCTCCAGGCCTCTCGTCGGATCCTCAAGGAGGAGATCACCGCCGAAGATATCGCCTCGGTTGTTTCACGCTGGACCGGTATCCCGGTGTCTCGCATGCTCGAAGCGGAGGCTTCGAAACTCCTGCGCATGGAAGACGATCTCAAAAAGCGCATCGTCGGTCAGGATGAGGCGGTTCAGAAGATTTCTGACACCATCCGCCGCTCACGCGCCGGCATTGCAGACCAGAACCGTCCGATTGGTTCATTCATCTTCCTCGGCCCGACCGGTGTCGGCAAAACCGAACTCACCAAGGCGCTCGCCGAGTTTATGTTCAATGACGAAAAGTCACTGATCCGCGTCGATATGTCCGAATTCATGGAAAAGCACAGTGTCTCCAAGATCATTGGTGCGCCTCCGGGCTATGTCGGTCACGATGAGTCGGGAGGTCTGACGGAGACCGTCCGTCATCGTCCGTACTCGGTCATCCTCTTCGATGAAATCGAAAAGGCGCATCCGGAAGTCTTCAACATTCTCCTCCAGGTGCTTGATAACGGCCGCCTCACCGACTCCAAGGGTCGCGTCGTGAACTTCAGGAACACGGTCATCATCATGACCTCGAACATTGGCGCGCAGTATATCGACCGCATGGAGAAGCTTGGCTTCTCGCGTGCCGTCGAGGCTGCTCCAGCTAGCGGCACTGTTACGAGTGCTATGAACTCGCGTGATCGTGAGAACTACAATGAGGCAAAGGAAAAGATCATGGGCGCATTGAAGGACTTCTTCAAGCCGGAATTCCTCAACCGTGTCGACGACATTATCGTCTTCGATATCCTGGCACAGGAGTCGATCCGCAAGATCGTCGAAATCCAGGTCTCAGAGGTTACCAAGCGTCTCGCCGACAAGGGTATTGAGATGCAGCTGACGCCGGCAGTTTATGACTACCTTGGCAAGGAGGGTTACAACCCGCAATACGGTGCTCGTCCGCTTCGCCGTCTCATCCAGAACAAGATTCTCACGCCGGTGGCAAACCTGCTTATCGGTCAGGAGGTCGCAAAGGGCGGTACGATCATCGTTGATCTCAAGAAGCCGGTAGCCAACAAGGTCGCCAAGACAGACAGCGCAGTTGGAGGTGGTGCAGCTCAGGAATTCTCATTCGAGGTGAAGAAAAAGCACAAAGGTGAGAGTCCGATCATCCTCAAGGATGTACTCGCGCAAAAATAGGCGAGACCAGAGCGAGGTATAGGCACAACAAACCTTTTGTGATAAAAAGAGCGGCATTCAACCCGCTCTTTTTATTTGCCGAAATGACAAAATCGTATTAGAATCATCACGTTCCTCAAAACGCGTCGGTGGCGGAGTGGTCAATCGCAACAGACTGTAAATCTGTCGCCCTATGGGCTTCGTAGGTTCAAATCCTACCCGACGCACAACCAAAATATAAAATTGCACGAAGTGCTCACGTGGGCATGTTCTGTGCGTCGAACGAGCATAGCTCGTGGGGAGGATTTGAAGGGGCTGAGCATATTTTCGAAGCGGCGTTCTGCTGAGAAAATGCGAAGCCTGTACCGGTCCTGTAAGGACCAAATCCTACCCGACGCACAGAATAGAAATACCGACCCAGGGCGGTATTTCTATTGCTCAGATCATGAGCAGGATCTATTCAACGACCTCACGTTTGAGATGTGTCGGTATGCGAACAACGGATTCGTAATCAATCGTGCCACAGGCTTTAGCAAAGGAGTGGATCGAGTTAGGATCAGATGACGTGTTGCTGATGACTATGACCGGCGTACCTACGGCCACATCGGGTACAGCGCTTACATCGATCGAGGTAATGTTCATGCTGATGCGTCCAACAACCGGGCAGGCAATGTTGCGCGCTCCCACCTGGAAATATACGCAAGGAGTATTCTCCGGTCCGCTGGAAAGTCGGCGATCGAGACCCTCAAAATAGCCAACAGGAATGGTGGCAACCTTCATGTCCTTCTTGGCCACAAAGGTACGGCTGTAGCCGATAGTGTCGCCAGCACGGACAGTACGTAGGCTGGTAATGATAGTACCCATGTTCAAAACCGGCTGCAGATCGAGCTTGGCAGTGATCTGAGGGGTTTCGCAGAGACCATAGAGACCGATACCGACACGAACGACAGTGTCGTGCGTTGTACTCGAGAGGCGCGAACCTTCAGTATTGCAGCCGTGAATGTAGTTGATGCCCGGGAAATGCTTTTCAAACTCGGCGGCAATCGTGCTCCAGCGCTGAAGCTGCTGCTCGGTGAATTTCTGATCGCTGTTATCCGCATCAGGCAAATGAGTACAAATACCTTCCAGTCTGATACGAGGATTTGTCTGCACGATCTCCACGGCTTCAGGTATCTCGTGCGGATCAATGCCTTGGCGATGAAAACCGGTATCGATTTTAATATGAAAAGGGATTGCCTTTTTAGTGTCTTTGAGTGCGCGTAATGTCTCGATAGTCGTGATGGTGAAAGCGACATGCTTGAGTCTGGATTCGGCAATCGTTTCAGGACGGGTGTAACCGATCACCAGGAGGGGCTTCTTCACGTTCTTGGCACGAAGTGCGACCGCCTCAAAATATGAGTCGACGACAAAGAAAGGGATGTTCGGCTCTGATTCGAGGGCGCGGGCGATTTCTAAAAGACCGTGACCGTACGCGTTACTTTTGAGAACGGGAGCGACTACGCCATTGGGCGCAAGGGTCTGAAATTGGTGGAGATTGTGAAGGAGTCGGGACCTCGAAATACCTATATGTATCAAGGGCTCGTAGGGAAAGCGTTTTCGCGACAGCCAGGAGAGTAAGCGCCTCATATATGGCTTATTGTA
>DASVLR010000012.1:0-8611 GCA_036384775.1 Minisyncoccota bacterium
CACAAAGGGGTAGCCTCAAAACTGAAAAGTGGTAGGATTGCAGCATGAATACCAAAACAACACCGCGTGATTTTTTCCTGCATTTGGGCGCAACTGTCGTGCTCTATGTAGCAGTTATTGCGCTCCTCAACCTGTTCTTCAGCGTTATTAATTTCGCCTATCCTGATACGCTTGCAGGCTATTACTCATCGAACACGATCGCTACGCCGATCTCGATGCTTATTGTGCTTATACCGCTTTTGTATGTACTAGAATGGGTACTTGTCCGTGATGTGCGCCGTATCCCGGAAAAGGCGGATTTGTGGATTCGCCGATGGAGGATTCATCTCACCTTGTTCCTTTCGGGTGCAACTATCATTGGCGATGTGATCGCGCTCGTGAATACCTATCTCTCAGGTGAGATCACGGTTCGCTTTGCGTGGAAGATCCTGGCGACACTCGTCGTGTGTGGAGTCGTCTTTGCATACTACTTGCTGACTCGTGTTACGACTGAACAAAGGGGAAGAATTGCACGCAAGACCCTTGCTATTATCGGTGCCGTTGTGGCTATTCTCGCCATTGTACTCGGTTTTCTCATCGTAGGTTCACCGCAGCATCAGCGCGATATTCGTTTCGACAATCAGCGTGTTTCTGATCTCTCAAATATTCAGTGGCAGATTATTAGCGAATGGCAGCGTATGGGTGCGTTGCCTCAGACACTGGATCAGATGAAGGATGCTCTCTCGTACACCGTCATCCCGAACGATCCGCAGACCGGTAAGCCGTATGAATATGTCGTAAAGGGCAAGACCTCGTTTGATCTCTGTACAACGTTCGCACTCAAGACTCAGGATACC
Organism: Minisyncoccota bacterium; assembly: GCA_036384775.1. Classification (GTDB taxonomy): domain Bacteria; phylum Patescibacteriota; class Minisyncoccia; order Phycocordibacterales; family PALSA-1337; genus C7867-002. Next base: position 837 of record DASVLR010000012.1, read on the forward strand.
AAGGGTCGCGGTGAATACGGCGGCAGGCTCGGCTATGGCATGGGTGGCGGACTCCTTTCTCCGATCGCAGTCTCGGTGCCGAGCGGAGGCAGTAACATTGATGACAACTGGACACACGATGCCGGCCACGCATGTTTTTCAAGGACGATCGATCCTGCTCGATTTCCGGTAAATCCGACCCCGAAGGGCTAGTTTGACGGACCTTGCAGGCTCGCACAGGACTATTCCGGGGCCACGTTTTTACTGGCCTGTCTTCATTGCGAGAAAGACGAAAAAACGCTATAGTTTCGTCTACGAAAGTTACTCAATAATAGCTAATTCTAATCGATGGATATCCACCGTAAGTCAAAGATTGTTGCCAAAATTGCCGACAACAAGTCGGAAGTCCCGTTTCTTAAGATGGTCATAGACGCCGGCGTCGATGTGCTCTGGCTTAACACCGCGCACCAGGACGAACCTGAGGCACTCGAGCTCGTGAAGCGCATCCGCTCCGTCTCGACCCGCCATCCGATCATGATCGATACCAAGGGTCCTGAGATCCGCACCAAGAACATCGAAACCCCGTTCGAGGTTACAACCGGTGACGAGATCATCTTTACCGGCGACCTTAGCTACACCGGCAAGAATGTTGTTCAGGTTAGCTACCCGAATTTCCACAACGAAGTTCCGGTCGGCGCATTCGTGCTCTACGATGATGCTTCTATCGAAACGGTCGTTACGGAGAAAGTTAAGAACGGCATCAAGTGTGTGGTGAAGGGTAAGGGCCTTATCAAGAACAAAAAGTCCCTCAATATCCCGGACGTTCGCATCGAGCTGCCGTCTCTCACGGATAAGGATATCCGCTTCCTCCATTTCTGCGCACAAAACAAGATCGACTATATTGCACACTCATTTGTCCGCAATAAGGCCGACCTCAAGGCAATCTACGACGTACTCAAGGAGTATCCGGAGTATGAGCCGAAGATCATGGCCAAAATCGAGAATCGCGAAGGCTTCAACAAGCTCGGCGAAATTCTCGACAACTGTCACGCAATCATGGTCGCCCGTGGTGACCTCGGCGCAGAAGTCCTCATGGAAGAGCTCCCCTATATGCAGAAGCGCATGGTCACTCAGGCTCTTGAAAAGGGTAAGCCGGTTATCGTTGCGACCCAGGCTCTCGATAGCATGATCAAGAACCCGCGCCCGACTCGTGCAGAGGTTACCGACGTTGCAAACGCAATCCTCGACGGTGCATGCGGCGTTTCTCTTTCAGGTGAAACCGCATACGGTGACTATCCGAAGGAGGCTGTGGAGATGATGGCTCGCGTCATGAAGTATACCGAAGCAAAGCGCGACGACCTCACTCACTTCTCGGCTACTCCGGCGGCCAAAGGCAAGACCGGCAAGATGCTCAAGCAGGCACAGTCGATCATCAAGGCTGCAACCAAGGCGAAGGCTCAGGCAATCATGGTCGCGTCGACCAATGTCGAGCTTTCAAAGGCAATCGCATGTTACCGTCCGACCGTTCCGGTACTCGCGCTTGGTCTTGAAGCTCACGACGCGCGTGAAGTTATGTTCACATATGCTATCCGCCCGATTTTGAAGAGCGAAGTCGAGACTCTCGATTTCAAGAACGGTGCTCCTATGATTGTGGTCATGGAGAAGGGTAAGGACAAGTTTGCCGTCTCGAAGGTCAAGTACCAGAAGACTCCGAAATTCCTCGCAACCTTCGCAAAGGCTCCGTCAAAGGAATAAGCAATCCGAATCCCGTGTGAAAGCGAAACGGCGCCGCTTGGCGCCGTTTTTGCGCCACACGCAGCACATTGACACGCGTGGTATACTTACAGACATGCAGAAGAGTACCTACGCGATCAAGTCAGACGCACTGATCCTCGACCGTTCGTGGAGTGGTGATTACGTGTACACCATTCACGATCTGCCGGCCGACGAAAAGCCGCGCGAGAAACTTCTGGCCCACGGCCCGGAGGCTTTGACCGTGCAGGAACTGACGGTCCTGTTGCTTATTACGGGTACGACCCGCGAGAACATTCTCGATATGACCAATCGCGTTATTCGCGACTACGGGGAGAGAAACGTCTTCGCGGAACGTGACGCCCAAAAGCTTGCTGCCGATCTCGATATTCCGCTCGTAAAAGCCTGCCAGATTGTTGCCGCAGGCGAGCTCGGCCGCCGTAACTTCGACCGCCAATCTGCATCATTCACGACCATCAAGAACGCCCAGGACGTGTATGAACACCTTTCCGATATGCGCAATCTGCCAAAGGAACACATGCGCGGCCTCTACCTCAACGCCCATGGCCGCATCATTCGTGACGAAGTCATATCGATTGGTACCGTCAATTCGAACCTCATTCATCCGCGCGAAGTATTCCATCACGCCATTGCAGTCAACGCTTCCGCGGTTATCGTCGCTCACAACCATCCGTCCGGCGAAGCCACACCTTCGGCCGAGGATATCGAGATTACCAAGCAGCTTGTCCAGGCAGGGAAGATTCTGGGCATTGCACTCTTGGATCACGTCATCATCACAAAGAACGCGTATTCAAGCGTTCTGGCCTCTATCTAATGTATCCCACGTATTCGCTCGTATCACCTTCACTTGAAGGTGTTTTGAAGCACGACTCACTGTCTTACGAAGGTATCAAGCGCCCACTCGAAGTTATCCGTGCATTCGAAGGTCCCGGTGCCAAACGCGGCAGTGATCGGCGTACCCACGAAGGTAAGGTTCTCGAACAGTATTTCTACGATCTGTATGGCGTATTCATGAAAAAGTTTTCTGCGTATGTGCTTGATACTCAGGTCACCGATGGTGAGTCCTTGAAGCTTCAGGCGCTTCTGTAAGAGATGATCAAGATCAAACGTCTGATGAGCAAGTAGTCACTATTGAAACAAGGCCCATTTGGGCTATACTGGACGCCATGCGATATCGCGATTATGTACTCGGCAAAAGAATAGCTGTCATCGGCATCGGCCCGCACGGGGAGATGCTCGCCGATATCAAATTCTTCGTTAAATCCAACGCCCTTGTCTCCGTATACGATCTCCGCAGTGAAGGCCGTCTTCTCGAACACGCGACGACACTTCGCTCGTTTGGTCTTGCCAATCTCGTGCTCGGCCACATCCCGGCAGAGGATCTCATCGACATGGACCTCATTATTCTGTCGCATGAGTACCCCCGCACGTCTTCGTTTCTGACAGAAGCCCGCAATCAGGGAGTGGAGATCGAATATCCCGAGACATTGTTCCTCAAGCTTGCTCCGCCGGTCACGGTGGTAGGCATCATGGGCGCGTGTGGCAAATCAGCAGTCATGTCCATGCTCACACCCATGCTTGATGCAACCTGTGCTGCCAATGGACAGGAATGCGTCTCGGTTGATCCGGAATCCGTCTCGGGTATTCTCACCAATCTCCGCAAGCTCAAGAGTGGCGATGTTGTCGTCATGAAAATAGTCGCGTCCATCATGCAGGAGATCAATGCACTTCGCTGGAGTCCGCAGATTGCTATCTTTACAACGACGCCGTCGCGTTCATCTTATAAAATCTCGCCATTTGAGCTCATCGGCAACCAAACTTACAACAACTACGTTATCGCTCATGACCAGATCATCGATGAGGTTCGTGCGTCCGGGTTTCAAACAAAGGCAAAGCTCCTGCGTACCAAGGCCTCGGTAGTGCCGATCGAGTGGCTTCCCAACGCCGATGCCCCCTGTGATCGCGATAATGCTGCACTTGCGCTTGAGGCTGCACGCGTCCTCAAGACCACCGACGAGACCGCTCAGGCAGTTCTCGTCAAATGGAAGCCGCTCAAGGGCCGCATTGAACGTCTCAAGAAGATTCGCGGCGTTGATATCGTAAACGACTCGGCATCACTCAATCCCGAGTCAACAATCGCGGCACTCGCCTCGGTTTCAAAGAACAGAAACGTTGTTCTCATATTCGGCGGCGCCGATCATGGCGCTGATTATCGCGAATTCTATTCTGCCGTAAAAAAATACGCACACACGGCCGTCGTTATTCCGGGTAGCGGTACGCTCAGGGAACGACAGTATATCCACAGGCTTGATGATGTTCATGTGATCTCGGCACCATCCGTCGAAGAGGCCGTGCGTCAGGCCATGGATCATGCAAAAAGAGGGGATGTTATTCTCTACAGTCCCGCATTCGACGTGGGCGGCATCGATGTATCACGTCGTGAGCGCTCAGAGAGATTCCTGAGAGCGGTCAGGACTCTGTAATTGGACCGATGTTAATCTCCGCAAATAAGACAGACCGGCACACCCGGCATCTCCCAGCCAACTTCTACAGCCGTAATAAGACCAGCAACCGAGAGGGCGCTATTGGTCGAAATCTCGAGGCCGGTATTCTCAAAAACCATTTCCTGGGCATTCTGGATGTCCTGGTTAGTCACGGTCCAGCCGTGACCGCCAGTGGTATTGATAGCCGGAACGAGTGATGGTTTGCGAGTAGCAACAATGTCGACAATGGCGTCAGCGATAGACTGCTCATCGGGGCCATCATATGACTCAAACTCCTGCGACATCGGATGACACGATGAGGTCTGGACGATATGCACCTGAATGCCGGCATCCTTATCTGCAAAATACTGTGCAAGCGCCTGGGCAGTGGTGCCTGAAGATGTACCGATGAATATGGCGCCCACGGCACTGCCGGCATTTTTTGCATCAGACATGATTTCTGCGCCGAGGGATTCGTATCCAATCAGTGCCTCATCGTCGAGGGATTGACGGAGGCTGCGTGCACCTTCTTTTTCTGCTTCGAGTACGGCCTGTCGGGGACGTTCTTTGGCAATGACCCGGATATGATCATCAGCAAGAGTCTTAAGCTTGTCGGCTTTGTGCGGAGCGATATGATTACCGATGAAAATGTCGAGCTCGACTGGCTCCGAAGCATTTGCATTGTATTCCTGAACATACAGACCTGCTGCGAAGGCTGCATTACCTGAAGATGAAATGGCAAAACGGCGGTCGCCGGCTTCGACATAGTGTTCGATCATAACAGGGATAGAGCGGCCCTTATGAGATCCATACGGATGCAGATCCTCGCGCTTAAAAAGCACGTCGTCACAACCGATCGCCGTCGCGAGATCTTTGTAGTTTTCGAGCGGGGTCAGAGAGGCCATATGCATTGCCATACTACCGTACATCCGATATCATTGAAAGACGCCTGACTGGTCACATGGCTAGGCGTTTTACACTATATGATTTCTATGGATTCTTCATCTTCAAACCTTCGATGCGTCTGTCCTGAATGCAAAAATGACGTCGCGCTCTCTCGTTACCCGAATGTTGCCGTCGGTATGGTTATCGAATGCAACCACTGCGGCATGACCCTCCTTGTGAAGGAGATTGCCAACAACCTAGTATCGACCGAGATTGTCGATGAGGGCAAATAAAGATAGAAAAAGAGTATCCGCTGACACGCGTCGAACTCTGCAGAGTTCGCCCAACGGCTCAAAAATTTCTTGCTAGAAATTTTCTGAGCGGTGTCTCCGTATACTCTTTCCTATTTTTTGTCTGAAAGTTTCTTAACCGTTTCCTCGATCATGTTACGGAAGCCATGCGAGCCGAGGAATACAATAACATCGCCGGGTACACGGGCGAGAGTTATGAACGCAACAAGATCCTCGTCGTCCTCGAGGTAGTGAACCTCCTTGTGTGATTCGCGGATGGTCATAGCAAGTTCTTCACCTTCGAATGTCTTGTCCGGATTCGAAGCGTCTACCTTGAGTTTGCTGAGTTTTGGAATGACGACCGTGTCTGCATTTACGAACGCGTCTTTGTAGTCAGCCTTTGACTGATGCGTACGATTGCCGATGTTTGGCTCGTAGACTGCGACGATGAGTCCGGTATAAATAGAGCGGAGATTTTCGAGAACAGAGCGGGCCTTCTCCGGGGAGTGGGCAATATCGTCGATCACAGTCACGCCAGCATTCGGACCTGTAGTGCCGCCCTCAAAACGCTTTTCCATACGGCGCTTCATGCCTGCAAACGACGCAATGGAAGCGATGACTTTTTCTGCAGGAATGCCAGCTTCACATGCCATAGCAAAACAGCCGGTAATATTTTCGGCATTGTAGCCGCCGAGCAGAGGACTCTTGATCGTATATGTATCCTTGCCGTGTGTGATCTCGAAGCTGATGCCCTCAGGAGTCTGTGTGACCTTGTCGTATCTATAGTCAGCCTTCTTATCGTGGCCGTAGCTGGTGAACTTCCTCTTGGATTCCTTGAGCAGAGCGGGGAGTGTCTTGGTATCGATGCAAGCAACAATAAGACCGTTGCCTTCGGGTTCCGGTTTGATCATGCCGAGCAGTTTCCTGAATGCATCAAAATACGATTCTTCGGTCGGATAGAGGTCTGCATGATCCCATTTCACTGCGGTGAGCAACAGATGTGTCGGCTTGTAATGGAAGAACTTCGCGAGCTTGTCCCATTTTGCGGTGGAATATTCATCGCCTTCGACGATGGACCAGTCGCCCGTGCCCGCTGCAGCAGATGGTGTTCCGTCCTGCGTAACGCCTCCGGTCATGTATGACGGATTCATTCCGGTCTGAAGGAAGATGTGTGAGAGGAGGGCAGATGAGGTGGTCTTGCCGTAGGTGCCGGAGACAACGATGGACTTGCTGCGCGTGAGATACTCGCCGACAGCCTGCGGGAACGACATGAACGGAATCTTATGTTCCTGTACATAGAGAAACTCAGGATTCTGCGAGCTGATTGCATTGCCGACAACGACGAGATCGGGTATGCCGTTGGCGATCATTTGTTCCGGATGCCAGCCAGAATAGTAGGGGATGCCGAGCTTGGTGAGGTTGGTCGAAACTGGCGGGAAGAAGCCGGCGTCAGAACCGGTGACGGTGTGACCCTGTTGATGGAGGGCGGTAGCGACTGCCGACATGGCAACGCCACAGATACCGATAAAATGAATCTTCGTGGGAGCCGTGGTTTTGGACATACGGCCTATTCTAGGCCTTTTTTGACAGGAATGATAGGGTCGTGTCGTAGTATTGACTTTGGGTGCAAAAGTGGTATAATTTATACCAGTACAGTCCCTTGAAAGGGTACGCGCAGAGTACAGCTTTGTGGGGTTTTGGGCGGCAGTGAATCGGTCGCATACAGACCTTAGAAAGCTGTACTCAACGCGGGAGGTTTACCGTCGAGAGCATAGCAGAGCCAATCTGTTGGCTTACTATAAGTTTGTGTACGAACATCTACCAATTGGTTCGTATGGAAACACAGACGGTGAGCTGCTACCGAAAATGCGCACTCCATTGTTATACGTATGAAAGCAATCATTACCGTTACCGGCCTCACCTTCCAGGTCGAGGTCTCTTCAGATGTCGCCCGGTTCGTTGTCTATGCCAAGGAAACGGACGGGCGTGAAATCGGTCAGATGAGTCACATCGTCAAGCTCGACGAGCTGACGGTTCCCGGACACATGCGGGGATTGCTCGACTCTCACTGGGTCGCGCAGCATCCGCGCGGTGGCCACGTGATCCTTGAAGTGATCACGGTGGACGCCGACAGTCTGCGGTCGCAAACGGTGCAGACCGAAGTGATCATCGAAACGCCGATGATGGCGGGCTTGCGTCAGGCCGCCTAACTGGATTTGCTACGGCCGCAGGGTCGTAACAATGGAACGTTCGAACCGCAAGGTACGAACCGGTCGGCGTTGGATTGGTAATCCGGCGCCGACCGACACCCATTGTTTTGTATCCAGAACCAGTATCAACTGATTCAAAAACCGAGGCCTCACCA
>DASVLR010000013.1:0-7097 GCA_036384775.1 Minisyncoccota bacterium
CATACCTCGGCGCCTCAATTGTGAAGCGCGCACAGGAGCGTGAGAAGATCGCGGTCAAGTATTACAATCCGCGCGATTTCGTCGAACCAAAGAAGACTGTCGGAGCAGACGGCAAGATCGCGAAGCGTCCGAAACATGCACCACTCACATACGCAGAACGCCGTGTTGACGACCGCCCGTATGGAGGCGGTCCGGGTATGGTGCTCGAAGCGCTTCCGATCATCAAGGCTATCGATGCCGCTGTGGGCACAAAGATGAAAACGGCTGCCGGCAAAAAGAAAGTCAAAATCGTATTTTTCAATCCTGGCGGTGAGATGTTCACGAACGAAGTGGCGGATACGCTCAAGACCTATACGGATGTCGTCTTTGTGTGTGGTCGCTACGAAGGTATTGATGCTCGCGTGAAGAAAGTCTTCCCGATGATCGATATCTCGGTCGGTGACTACACACTTACCGGCGGCGAACTTCCGGCCATGGTTCTTATCGATGCGATTACTCGTCGCATTCCGGGTGTGCTCGGAGATGATCTTTCTGTTGAAGAAGCACGCGTCGCGAGCCGTGATGTCTATACGCGCCCGGCTGTCATTGAATATAAAAAGAAGAAATACAAAGTGCCGGATATTTTACTCTCAGGTCATCATGCAAAGATGGACGAGTGGAAGATGAAGAGGAACGAAAAGGGAGGTCGTGCTCAATAGAATATAAAAAATTTCCCCCGCGGCAGTTTTGAGGCTGCTGCAGGGGTATGGGAAGCGGGCTCCCGCCTACTTCTTTATCTGAGTGGACGCCGCTTGCGCTGCGTCACCTTGATCAGAGGTATCGTCACGAGTAGCGTGTCACACGTCCCTTTGGACGGGTTACAACGCTCAATCTTGACGATGACTCCTTTCTCGGCTTTGAGCTGTCGGCGTAGCCGGTAGAGACCGGACCGCGCTTCGGGCTTACCATTGGTCGTGAGCCGCACAGGACTCGGAATGACGAGTGTGGATATAGGCATAGGGTAGTTCGAGGCAGTATGGACCTCCCGCAGCACGTAGGTGTGCGAGAAGCCAATTTCTACCTCAAAGTGACCCATGCTCCGTAATGAACGTACCCCTTTATTATAACACAATAATTGCCTTTAAGTCAATCAAATCAGGTCTACATCTGTCCACGGTCATTCCGCGGCTGTACACGGCTCTCCTAAGCCCTTGCCTTACAGAGCTATATGTGATAAGGTACTTCCAACTTCGCAGGAATGAGTTATGCCTGCAGCGGAGGATTACAACGGCCTGTTCTCTCGGCGAGAGCCTTGAGGAGTCCTACCCCTAACAAAATTTTTACCAATAATTAGGTAACGGTATCAAAAACCCGTGCACGTTCTCCTGGGGAAGAGAGCGTTTTTGCGTTTTGGGTCGCGCGCAGCAGTATGCCGCGCACCGAGCCCGTATTAATAACCACAGTCACACATGTCTATCATCAACCGTCCGAAGAAGTATTTCGCAAGGTACCAGGCACCGCTCACCGAGATGCCGAACCTTGTCGAGTCGCAGTACTTGTCGTTCACGGAACTCCTTGAGAAGGGCCTCCCGGCACTCTTGAAGGAGTTTTCACCGATCAAGGACTACGCAGAAAAGAAGTTCGAGCTCTCAATGGGCAAGATCGAACTCGTCCGCCCGAAGTACGATGAGCACTTCGCCAAGGACAACAAGCAGAACTTCGAAGGTCAGCTCAAGGTCACCGTCACCCTGAAAAACAAGACCCTCAACGTCACCAAGGAGCAGGAAATGTTCCTCGCGGACCTTCCGCTCATGACCGATCACGGCACCTTCATCATCAACGGCGTCGAGCGTGTCATTGTTCCGCAGCTCGCACGTTCGTTCGGCATCTTCTTTACCGCAACCGAGCTCAAGGGCAAGAATTTCTTCGGTGCAAAAGTGATCCCGGCCCGCGGCGTCTGGATGGAAATCGAGACCGATGCAGACGGTACGATCTACTGCCGTATCGACCGCAAGCGCAAGTTCCCGGTAACCTCACTCCTCCGCATCCTCGGTGCAGAAACCGATGCTGCCATTCTCGACCTCTTCAAGGCATCCCCGGAAGCCAAGAAGGTCATCGAGGCAACGCTCGCGAAGGATCACGCAAAGACCTCACAGGATGCTTTTGTTGAGATCTACAAGCGCCTCCGCGACGGTGATCTCGCAACCGCAGACAACGCACGTTCGTTCATCCAGGCAATTTTGAGCAAGGAGCGCTACGACCTCTCTCCGGTCGGTCGCTTCCGTTTCAACAAGCGTTTCGAAAAGTCGATGGAAGAGAAGGATCTCGAGCGTCACACCCTGAACCTCGATGATATCGCTACGACCATCGGTCACATCGTCACCCTCAATATCTCCCCGGATATGAAGGCCGATGATATCGACCACCTCGGTTCACGCCGCGTCCGCTACGTCGGTGAACTTCTCGAGCAGCGCGTCCGCCTCGGTCTCTCTCAGATGAAGCGCAACATTCAGGACAAGATGTCGACCATCGATCCTGATGTCACCCTCCCGGTCTCATTTATTTACCCGCGTCCGCTCCAGGCCCGCATCAAGGAGTTCTTCACCACGAACCAGCTTTCGCAGTTCATGGAACAGACGAACACCCTCGGTGAAATCGAAAACCTCCGTACGCTCACCGCACTTGGTCCCGGCGGTCTCTCACGCGAGCGCGCAGGCTTCGAAGTCCGCGACGTGCACCCGTCTCACTACGGCCGCCTTTGTCCGATCCACACTCCGGAAGGTCCGAACATCGGTCTTGTGCTTCGCCTCACCGCATACGCACGTCTCAATGACTTCGGTATGATCGAGACCCCGTACGCAAAGGTCGTCAACGGCAAGATCACCAGCGAAATCGTCTACATGAACGCAGTTGAGGAAGAGAACTTCCGCATCGCGCACGCTGCAACTCCTCGCACGGAAGACGGCACACTTATCAATGAAGACATCGAAGTCCGTCAGAACGGCAAGCCGGCTCTTGCCAAGGCAAAGGAAGTCGACTATATCGACGTCGCTACGAACCAGGCATTCTCGATCGCTACTTCGCTTATCCCGTTCGTGAACCACGATGACGCAAACCGCGCATTGATGGGATCGAACATGTTGCGCCAGGCCACCCCATGTCTTATTCCTGAGGCACCGTTCGTCGCTACCGGCATGGAAGAGAAGGCAATTCTCGACACCGGTCGTATCATCGTTGCTCCGGAAGCAGGTGAGATCGTCGCTGTCGACGCAAACCACATCGTTTTCCATGGTGCGAAGTCAGGCAAGAAGCATGAATACAAGCTCATCCGCTTCCAGCGTACCAACGGCTTCACCGCCTTCCACCAGCGCCCGGTTGTTTCAGTCGGCGACAAGGTCAAGAAGGGTCAGGTCATGGCGGATACCTCAACCTCTGATGCGGGCCAGATGGCACTCGGTCACAACGCACTCGTGGCCTTCATGTCATGGTCCGGTTCTAACTACGAAGACGCAATCATCCTTTCAGAGCGCGTCGTCAAGGATTCGAAGTGGTCATCGGTCCACATCGAAGAGTTCGTCGTGAACGTCCGCGAGACCAAGCTTGGTCCGGAAGTGACGACCTGTGATATCCCGAACGTTTCAGAAGCTAAGCTCAAGAACCTCACGGAGGAAGGTATCGTCCGCATCGGTGCGGAAGTCCGCCCGGGCGACATCCTCGTCGGTAAGATCTCTCCGAAGGGTGAAACACAGCTCACGCCGGAAGAGCGTCTTCTCCGCTCGATCTTCGGTGAAAAGGCCCGCGATGTGAAGGACACCTCGAAGCGCATGGAAAACGGCAAGCGCGGTCGCGTCATTTCAGTGAAGGTCTTCTCACGCGAAAAGGGTGACAAGCTCGATTCAGGCATCATCAAGAAGATCTACATCGAAGTCGCTGAAGTCCGTAACATTTCAGTCGGTGACAAGATGGCAGGTCGTCACGGTAACAAGGGTGTTATCTCAAAGATTCTCCCTGAAGAAGAAATGCCGTTCATGGAAGACGGCCGTCCGATCGATGTGATCCTCACGCCGCTTGGTGTGCCGTCACGTATGAACCTGGGTCAGATTCTCGAACTCCACCTCGGTCTTGCGGCAAACGCACTTGGCTACCAGGCAATCGTCCCGCCGTTCACCGGCGCAACGGATGCTGAGGTCAAGGAAGAGCTCAAGAAGGCAGGTTTCGACACCACCGGCAAGATGAAGCTCCGCGATGGTCGCACCGGCGATTACTTCGCAGCTCCGATCGCAGTCGGTTACATGTATATCCTCAAACTGCACCACATGGTGGAAGACAAGATCCACATGCGTTCGATCGGTCCATACTCGCTCATCACCCAGCAGCCGCTCGGTGGTAAGGCACAGGGTGGCGGTCAGCGCTTCGGTGAAATGGAAGTCTGGGCACTCCTCGGTCACGGTGCAGCTCACACCCTCCGTGAAATTCTCACGGTGAAGTCAGACGATATCGTCGGTCGCTCAGCGACCTTCGATGCGATCGTGAAGGGTGAAAAGATGCGCGTCCCGAATCTCCCGGCCTCGTTCAATGTCCTCCTGAAGACCCTCCGCGGTCTCGCACTCAACGTCGAGCTTACCAGCAAGCCGTCAGTCGTTACTGAGGAATAATCACCATCATCACTACCATGTCTACAACCAACACCATGAAAAAGTCGATGGATCCTCAGCAGTTCGATGCAGTGAAGCTTTCGCTTGCATCACCTGAGAAGATTCTCGAGTGGTCATTCGGCGAAGTTACCAAGCCGGAAACCATCAACTATCGTACCCAGCGTTCAGAAAAGAGCGGTCTCTTCGACGAGCGCATCTTCGGTCCGGACCGTGACTATGAGTGTTACTGTGGTAAGTACCGCGGTATCCGCTACAAGGGCATCGTCTGTGAGAAGTGCGGCGTCGAAATCACCCGCTCGATCGTTCGCCGCGAGCGCATGGGCCACATCGAACTCGCAACCCCGGTCTCACACATCTGGTTCCTTCGCTCGGTTCCGTCACGCATCGGTCTCATTCTCGGCATGACTACTTCGGATCTCGAGAAAGTCGTCTATTTCGCAGGCTATATCGTGACCAAGGTCACCGAGTCCGAGAAGAACAATTTCCTCAAGGATCTCGACGCCGAATACAAGAACAAGGTTAAGACCGCCAACGACGACAAGACCAAGGAGGCTCTCAAGGAACTCGTCCTCAATGCGCGCCGCGAAATCGAATCGATTGTCCCGGGCTTCGTTATGGATGAAATGACGTATCACAAGTACGCCATGAAGTACGGTGCCTTCTTCGAGGCAGCCATCGGTGCAGAAGCGATCTTCGACCTTTTGAAGAAGATCGACCTCGAGAAGCTCCAGAAGGAACTCGAAGCAGCGCATGGCGAGGCAGGTTCGGCAGATCGCGAAAAGATCTCGAAGCGCCTCTCGCTCGTAAAGCAGATGATCAAGGCCAAGGTTCGTCCGGAGTGGATGTTCCTCATCCGCATTCCGGTTATTCCGCCGGGTCTCCGCCCGATGGTTGCTCTTGATGGCGGCCGCTATGCAACCTCGGACGTCAACGACCTCTATCGCCGCGTCATCAACCGCAACAACCGTCTCTTGAAACTCAAGGAGATCAACGCTCCGGAAGTCATTCTCCGCAACGAGAAGCGCATCCTCCAGGAAGCAGTTGATGCCCTCATCGATAACTCGATCCGCCACTCATCATCGGCAGGTGCGGCAGCACTCGCTCGTGAGAAGCGTGCGCTCAAGTCGCTCTCTGACTCGCTCAAGTCAAAGCGCGGTCTCTTCCGCCAGAACCTCCTCGGTAAGCGCGTGGACTACTCGGGCCGTTCAGTGATCGTCGTCGGTCCGGAGCTCCGCCTCGACCAGTGCGGTCTTCCGAAGCATATGGCGCTCGAGCTCTTCCGCCCGTTCGTTATTTCAGGCCTCCTCAAGAGGGAATTGGCCTACAACATCCGCGGTGCTAACCGTCTCATCGATGATGGTGCCAAGGAAGTCTGGGAAATCCTCGAAGAGGTGATCAAGGGTAAGTATGTGCTCCTCAACCGCGCACCGACCCTCCACCGCCTCGGTATCCAGGCCTTCCAGCCGATCCTCATCGAAGGTAACGCTATCCAGGTGCACCCGCTCGTCTGTACTGCCTTCAACGCAGACTTCGACGGTGACCAGATGGCAGTTCACGTCCCGCTTTCAGAGGAAGCTCAGATGGAAGCACGCGAGATCATGGCTTCAAACAGGAACACTATGAAGCCTGGTTCCGGTGATCCGACCGTTACCAACAAGATGCTCGATATCAATCTCGGTTGCTTCTGGGTGACCAAAATGGTTCCGGGCGCAAAGGGCGAAGGCAAGTACTTCGAGTCTCCGAATGCAGCAGTGCTCGCACAGCAGTTCGGTGATATCGACCTCCGCGCGAAGATCAAGGTTCTTCCGCCGGCTCGCGAGAAGTTTGCCAAGTTCAACGGCAAGCTCTTCGAGACCACCGTCGGTCGCATTCTCTTCAACGATGTTCTTCCGGAGGATTATGCCTACATGAACGACGAGATCAACCGCAAGAAGCTCTCAGGTATCGCTGACGACATGATCGTCAAATACGGCGCAGATAACATTGCTCCGGTTCTCGACCGCGTGAAGACCTTCGGTTTCGGTTACGCCACCTATTCAGGTACGACCTGGGGTATCGATGACATCATGATCCCGCCGGCTAAGTACGACGTGATCAAGGCAGCCAAGAATCAGGCAGACATCGTCACGTCACAGTTCAACGACGGTCTCCTCACCGAAGAAGAGCGCATCAGGAAGCACGTCGACATCTGGCAGGGTGCAAAGGGCCAGGTCGAAAAGCTCATCCCGGAGACGCTCGACAAGATGGGTCCGGTGTACGACATGGTCACCTCAGGTGCCCGTGGTTCGCTCTCGCAGATCACCATCATGGCAGGTATGAAGGGTCTCATCGCGTCGGTCTCAGGTGAAACCATCGAATTCCCGGTGCTTTCATGCGCTAAGGAAGGTCTCACTCCGATCGAATACTTCATCACCACTCACGGTTCACGTAAGGGTCTCACTGACACCGCACTCAACACCGCAA
>DASVLR010000014.1:0-18408 GCA_036384775.1 Minisyncoccota bacterium
AATGAGGTAGAAGAAGCGCTTGGTCAGGCGGATACGCTCGAGCACCGCTGCGAGCGGGTGGTTGATCATGAGTGCGATAAAGAGCGACGCCACGAGCGTGATCGAGACCGTGATCGGGATCGAGCGGAGATACTGACCGACGATGCCCGTCGAGAACAGGAGCGGCAGGAATGCCCAGACGGTTGCGAGCGTCGTCGTGGTCAGCACCCATTTGAAGTCATTGAGCACGAGAAGAACCGCCTCCTCCGGTGTGAATTTACCCGTATTGAGGTACTGCTTGGTTGCCGACACCACCACAATGGCGTCGTCCACAAGGAGACCGAGTGCCAGGATAAGCGAGAACAACGACAAGAAGTTAAGGGTGATGCCCATCAACTTGAGGACGCCGAATGAGACGAAGAACACGAGCGGGATGGCGAGACCAGCCACGAATGCCTCCTTGAGACCGACAATAAGGAACAAGATGCCGGCCACGAGGATGACGGTGATCAAGAAGTCGTGCGAGAGCTGGTCAAAGCTCTTCTTCACTTCTGCAGCCATGTCCATGCTGACGTTGTAGGTAATGCCCGGCGGGAACGAAGCGATGGTCTTGTCGACGGTTTTCTTGGCCTCGTCAACAGTGTCGAGGACGGATGCTCCCTGACGCTTGATGAGCGACAAGCTCACCGAGTTGCGCGGCTCGGAACCATTTACGGAGAGGCGCGAGTACGTCGTCTTTTTGACGGCGGTCTCACGAACGTTGGCGACATCGTGGAGGTAGATGGTTGCTCCACTGTCGGTATGGGTGATCGGAATATTGGAAATACCCTCCACATCGGTCGAACGCGCGTCTGCACGGATTGGGAACGTAAATGAACCCTGTTCGAAGTTGCCGCCAGGAATAGCTAGGTTCGCGCCGAGAATGGCTTGATTGGCCTGAGTGACGTTGAGACCGTAGAAGGTCAGACGATCCGCGAGATATGCGATCTCATACTGGCGGACGTCGCCTCCAGAAATGCTGATCTCGCGCACGCCGGGAATTTTCTCGAGTTCGTCCTGGATCTGCTCTGCATAGCTGTGGAGCGTAAAGCCGTCATACGGACCGGTGATCGAGATAGACCAGATCGGTGCATCATCGAGTGAGATTTCGGTAACGATGCTGTCTTTGGCGTCGGTCGAAATATCCGGCTTGGCGTCAGCAACCTTGTCGCGAAGATCGCGGATGGCTTCCGATGTCGGCAGATTTGCATCGAACTCGACCTGGATTGATGAGATCGAGTTGTAGGAGTTCGACGTTATCTTCTCAAGGCCCTTGAGACCGGAGAGTTTCGTCTCGATCTTCTTGGTCACAAATTCCTCCACATCAGACGGCGACGCACCCGGATACGGGGTTGTCACAATGGCAATCGGAATTTTCACTTCCGGATTTGATTCGCGCGGAAGCGTGAAGAATGAATACAGAC
The DNA here is from genome assembly GCA_036384775.1 of Minisyncoccota bacterium. GTDB lineage: Bacteria > Patescibacteriota > Minisyncoccia > Phycocordibacterales > PALSA-1337 > C7867-002. The sequence continues at coordinate 1,443 of DASVLR010000014.1, forward strand.
CCCAGGCGGTGACAACGAGAATGAGCAGGATCACCACGCGGAAGTTGGTGACGAAGAAGTTGAGCCACATATTGCGGAGCTCGGGCCTGAACGTCAGGCGCTCCAGATAGCGGCTGTCGGAGGATTGTTCGCGCTGTTGTTTATCCATGTATGTGCTACTAGTCGGTGATGACAGTCTGGCCGTCCTCAAGTTCATAGACAGGTGAGACGATCTTCATGCCCGGAGTCATGCCGCTGGTAATTTCGACAAAGTCGCCGGTTACAGTTCCGAGTGTTACTTCATGCCTCACAAGTTTGGAATCGGCATCCACGGTAAAGACATATGCATGTCCCGGGACGATCTTCACGTTCTGGATCGGCAAGCGGTATGTTGCCCTGCCCGTTGCAGATGAGTCGCCCTGTGTCAGCGGAGTTGCGGTAATGTGTGCATTTACGGTCTGACCGATGACGAGTGCTGACTTATCTGAGTTCTGAACGAGGATTTTGACTTCGACTTTTTTGTTGAGCGGATTGACTGACGGAGAAATGAGAGAGACGGTGCCGGTGGCTATACCGCCAATCGAAACGACTGAGCCGCGGGAGATGCGGGCAATGTCCTCTGCGCTGGCAAAGGCGTCCACCTGGAGTCCCTCAGGACCAACGACAGTGGCGATGAGCGTGCCCGGTGCCGCGAATTCACCCGAGCGGAGCGGCAAGGCTGCTACCCTGCCCGAAATTGGTGAGGTGATGATCGTCTTGGCGAGCTGAGCCTCAAGATTTTTGACCGTCGATTGCGCGACCGTTGATGGTGATGCACCGACGCCGCCCTGGGTCACGAGCGTCGTTGAGAAGGCCTTGTCTGCGGCGATAAGGCTCGAAGAAACACCCGTAATCGATGCGCGTGCACCGGTGACAGTGGCCTTCCAGGTACCGATCGTTGCTGCGTCAGACGGCGAAATGATGGTTGCTGCATTGTTCAGAATACGGACGATCTGATCGAGCAGGTTCTGAACAAGCTGTACGTTCTTTTCTGCGAGATGCAATGCTTCGGTCAGCTTCGGATCTGTCGGGCTGCTACCGAGGTTCTGAATATTTGCATTCCACGATGCAAACACGTTGGTGAGGTCCGAACGTGCCGCAACGATGCTCTGCTGATAGTGCACCGGATCGGTGTCAAAGTTGGAAAGCTGGATCGTAGTGCCCGTGTTGTTGAGCAGGAGCGGGTCGATCTGAGTGTGGATTGCCTCGTCCGCCTTGAGGAAACTGTCGGTGATAGCATCGAGTGCTGATTTGCGAGCCGAATCGAGCGAAATACCTTCGGCCGACACGGACAGCTTGGCCTGTTCAAGCTGTGCGCGAATGTCTGCGTTTGAAAGTTCAACCAGCGTCTGACCTGCCCTGACGGTGTCGCCGAGCGATACCATGACCGAGGTAATCGGTCCTGAAATTTGGCTCTTGAGGTCTACCTGCGAAACGGACTGAACGACACCGTCAACTGAGACGATATCCGAGTCAGTTCTAAATGAATCGGCCTCGACCAGCGAAACGTGCTTTGTATTGGTATCCGCTGCGACTACGGCTGCTTCGCGGGATGAGACACGACCTGCGATGACACCGCCGGCTACTGCGACAACAGCAACCGTACCGGCCAACACAGCGTGGCTTTTAATGAATGAAAATATGGACATGCAGTTAGTTTAACATAGTAATTACAGGCTCTTTTCCACGCATAGTTCTACTACAAACCCTCACTTCTGAGCTCCTCGACGGCCTTCCTGGCGGTTTTTGAGAGCTTTTTAGGCATATCCACTGCTATACGGACGAGCAGATCACCCCTCTTGTTACGGTCATTGGGAACGCCCTTGCCGCGAACACGCAGGACGTCGCCGGTATTCGTACCCTCCGGAATGACAATCGCAATCTCGCCATCCGGTCCGAGCGCCTTGAACGGAACATCCGCTCCGGCAATGGCATCGGTCAGTTTGATCTTGAGATCCGAAACAAGGTCCTGTCCCTGTTTCCTGATGTACGGATGTGACTTTACGTGAGCGCGGACGTACATATCACCCGCCGCACCGCTCGCAACCGCCTCTCCCATGCCTGACAGGCGGACCATCTCGCCATTTTCGATGCCCGCCGGCATCTTCACGGTAAACTCCTGCTGGCGCTCATGGATACCCTTGCCGTGACAGGTGTGACACGGCTTTTTCGGTATCTGTCCCCGGCCGTGACAGGTATCACAGACGCGCTGGGTGTTGAAGACTCCCATAAAGGAACGGCGCTGCTCATTGATGATACCTTTGCCGTGACAGGTCTTACAGGTATCAAGACCGCTGCCCGGCTCTGCGCCATTGCCGTGACACGTGAGACACTGAGCCATCTTGCTTACGGTGATATCGCGCTCAACTCCGAAGATCGACTCCTCGAATGACATTTCAATATCGACAGAAATATCTTCGCCTCGCTGCTGGCGCGAATGTGTGCGCCTGCCGCCGCCAAAAATGTCGCCAAAAATGTCTCCCAGATCAAACTCGACACCGCCTTGTCCGTTGGCGAAGCCCGAGAAGTCAAAACCGCCCATGTTGTTTGGATCGAAGCCGCCATAACCACCCGCACCTCCTCCCATACCCGGACCTGCAGAACCGAAGCGGTCGTAGTTTGCGCGCTTGGTCTGATCGGACAACACCGAATACGCCTCGCTGGCTTCTTTGAATTTCTGAGCCGAAGCGGGATCGTTTTTGGTTTTGTCCGGGTGGTACTGATGTGCCAGCTTCCTGAAGGCTTTTTTGATGTCTTCAGCGGAGGCGTTCTTCTCTACTCCCAGTGTTTTGTAATAATCTTTCATGCGGTCTAGGTTTTGACTCTGCTAATAATTTTTTTGGACGCTATTCAACGTCCCTCGTTTGTTCCCCCGAATACCATTGCTCATAACAGTCGTACTCAGGAGAACTACGAGGGTCGTTTTTTATTTGTCAGGAACTACGAGTGAGCTTGGACTTATTTCTTCTCCTTGAACTCAGCGTCCTTTACACCATCCTGTCCGTTCTGACCGCCCTGCTGGTCGTTTGATCCGGCACCCGGGTTTGTGCTCTGAGCACCTGGCTGTCCGCCGGCCGCATTCTGATTCATGAACTGACCGATTTTCTGGATCTCAGTCGAGAGAGCTTCGGTAGCTGACTTAACTGCATCCTGGTTCATCGGTGTCGCGTCCTTGGCTGACTTGAGGGCTGTGATCTTTTCCTCAATTCCCTTCTTTACGTCTGTCGGAACCTTGTCGCCAGCGTCCTTGAGAGCCTTCTCTGAAGTGTAGATGAGCTGCTCAGCGATGTTCTTGGCCTCGATAGTTGCATGCTTAGCCTTGTCTTCTGCCTCGTGCTTAGCAGCTTCCTGCTTCATCTTTTCAACCTCGTCCTTTGAGAGACCGGATGATGCGGTGATCTTGATAGAGTTTGCCTTGCCTGATGCCTTGTCTTTAGCGGTCACATTGAGAATGCCGTTGGCATCGACATCGAAGGTCACTTCGACCTGCGGCATACCGCGCGGAGCCGGCGGAATACCATCGAGGATGAAGCGGCCGAGCGACTTGTTGTCGGCTGAGAGGGCGCGCTCACCCTGAGTAATATGAATCTCCACTGAGGTCTGGTTGTCGGCTGCAGTTGAGAACACCTGCGAACGCTGGGTAGGAACGGTCGTGTTCTTTTCGATGAGCTTGGTCGCGACGCCACCAAGAGTTTCGATACCGAGAGACAACGGAATCACATCGAGAAGCAACACATCACGTACCTCGCCACCAAGGATACCTCCCTGGATAGCGGCGCCCACCGCAACCACCTCATCGGGATTCACGCCCATGTGAGGATCTTTACCGAATAGCGATTTCACTGCGTTCTGAAGTGCCGGCATGCGGGTCTGACCGCCGACGAGCACGACCTCATTGATCTCACCGATCTTAAACGGAGACGCATCGATAGCACGCTTTGAGATCATGACTGCGCGGTCGATAAATTCCTGGCAGAGCTCTTCGAGCTTTGCGCGAGTAAGGGTGACAAGAAGGTGTTTTGGACCATCAGTGCCTGACGAAATGAACGGGATGTTCACCTCGGTCTGCATTGCGGTCGAAAGCTCGATCTTTGCCTTTTCTGCGGCCTCATCCAGGCGCTGGAGCGCGAGCGGATCCTTACGGAGGTCGATGCCGTTCTCTTTTGCGAAGCCGTCTGCGAGCCATGCGACGATCTTTGCGTCGATGTCACGGCCGCCGAGGTGTGAGTCACCGTCGGTCGACTTCACTTCGATGACGTCATCTCCCACTTCGAGGACTGAGATATCGAAGGTACCACCACCGAAGTCGAACACGGCGATCTTCTCGTTCTTCTTTTTGTTGAAGCCGTATGCGAGAGCGGCTGCGGTCGGCTCGTTGATGATGCGCTTCACGTCGAGACCGGCGATCTGGCCGGCATCCTTGGTTGCCTGGCGCTGCGAGTCGTTGAAATATGCCGGAACCGTGATGACGGCTTCCGTGATCTTTTCGCCAAGGCGCGCTTCCGCGTCCGCCTTGAGCTTCTGGAGGATCATGGCGGAGACCTCTTCCGGCCTCATCCACTTGCCTGAGAGATTGACCTCCACGCCGCCGTTTGCTGCCTTGCGGGCCTCGAACGGGACGTTCTTGAGGTCTGACTGCACTCCGGGCTCATCGAAGTTGTGGCCCATGAAGCGCTTAATCTGATAAATCGTATTCTTCGGGTTGGTCACCGCCTGGCGCTTCGCAAGAAGGCCGACGAGACGCTCACCGGTCTTGGACTGGGCGACGATGGACGGAGTCGTGCGTGCACCCTCTGCATTTTCGAGGACGCGAGGCGAGCCTGCTTCCATCACGGCCACTGCCGAGAATGTCGTACCGAGGTCTATACCGATAATTTTGGACATAAATAGTTATATTCAGTTAGTAAGATAGGCACAAAACACACATGAATAAAGACGCCAAAACTGCTCATAACAGTTAGACGTATGGAACGGTAGTTACCTGTGAGCGGGAGCACGCGTTGGTTGCGTACTCAAAAAGATGTCGAGATCGAAGTATGGAGAAACAAATGGGGCTACTGATGCAATGTATGGAGTTTCGACTGCTTCGTGCGAAGTATATGAAGGAAGGAAAAATACTTCCTGCGAAATAGCGCCTTCGATAGCGAGGCATTTCGGCGAGATAATCTGGAGCGAGACGAGGCGTGCTGAGACTTTCTCATTTACAAGTGAGACGAGGAAAAGCGCCTTAAACTGGCGTCCGTTGACGTCAGTCAGGATCTTTTCGACGAATTGTGACTGTAAATAAGGGGTAAGCATTACGTTTCTGATTATACCAGAACTACATATCAGTCAAGAGTTTTGATGCGTTATCGATCAGCTTGTCATACAACTCTGAATGTGAGAGTAATATATGCAGCCATGAATTCCGTCGCTCTTTTTGAGGTTCGGTGCCCGGCGACTTTGGGTCAGATCCGAGATGAATTGAGGAAACGGGGCTTCCCTCGTGCCGCCCGCGCTATGCCGCCGGATATCAAAATCCTGTGGTCTGCGGATGCCAACGATGCGGTGCCGCTCCCGTTTCCTTCAGATGAAGCTCGAATCCCGTCTGGAGTCTTCCTGGTAATCGACCTCTCACTCAAGGCAGCAGCCTAAAAATTTCAGTCTGCCTCTTCTTCCGCGGTGCCTCTGCAGGTGCCGCTTTTTATTTTTTGAACTCACCAACTTTCACTTTCGGCGGACGCATTGCCTTTCCATTGAGAGTATAGCCCTTCTGAATGACTGCGACAACCTTGTTGTGCTGTGATTCATCGGTGACAGGGATATATTCAGCGGCCTCATCACGTGCGTGATCGAATGGCTGGCCGAGCGGATTGATCTCGACGAGACCTGCATCCGACAGCGCCTTTTTGAGCTGCGAATAAATGTATTCGACACCCATACGCCAGTTCTTGTCTACCTTTTCCCATGCTTCCTTGTTACCCATGGCAAGATCAAAGCTCTCGAGCGTCGGGATGAGCTCTTCGATGAGGCGCTCGTTGGCATACTTGGTGAAATCTGCGCGGTCTGCCTCGTCACGCTTGCGGGCATTGATAAGGTCCGCCTTGGCACGCTGCCAGCCGGTAAGGTATTCGGTCTTCTCTGCCTCGGCCCTTTTGAGCTTCTCGCGAAGCTTCTTAATAGTTTCTGCGGCATTCTCCTCGCCTACGACCGAATCGTCGCGATCTGCGTCGAGATCGATGGAAATGTCGTCGTTTTGGTTGTTTGCTGCATCGTTTTTCATAGTAGATGCATCATAAACGAAAAAGGCGGGTCGATCAAATGACGGTTACATATCCACCGATCAGGTTTTGACAGTATTAAATAAGCATGGTAATCTACTAATGAACTTTGTCATGACGGGGCCCACCTGGCTCCCGTTATTTCAAAACTGAATATAAACCACGTTAGCGTTGCATTAGTACCATGTCGTTCCAGACATTACCTCAACGGATACTCGCCCTGGTTGAATCGCGTCGCGGCCCCATCAGCAAGAAGGTGGTCAACAGTGTGAAGCAGCTCCTCCGGGACACGCTTTACCCCGTCCACCGCGAGATGATTTCGTCGGAAGACGATCTCATTCGCAGGAAGGCCGGCAATCTGCACTACCTCTACGGCAATCGCGGGCTCGCGTCGCGCATCGTCGAGGCGATCAAGCGGTCGCCCAAAAATACGAAGCTGCTGCTCGATACGATCGCGACCATCATCGTCGGCGGAATGCAGCACGTTGTGACCGTCCTGCGCAAGGAAGGCCACGAGCTCGCCGATCGCCTGGAGCGTCTCTCCGGTGGCACGATCGTCATCGAAGATCAGCACACCGCGGGCGCCACCGCCTTCTCTGCTGGTTAAAACGGTTTAGCCCCACCCCGTTCATTTTCCTTCAGCGCCCTGCCACTCGGTGGGGCGCTTTTTGCACAGTACCATGTTGCTATATGTGGCTATGTCTTTTATGCTATATCCAGCCCCGATCTATTATGTGCCTCAAAAAATCCCACACGCCACGCGCTCCTCGCTCCGCCCGCTCCAAGCGTACGACCAGCAATGGAACTAACGGACGCGCTCGTCCTGCCACGGCCCGTCGTTCGATACTTGCTATGTCCAGCAACGGTTTATTACCTTACGCTGCTACCCAAGGCTTCCCGCTCGGTAACCCATTTCCGAGCTACTGCGGATTCCCGAGCAATCTCTGACGTCGTCTACGATTGCTACACGATTTTCCATGCCGGTTCACATCTGTGAGTCCGGCTTTTGTTTATGTAACAAAAAACCCCTTGTCGGGGCCTTTTGAACAGTATTCGAGACTAGCGCTTCGCCCACTGAGGAGACTTGCGGGCCTTCTTGAAACCGAACTTGCGGCGCTCCTTTGCGCGAGCATCACGCTCGATGAGACCTGCCTTTTTGAGGCCGCCGCGGAGGTTGAGATCGTACACCATGAGGGCGCGTGCGATACCGTGTCGGAGTGCTTCAGCCTGTGCCGAGATGCCGCCACCGGTGATCTTTGCGGTCACGTGGAACTTCTCTGCCGGCTTGCCGACAGCAAATGCCTCGGCAACGGTGAGCTGCATTTCCTTGACCGGGAAGTAATCCTCAAATGCGCGGTCGTTGACCTCGTACTTGAAATCCTTGGCCGGGTGGAGGCGGACGCGTGCCGTAGCGGTCTTCCTGCGACCGACAGCCTCGAAATATTTTGACTTGCTGGTAGTTGCGTTCATGGTGTTGATAATAAAAGTATTAATCCTTGATGATGAGGTTCTTCATGCGAGGGGTGTGGAGCTTGTTCCTCGGGATCATGCGCTCAATAGCGCGAATGTAGACATCCTTCATGCCCTTGCGCTCGATGAGCTCGCCGAGGGTCTCAGACTTGAGACCGCCGCGATAACCGGTGTAGGTAACATAGGTGTCGTTCTGCTTCTTCTTGGCCGACATGTCGGTCTTAGAAGCGTTGATGATCTCAACCTGGTCGGTTGCGACCGTGTTCTTGGTGAACGAAGCTGAGTGCTTGTTCATGAGACGAGCTGCTGCAGCTGCTGCTACGCGGCCGATCTTCTTTCCCTGTGCGTCGATGGTGAATTTCATGGTAGTGATGGTGATATTACACGAATGAGATGAGAGCCATCGGGGCACCATCGAGATCGCGGTTCGGGAGTTTTACGATGCGGGTATAACCACCCTTGCGGTCAGCATATTTCGGAGCAATCTCGGTGAAGAGCTTCCTGGTCTCGGTTGCACCCATGAGCTTCGAATCAACAAGGCGGCGTGAAGCGACCGTTGAGGTCTTTGCCTTGGTGACGAGCTTCTCGACATACGGGCGGAGAGCCTTGGCCTTAGCAGCCGTGGTCTGGATCTCGTTGTCGCGGATGAGGTTGCGCGCCAAAGAACGCATGAGAGCGTGCCTCTGGTTTTTCTCCCTTCCGAATTTCTTGACGTTTGAGTGGTGGCGCATGTTAGTAAATTAAAATAATGATGAATGATTACTGTTTGAGGACGATGCCGTAGCCTGCAAGGAGCTTCTTGATCTCCTGCATGCCCTTTGCACCAAGTCCGTCAACATCCATGATGTCTGACTCCTTCTTCCTGGCGAGACCGCCGAGGGTGCGGATATTGGCGTTGGTCAGAGCCTTGACGGTGCGGCTCGAAAGATCGAGTGCATCGATGCGGGTCTTGAGGAGTTCGGTATCGAGCTCCTTCGGAAGCTTGGTCTCGTCTGACTCCGTTGCTGAAGACTCGATTGAAACCGGCTCTTCCTTCGGCTCATCCTTCTCGACGAAACCAACAACTGCTTTGAGCTGGTCGATCATGAGTCGGATCGAAGACTCGAGAGCTTCGCGCGGTGAAATTGTACCGTCGGTCTCGATTGAGATGCGGAGGCGGTTGAAATCTGTGCGATCGCCGACACGCATGTTCTCGACTTCGTAGTTTGCACGGCGGATCGGAGTGAAAGCGGCGTCAAGAGTAATAGTGCCGATCTCAACACGCTCCTTCTGGAGGTTCTCCTTCGGAACATAACCGAGGCCCTTCTCGACGGTCATTTCGATCTCGAGCGATGCGCTCTTGTCTGAAAGAGTTGCAATGTGGAGGTCCGGGTTGAGGATCTCAGCCTGACCAGGAGCTTCGATGTCCTTTGCGGTAACGGTCTTTGCACCAGATGCCTTGAGGGTCAAGGTAACAGGCTCGTCGCCGGTCATGCGGATGCGGAGGCGCTTGAGCGAGAGAAGGATGGTAATAACGTCTTCCTGAACACCGGCAATGGTCGAGAATTCGTGATCGACACCTGCAATCTTGACGCGGGTTACTGCTGCGCCCTGGAGAGACGACAAAACGATGCGGCGGAGTGAGTTACCAAGCGTATGGCCGTAACCAGGATAGAGGCCGTCAATCTCGTATACGCCGCTCGAACCTTCCTCGCGCACGATCTTCGGCTTTGATGGGAGTACGATGTCGTGGGTCATAGTATTAGTTAAACGTTAAAAAGGATAATAAATTATAAATTAAAAAGTTACGAATGTCTAGCGGGTGTAGAACTCCAACACCGACTGGATATCGAACAAAAGGTCCGTCGAATCTGCCGTCGGCTCGCCTGCAATCGCAATCTGCTTTTTCTCGAGATCAACCGTAAGCCATGCCGGTGACTTGGTTGCCTTGACCTCCTCGTCGAGCTTTGCGAAGACCGTCTTCTTCTTGGAACCCTCGCGGATGCCAACCGTCATACCCGGCTCAACCTGGAATGACGGAATGTTGTTCTTCTTGCCGTTCACGGTGATGTGGCCGTGCGAGACCATCTGGCGTGCTGCCGAGCGAGTCGGAGCGAAGCCGGCGCGGACGATAACGTTGTCGAGACGTCCTTCGAGGAGACGAACGAGGTTCTTGGTGTTGTCACCCTTGGTCTGGAGAGCAGACTTCACGTAGTTGGTGAACTGGCCTGACGATACACCGTAGCTGAAACGTGCCTTCTGCTTTTCGAGCATCTGGCGGCCGTATTCGCTTTTTGCCGAGCGGCGCTTGCCGGTCTTCTGCTTGCTCTGAGAGCGCATAGCGAACTTCTGCGTCTGTGTCTTGCGGAACACAGGCGTACCGAGGTAGCGAGCTTTCTTGTATCGTGGGCCGATTTGCATGGTGATTAAATAATGAAGTGATTACACGCGGCGCGGCTTCTTAGGCTGCGGACCGTTGAACGGAACCGGAGTTGCATCCTTGATCGAGCTGATAACGACACCCTTCGAAATGAAACCGCGAATAGCTGACTCGCGACCCGAGCCGACGCCCTTCACGACAACATCGATCTCCTTGAGACCAATTTCTGCTGCCTTGGCTGCGAGAGTCTCGCCGACCTTGGCTGCCGCGAACGGAGTACCCTTCTTGGCACCGCGGAAGCCCGCGCCGCCTGCCGAGCCCCACATGAGTGCGTTGCCCTGCTTGTCAGTAAGGAGAACCTTGGTGTTGTTGTACGTCGATTCGACGTGCAAAATACCGCCATCGACACGCTTCTTCGATCCCGCCCCGGGAGCTTTTTGTGCGGCTGCTCCCTCGCCCTGAGTTGTTACAATACGCTTCTTTCCCATGGTGTTATGTTATGTCTTTTCTTCCTTACGGCGACCCGATCCCATAGTCTTACGGACGTTACCGCGGACGGTACGAGAGTTGGTCTTGGTGCGCTGGCCGTTTACCGGGAGATGGCGCTGATGGCGAATGCCACGGTATGCCTTGATATCCTTGAGACGCTTGATGTTTGAAGCAACCTCACGCTTGAGGTCACCCTCGATGCGGAAGGTCTCGATAATCTTCCTGATAGCGTTCTCCTGATCGACAGTGATGTCCTTTGCCTTGATCGACGGATCGATCTTGGTCTGGAGGAGAATGCTCTTTGCGCGTGACGGACCGATGCCGTAGAGCGCGGTGAGTGCGAATTCGATTCGCTTATTCTCCGGGAGTGTAATACCTAAAATACGCATGATGGTGTGATCGTTCGGAAAATATTAACCCTGGCGCTGTTTGTGCCTCGGGTTTGACTTGCAGGTGACATACACATAACCGCCGCGACGAACGACGTTGCACTTCGGGCAGATACGCTTAACTGCAGCTCGGACTTTCATGGCTTGATAAAATAAAAATAGTACGGATTACAGACGCTTTACTATTCGGGCACGACCTCCGTAAGGATCCTGCACGAGCTCCACCTTGTCTCCGATCAAGACACGGATGCGGTTCATCCTCATCTTACCTGCGAGGTACGCGAGAACAATCGTATCAGTACCTTGAATCGAAACGCGGAAGAGCGTATCCGGCAACGTTTCTACAACGGTACCGGTTACTGTATTAATTTGCTTGGGAGCTGTATCCATTCGTGCGTATAAACGCGTTTCAGAATAATAGCAGAAGGCAAAAATATAGTCAATATACAGGGTGATTCCCTGCTTTTTTGCCTGGGGTATGCCCCCGCATACTATAGCATTATTCGTCCTTGAGGTTAACGGTAATGCGTTTTTCGTCCTTCGGAACTGCTCCGGCCCACGACGGGAAGAGCTCGCCCGAGCTCTTGGATATATCAATAACTGAGCCATAGGATGCGAATATCGGCCTTGTGTCGGATAGCGGCAATCCGGCCAGTTTGTGGGTCAACTCCGAGACCGGAACAATACCCTTCAGTGTGAGACTGCCGGAAAATCGAGCGATAAGCGTGTTTGTCTTGCTTGCCCTGAAGGTGCTCGGGTTGGTGATAGTGAACGACAGATTTTCTATGCCGTCGATCGAGTATGGAGATTTGCCGAAACGATCTACCGTGTCCTGACCCGCGAGTTTTGCGGCAAGATCCGTCTTTTTGAAGATAATGCTGTAGAGGGTGCCTGAAACGGTCACGACCGCCTTCTTTGGGTCGTTGCCCCCTACATCGGTAGGATTGAACATGGTGTTATAGGCGGTTGGGTAGCTTACGTAACCCTCCGGAACGTGGGCCAGAGCTTGTGCGACCAGTGACTTGGTCAGAGCGGCCTGGACATCGGCCGTTGTCGATGCGAGAAGTGTCGGATGTACGATCTTTTTGGTACCGACGAAACCGCCGGTCATGCCGCCGTATGCTTTTGCGTAAATAGTGTCATAGCGCGGCGCCCCTTTGTATGCCACGACGCGAAGATCCGTACCTCCGTCATTTTTGGCCATGTTGTACTGTGAACCTGCCTCGTCCGCAACAACCGTGGCACGAATAGTACCCGGTGAAAGATTTACGCCTGAGGAGGTATATCCCGGCACGACGACGGAGCTCTGCAGACGATAGACGAGGCCGTTATCGCCCGCAAAACGAGTGCCTGCAATAAGTCGCTGGCCCTGAGTTGAATATGCGTTAAATAAGGTAACTGAGCCGGTCGCCTTGGTCGACGTGACCGTGCCGTCGGCAGCAGGCAGCGTTGTAGATGCGGCGCCGCTGTATTTGAGAATCTGATATCTGATGTAGCCCGGAGTCGAAGTGCCGGTGGCGACGATGGTGTTGCTGCTCACGGTAATGGGAATTGTCACCGGGACGATAGTAAAGGTGGCGTGAGAGAAATAGGTCGAGGCGATATATGCGGTGCCCGCGACAATGGCGATAACTGCCACCACGATGCCGACGCCGATCTTCTTAGCTTTTGAGGCGCGCGAGGACTTGCGTATGCGGGACACGGCAGCTGTCGGCGGAGGCGTCACACGTATTCCAGATGAATTGTTTGACTTGCGGACCGGAATGATCTCTTTGATTTCCGCGTCTTCTTCGCGCTCGTCCTTGTCGGGCGTTGCTCTGCGACGCGCCCGCGCCCGCGCCCGAGGCGCCGGTTCGATTTCACGAATGGTTCGACGGTTACTCGGAACTATGTCTTCTACGCGACGCGGCATTTGGTAATTATATTATCACTTTCTTTCTATACTGGCGATGGCCGAGGTAAAGGTTCTTGTCATATCCACGGACAATGTGCCGATGACTGATTGAGGGAAGACTTTTTTGAGTGCTGCTTCGAACAAATCTCCATGTGCGTGTGCGATGATAAAAATATGCGGGGGCATGAATGCGGTCGTATCACCCGCGACCCTGATCGCTCCCGCAAGACCGAGCAGTTCGTTGGTCCAGCTTCCCGTCACGGCTTCGACGGCCATGCCTGCGCGCGTTTCCTCAGGGCCGTCCATGTGATGGCCGAGGTAGAGAGAAAGTACGGACTCGGCAGCCTGCGGGCTTCTGTTGGTCATTTCGCCCAATGTACGAATAATCGTATTGATACCGATCGGATATGAGCCGAAGAATGAACACATGCCGTGACGGATCACCACCATGTCCGTTAATTCGCCGTGCGCATGTACCAGCATGCAGGTGTCGCCCGGTATTGCGGCGAGTCGCAATGAAATGTACTGCAACAACAATGACGAATGCACGGATACATTCTTGCCGGAGACAATGTGTGCAACCGCATGTTTGAGGTTGGCGATCGACTCGGCGCTGGAGACCGATAGTGCGTAGGAAACGTCCAGAGTTCTGGCGGATTTGCCCTTCCAGTCGGAAATTGAATAGCCGTTCAGGCGTACGTCGAAGACTTTTTCCTCGATGGTAACCGTCTCGGTCTTTGCTCCGAGGCTGACCTCGGCCCGTTCATCACTGAGGATCTTGTGAACACGATCCGGCGTGATGGGCGTATCCTTATCAAATTGCATTGAGACGGTTTTTGCCTGTGAAATCACCCACGGCGACGACAGCACGAAATGCACCTCATCAACTTTCTTTGGTACCGGATTGTCCTGCGCAAGAATCGAGAGATTGCGGAGTGCGGTGTCGACCGCGGCAGTTACCGTATCGAGGCTTGTCTTGATGTAGTACTCGCTTGTTGCATCAGGCCGATATTCTATAGTGTGGGACTCGGCAAACAGGACTTCAGTCGCTCCGGCGGGAGTAGTATCGGATGTTGGATGCATGAGTACGAGCGAGCCGCGCACGATCGAGCTTTGGAGTTCGAGCAGGAGTATGAGTTTAGAGTCCGGGTGGCGCGAGAAGAACATGGCTCTATTGTAGCAAAACTGAAACGAAAAGTACGAGGTGTGATTGATACGAGCACTAATTCGATAGTTGCCTGCCGCGAAGGTGGTACTCGCCTCCGGCAATGCTCGTCTCAATTACACCTCGTACTTCCCTATCAGTTCTACTCCAAAACCGCCTTGATCCTTCGCACTCCCTGTGAGCTCGCCTCCTCCTTCTGGAGTTTGAACTTCCACGTGCCTTCGGGGCCGGCAAGTTCGGACGTATTCTTCACGTGAGGACCTCCACAAAACTCCTTTGAGTATGCTGATGCAAGATCGTTACCGATGAAGTAGATGGAAATTTGCTCACCGTACTTTTCGCCGAAGAAATGACGTGCACCAGTCTTCTCTGCTTCTGCGCGCGGCAATGTCACCTGCTGCACCGGCAGGTGGGCGGCAATTTTTTCGTTCACGATAGCCTCAACCTGCTTTTTCTGTTCATCGGTCATCTTTGTGCCGTATGAGAAGTCGAAACGCAGACGTTCAGCGGTGATGTTGGAACCCTTTTGGCCAACACCTTCTCCCAATACGTCGTGGAGCGCCTGATGGAGCAGGTGCGTAGCGGTATGGTAGCGAACAACCTGCGGATCATTTGCATCAGCGAGACCGCCTTTGAACTTCTGTTCTGCACCGGCACGCGAAAGGTCCTGATGTTTCTTGAATTCTTCCTGGAACTGAGCTGTCGCAACGGTAATGCCCTTTTCTTTTGCCAACTCGACGGTCATGTCGATCGGAAAACCAAAGCTCTGGTAGAGATTGAATGCTTCCGTGCCTGAAATGTTCGTTGCACCGCGAGAAACGATCTTCTCGAACTCCTTGAGGCCGTGTTCGAGCGTCTCTGCGAACTTCGTGCATTCCTCGTTGAGAACCTTCTTGATCTCAGCGGATTGTTCGCCAAGATATGGATATGAATCTTTGTAGATGCCTGCGACAGTGTCGACGATGATGCCGATGCGCTTCTCGTCGAGCTTCTTGTCGGTGGTGCATCCGACAGCGCGGCGGATAAGGCGGCGCAGGATGTAGCCACGGTCCGTGTTGGATGGGCGGACGCCGTCGGCAATAAGGAATACGCTCGAGCGGAGATGATCTGCAATGATGCGCTTGTTACGAAGCGTATTATTGGCCTTGGCCATGAGATCCATGATCGGCTTGAAGAGATCGGTATCAAAAATGTTGTCGACACCCTGCATGGTCATGGTCAGACGCTCAAGACCCGCGCCGGTATCAACGGAAGGCTTCGGCAGATTGCCGATGATCTTGCCGTCTTTCTTTTCGAACTGCATGAACACATCATTCCAGACTTCGACGACATCGCGGACGTCATCGGCCTGAACGTATTCTGCGTGAGTCAGTGTCCTGCCCTTGAATGTGTTCGAAACGTCATAGAACATTTCGGTATCAGGACCGCACGGACCGTTATCACCTGCTTCCCACCAGTTCTTTGCTGCAGGAAGATAGAAAATACGGCCGGAAGCACCCTTCGAGGTGTCACCACCGAAGTCAATGCCATTTTTCTTGAAGACTTCTTTCCAGATGTCTGCCGCTTCTTCGTCACGAGGAGCGTTCTCGTCTCCCATGAAGACGGTCACATAGAGACGGTTTGGATCGAGACCAAAACCGGACTTCTTGTCAGTGAGAAGTTCAAAGCTCCAGTTGATAGCCTCCTTCTTGAAATAGTCGCCGAGCGACCAGTTGCCGAGCATCTCGAAAAAGGTTGCGTGAGTCTTGTCGCCGATATCATCGATGTCGACGGTACGGATACACTTCTGAGAGTCAGCGAGACGCTTGCCCAGCGGATGAGGCTTGCCCAGGAGGTATGGAACAAGCGGCTGCATGCCGGCAGTGTTAAAGAGTGTGGCATTTGTTATGCCCTTCTCATCAGGAGTCACAAGTGAGGCTGATGGGATGATGGCATGCCCATTTTTCGCGAAAAAGTCCAAGAAACGCTTGCGTATTTCGGCTGAGTTCATGCCGAATATACTAGCAGAAAACGCCCAAATTGGCTAAATTCGGCCATTTTGAGGGTATGTAGGTTCTACAGCACGTACTGACCGTTCTTGTAGACCACCTTGGTCGTACCGTTCTTGAGATGTGCGGTCACGGTGCGAGGAGCAGTCGAAATGATGTCGGTGTGAACCGTCGAGTTATTGTAGCCAAGCTCTTCCCAGCCTTCCTTGGTTACTTTGGCCGGATCAGCGTCATAACAATCATGATACGCCCTGCCGAGTGCGATATGTGTATTGCCGTGAGGACCACCGACGTTTTCGTCGAAGAGAGTTTCGCCCATGAATTTGGAAATACGTGAGAAACGCTTGTCTGTCAGTGAAAACTCGCCCACCTTGTCGGCGTTTTCGGTGGCTATCATGTGTTTGAGAACATTGTAGTTCTGCTTCGCAGTGCTTTTTACTACTTTGCCATTTTCAAACCAGAGTTCGATGCCGGTAATAAGATTGCCGTAGCGATAGAGCGGCTGATTGAACTTGATCCAGCCGTTTGTACCTCTCCAATCAGGCGACGTAAACAACTCGAAGCTCGGAATATTGCGTCCTGAGCCGCCGATCCACTTGCGATGCTCACCCTGCGTGATCCAGAGGTCGACATCAGGTCCCTTCACATGGAATTTGTCGACGTTTGGCGCGAGTGTGTTGAACTTCTTCTGGTAGATATTTAGTTTTTTGTAGAGATCCTTCCAAACTTTGACCGTATTCTTCTTATCAAGGAAGCACGCTTTGATGATCTCAGTCCAATATTCTTCGAGTGACAAACCGACTTCCTTTGCCATTGCCGGAGTGCCATACAATGCTAGCGTCCAGGTGTATTTGCCGGCATTTTCCTTGGCACGGATCCATTCCTGCCACGGCTTGGTCGCCAGGCCAACACGCATAATGTCTTTGGGATCGAC
>DASVLR010000015.1:0-2124 GCA_036384775.1 Minisyncoccota bacterium
CGTTGCGGACGCCGTCGTTAGCAAATACGCCGTATGCGCTGGTGAGATCGAGCAGAGTCACCTCACAACCTCCAAGCACAAGCGTGAGACCGCATTCCTGCGGGCGATCGACGTGCAGACCCATGCTTTCTGCAGTCTTGATAACGTTGGGAATCCCCGCAAGGTAGAGCATTTCGACGGCCGGAATGTTGCGCGATTGCGGCAGGGCATAGCGGGCGATCATCGGACCCGGATATTCGTTGTCGTATTCGCCCGGAGAGTAACAGACCTTGGTCGGATCATCGGCCGGATTCTTTGGTTTGCCGTCGGGATTACAGAGTGTTGAGAATTCCGTCTTGATGTCCCAGAGAACCGTATCCGGAGTGAACCCGCGTTCGAAACCGGTTGCATACACAAACGGCTTGAAGGTCGAACCTGGCTGGCGCTTTGCCAACGTGACGTTGTAATTACCGTCGATCTCGGTGTCAAAATAATCCTTGGAACCGACCATTGTCAGAATATCGCCGGTCGTCGGATCGATAGCGATCATGGCGGTGTTACTCGCATTGAAATTGGTTGCGAGCGTCGGGGAGAATTTGTCGATAACCGATTCGGCCTTTTGCTGCATGTCGAAATCAAGTGTCGTGATGACACGAAGACCTCCGGTTGCAACAGTGTCCTCACCGTACTTGTCGACGAGCTGATCGCGAACATACATGACAAAATGCGGAGCCTTGATGCCCGAAGCGTTCTTGGATATGAAGTTTACCTTTTCAGCCATGGCAGACTTGTACTCTGCGTCGTTGATCATTCCGAGCTCCTTCATGCGCGAGAGCACAAGCGCCGCTCGCTTGGACAATTGATCGGTATGCGTGCCATATGGGGAATAATACGTCGGCGCCTGTGGAATTGCTGCAAGATACGCTGCCTCTGCGAGCGTTGCGGTCTTGGCCGGATGACCAAAGAACTGCTGGCTTGCCTCTTCGACACCGTAGAGAATGCCGCCGTATGAAGATTCATTGAGATAGGTACGCAAAATATCGTCTTTAGACATGACGCGCGTGAGTTTCATTGCGAGCACCCACTCTTTGATCTTGCGGGTTAGCGTCTTGTCGGTCGTGAGCAGGGAATTTTTCACCACCTGCTGCGTAATGGTCGATGCACCCTGGCTGTAGCCGCCGGAAGTAATGTCGGCAAGCACTGCACGAATGATCGACAGAGGCTCAATACCGATATTTGAATAGAAGTTGTTATCCTCAATAGCGATGGTTGCCTTCGGGATGAACGGAGACATCTCGTCAAGATTGATCGGAGTGCGCTTTACTTCGTTACCGGTATCAAAAAGAAGAATGGTTCCGGTACGGTCATAAATCTTGGTCGACGTACTGACTTTGCGAGATGCAAACGAAGTCACATCAGGGATCTGCATTGTCGAGACCCAGAGGACGCCGCCACCGATACAAATCAGGATGAGGGAAAGGATCCAGATCAGAGCAGCCACCTTCTTGTTCATATGGCGGCGCTTGTGATGATGCGGCTTTGTATGGCCGTGCTTTGGGTGAGTATGGGTGTGCATAAGATGTGAGTAGTACTAGATATACTAGCACAAAGCGCCTTTTGGGCGCTTTGTTACGGGCTTATTGGATTATTCTTCCCATTTGTCACCGAACGGATTGACCTCCTCGGTGTCCAATTCTGCTTCGTCACCGAGTTCATCACTGTCATCGGTGTCAGCAGGGAATGATTCGACATCGTCTTCCTTGTCTGATGAAGCAAAGGCTTCACCGGCTTCCAGGTCGACTTCCTTCTTTATTTTTGAAGGCGGAACGATCTCTTCAGTTTCCTCGATCTTTTTTACAGGTGCTTTTTTGACTGCTTTTGGCATCGAATGCGCTCGTTAAAACGTGTAAGCTCATATGTTGTATCAAGATGGGCAAAAGTTGGCAACAACCGCTTTCTGGGGATAATGAATCTCCAAACCGATGCGATTATCTGAGGATTGCTGAATGAGCCAGGGCCACTGCAATTGCATCGCATTCATCGTCCAGAGTCTTTGATGTCATCTTTTCTGGCGGCATTTTTATGAGGAGAGCAAGCATTTTGGCGATCATACGCTTGTCTGAGCTGCCATCGCCGGTAACCGCC
>DASVLR010000016.1:0-16796 GCA_036384775.1 Minisyncoccota bacterium
TTCTTTATTCAAAAAAATCGGAATTGGACTTGCGGGTATTATTGCAACAGTGTCCGTTGCACCCGCCGCTACGCATGCACAAGCAAGCTCTTTGGCAGCCGGTGCGGCGTCATGTGCAGTAGGCAGCTTTATTTCTTCTCAGATTACAGGCGCAGTGACCGGTCTTTTTGGCAGCGCAGTCAATAGTACGGTAAGCGGTTCCGTCCCGACATATGACTCGCAGGCCGTTCAGAAATTGGCAAAACAGGAAGCGAAGAGCTTCACGCTCGACCGCCTCGCGTCATGCGCAGCCAAGCAGCTCCTGCATCAGATGACTGCAGACACTGTTTCATGGATCAATAGCGGCTTCCGCGGCGGTCCTGCTTTCCTCCAGAATCCGCGCGGCTTTTTGCTCGATACCGCAGACCAACTTACCGGCGCATTCATTTCCGACAGCGGCTTATTGCAGGATCTGTGTTCGCCGTGGAACATAGATGTCCGACTTACTCTTGCGCTTGAAACCACAAGCGGAAGCTTCAGCAACCAACGATATGCGTGTACATTGAGCACGATCATCGGTCAGGCCAAGAATGCATCCCTCGACGGATTCCTGAATGGTGACTTCCGCCAGGGCGGATGGAAAGCATTCATAGAAATGACCGCCGGCTCTCAGAATCCTGCGGCACAGTACCTGCTCGCGAAAAGCGGTCTCCAATCTGCGATCAACAAAAAGACGGATGAGATCAACAAGGACCTGCAACAGGGAATGGGCTTCCTTTCATCCGAGAAATGCACGCGTGTCACGTACGACGAAGTGGGTAACGTCGGGGCGGGCGAGATTTTTGAAGCTGTCGACATTATCCCGTACCCGGACGGAACGTATGAACAGTGTGTAAAGACCACACCGGGTTCATTTGTGGCACACGCCCTCAATGTGCACACCGACTCAGGCATTATCGAAAGTGAGCTCGCGAATGA
The DNA here is from genome assembly GCA_036384775.1 of Minisyncoccota bacterium. Classification (GTDB taxonomy): domain Bacteria; phylum Patescibacteriota; class Minisyncoccia; order Phycocordibacterales; family PALSA-1337; genus C7867-002. The sequence continues at coordinate 958 of DASVLR010000016.1, forward strand.
TATCAACGCGGTGACTTCGGCTCTGTTTACTCAGCTGACCAACCAGCTCCTGCAAAAGGGTCTGTCATCCCTTTCCGGTTCAGGTAGCGGCTCAAATGTTCGCATCAGCGGCCGCACTACTATCAATTCATTCGTAAATCAGCTGCAGGCCGCTGCATATGCTCCGCAAACGGTAACATCGGGCGGATCCACATATACCGTTCAGAACGGTACGGTTACGCAGACAGGTCAGACACCGGTAAATCCGGTCATGGATACCTACACAAACGCACTGACGGCATTGAATTCGACCAGAGCTAAATACGTGGCGGCACGCGATTGTCTTGCGCTCATTTCTGCTAACGATCCGGGTGCGTCCGAGGCTAATTTGTACCGCACGACGATCGACGAAACTCTTCGCAACCAGGTCGATCCCGTCATCGCTTCCACCACTGCCGCACAAATGAGCGCCGCATCGCTGACCTCATACGGTGCCGCCGATACTTCAAAAGCAGATTCGGCTCTTGCAACCGCTCAGGCAAAGATAAGCTTCTGGGATAGTGACGCCAACGGCTTTGCGATTGCCTGTCAGAATATGAACAATACCAATCAGCCATAATGTTAAAGACCTCCTATAAATTCATAGGTCTCATCTGTGCAGTCATACTGCTGGCGGTAATTACCCCTGTCTCAACCGCGCATGCGCAGGCACTCTTTGGCATCCCGACTGTCTCCGATTTTATTGCGCAAGGAATAGCGCTCATCATGAATCAGCTCGTCGCACTGATGAGCTTGTTCGTGATGATTGCCGGCTACCTGCTCAACTTTTCGATCAATCTGACTCTTCAGATAAAAACCTTCGTCGATAGCACACCCGCTATCTACACAACTTGGAGAACAATTCGCGACATCGCCGGCCTGACGATGATCTTCTTCCTGCTGTATGCGGCATTCCAGCTCATCATCGGCCAGAAGAGTTCAAAGTTCGGCCAGCTGATCAAAAACGTCGTTTTTGCCGGAATCATTGTCAACTTCAGTTTCTTCCTGGCAGGACTCGGCATCGACGCATCCAATATAGTTTCAGTACAACTCTACAATGCCATCGCCCCTGCCAACAGCCTGAACCCCAATGCGGCAAAGACCGCGATCATCAACGGCACATGGAGGAGCAGTGTCGATGGCGGCCTGTCCGATATTTTCATGAATTCTCTGCATATCCAGAGTTTTTATAAGACGAAATTAGCAGACAACGTAACCGCAAATACCAGCAAGGGAGCTGCGGCTGCACAAGGACTGAATCAGAGCGTCGGAGCATCATTTGCATCCGCTCCGGTCAAGATCTTTCTCATGGGCGCAACCGCGATCCTCATTGAATTCGCCGCGGCAATGAGCTTTGGTGCGGCCGCACTCGCTTTCATCTTCCGGTTTATAGTGCTTCTCATGCTGCTTGCATTTTCACCTGTCTGGATGCTTGATTTCTTGCCGGAAGTGAAACAGTACTCAGAAAAGTGGTTCAAAATGTATTGGAGCATGCTGATTTTCATGCCGGTGTATCTGTTGCTCATGTATCTGGCATTGAATGTGCTCACTACAAGCCCGATGTTCGGTGGTAGCGCTACCAGCGCAGTTGTTAATGTCGGAAATGCCCCTGGTCAGACAGCACCGGCTGCCGGCTCATCCAGCGGCTCATCCGCCTCCATCGGAACAGGGGATGGTACCTGGTATAACAGCTTCGTTATTCTCGGCGTTAACTCAGCGATCGTCATTATTCTTTTGAACATGCCGCTTGTTGCTGCCGCAAGCATGGCCGGCGGTACCATCGGTCTTCTCAAGAAGGCGGCGGGCAAGTTCGACACAAACGCAATCTTTGGAAAGGCGGGTGGCTGGGCAAAGTCCGGCGCCGGCCTTGCAAGCGGATATGTTGGTTCGAATATCATCGGCCAAACTGCATCAAATCTTGATAAGGCTATCGGTAAAACTAAACTTGGTAACTCGCTTATCGCTCGCGATATCCGCAAGGCAACTACTCAGAAAGTTGCTGAGAAGGTTAAGTTCGGTGGCGAACGCTCGTACAAGGATTACAAGGCTGAGGCTAAGACGACTCGAATTAAATACGAGGAGATCGATCGCCGCAACAAGTTTGATGCCGCACTTAACAGTGGCAACGTACTTGATCTCAAGGGCAGTCTCAAGACCATGAGTAAGAAGGAGAAGCTAGACCTTGGCGATAAGACTCTCTCGGATCCGGCCGTCATCAGGCACCTTAAGAGGGAGGATTATGCAGCAATCAAGGATTCCGACGACTTCACTCAGAACCAGAAGGACGCTATCTCAGCAGCACGCAGAAATGCGTTTACGACAGCCGTTGCCGGAAAGGCCGCCACAAGTGACGTCACCGCGGATCTTCTCAAGACATACAATGGCGAAGATTTGCTCGGATTCGACGAAAAGATATTGGGAGATGAGTTTGTCGTCCGTAACCTCACCAATGGCCAGTTGAAGACCTACGGCGACAATTCAACCGACCAAGCGGTTAAGGATGCAATATACGATACAATGCTTAGATTAAGAAAGCGTAAGATACGTGTGCCCGCTGAAGGATGGCTGAGAGAGGAGCGTAAAAACGGTCGATGGTAAAATATATGGACGAAACAAACATTCCAACGCAGGTGCAGGATTTGGCTGACTCAGCAGAGCTTTTTACGCTGTGCAGAAAGATCGGGGATGAATTCAATCTCAATCTCGACCAAATAGGCGAACTCGACTCTCAAATTCGCTGGGTCCTGCGAGGTCACGCAAACGCTTCTTCATTCTCGACTGATATCCAGTCTCTCCTCGAGATTGATGCGGACAAAGCACGCATGATTACAAATCGCATCAATAAGGATGTCTTTGATACGCTCAAGAACCTTATGGATGCGCATGCGACCGAAACCTCACTCCAAGCCATCGAAAAAGCAGGGGATTTCGAGATTGAACGCCCACGAGCAACGATCCCGGTACGGGAAAATGTCAATATTCTTGAGGAAGAACCTCAGGATGCAATCGCGTCCTCAGAATCCATTGAGCAAAAGCGCGACATCGTTGAAGGTATCGAAAATCCGGCTCCGGCTGTGATGAAACCGGCCGAAACCCAGCAATATCCCAAGAAAGAGCCCTTGGTTGAACAGCTTTTGCGCGGTACCACAGCCGTTCCGGAGCAGAAAATAGTACGATCTGCACCGATCGAACCCAAAAAATCGGCCCCGGTTTCGGTTCCACCACGTCCGGCAGGTTCCGACCCGTATAGGGAAGCAATAGACTAAGGTTTTCCGACGTTATATCAGTGACCTATCTGATATACTAGTAGTAATGCGATTCCAGGTACCTCAATTCATCGAGGTTGAAGACAAGATATTCGGCCCACTGACGCTGAAACAGTTCATTTACCTTGTCGGTGGTGCCGGACTCTCCTTCATGATCTATCTTCTCCTGGGAAGTCTCTTCCTGTCCGCGATTCCTATCATCATCGTGATGGCAATGTCGGGTGCACTGGCATTCTACAAGGTCAATACCAAGCCGCTCATCAATGTTGTCGAAGCCGCTTTCAAATACTGGTTCGGTGGAAAACTCTATATATGGAAGAAGGAGGAAAGACCGGCATCGAACCAGTCGCCGGCAGACATCGTTCAGGAAGCAAAGAACTATGCAGGAGTGACTGTTCCGAAGATATCCGACAGCAAGCTGAAAGATCTGACATGGAGTCTTGATATCAAGGAAAGTATCTATTCGAACAAAGAACAGCAATAACCCATGGCAACTACCGCAACAAAAGCAACCCAGGAATTCGTACCGATCCAGGAGATCCGGGACGGCATAATTATTCTCAAAAACGGCGGTATGCGTCAGATAGTTCTTGCTGCATCGCTCAATTTCGCTCTCAAGTCAGCCGACGAGCAAAGCGCCATCCTTCTCCAATTCCAAAATTTCCTTAATTCGCTCGATTTCCCGGTACAGATTTGTATTCAGTCCAAAAAGCTTGATATCAGACCGTATATTGCACTTCTCGAAGATCGGTACAAGGAACAGACGTCAGAGCTTATGAAGATTCAGGTGAGGGAATACATCGAGTTCATCAAGACATTCGTCGATTCGACCAATATCATGTCGAAGAGCTTCTTCGTGGTGGTTCCCTACGATCCGCCGCTGGTATCCGGAGGTCCGGGTGGGGCACTGGCAAGCATTTTGCCCGGAAAAAATAAGAACGATACAGCAGCAAAGGGTATCGCCGAGGATAAATTCCAGGAATACAAGAGCCAGCTCGAACAACGTACCGCAGTGGTCGAACAGGGCCTGGTGCGCTGCGGTATCCGCACCGCAGAACTCGGCACCGAAGAAGTGGTAGAATTGTTTTATAAGACGTTCAATCCGGGCGAAACTGATAAACCGATTCAGCTTAGTCAGAATTAAACACAATGAGCATTTTCTCAGGCCTCTTCGGCAAAAAACAAGAAACGGACCCGATACTCTCAGTTCTTCCCGAGGACATTTATCAGTCCGGCGTGCTCGAACTTAAGGATGTCATTGCGCCTTCCGCTCTCAAGGTTTCACCAAAGGACATCAATCTCGGCGAAAAAGTCGGCCGTACGCTGTTCGTCATTTCGTATCCGCGCTTCCTCGATGAGAGCTGGTTTGCACCAATCATCAACCTCGATAAGGTTTTTAATGCATCCATTTTCATCCACCCGGTGGATACAGCCAAGATCCTGCGCCACTTCCAGAAGAAAGTGGCTGAAGTTCAGAGCCAGATTTCTCGCAGGGAAGAGAAGGGCCTCGTCCGCGATCCTGCACTGGATACGGCATATCAGGATCTGGAAAGCCTCCGCGACCAGCTCATGCAGGCCCAGGAACACCTTTTCGATGTGGGCGTCTACATCACTATTTTTGCAGACAACGAGCAGGAGCTCGACAAACTTGAGTCCGAGATCAAATCCATCCTCGACTCGAAGCTCGTGTACGTAAAGCCGGCCCTTTTCCAGCAGGAACAGGGATTCAAGAGCGTCATCCCGACCGGCGATGATGTACTGGGTGTTCACTCAAAGCTCAACTCTTCACCGCTCTCGAGTGTGTTTCCGTTCGTATCGTTCGATCTCACCTCAAACAAGGGTATTTTGTACGGCATCAATCGCCACAACTCATCCCTGGTTCTGTTCGATCGCTATTCGGGCCTACCAAACTACAACTCGGTGACGTTTGCAGTGGCCGGTGCCGGTAAGTCCTACACCACGAAGCTCGAAATCCTCCGTACACTCATGTTCGATGGCGATGTTATTGTCATCGACCCTGAAAAGGAATACGAGTATATGTCTGCAGCGACGGGCGGCAAGTATTTCAATATCTCACTTAACTCGGAACACCACATCAATCCGTTCGATCTTCCGCCGGTTGGCGAGGATGAATCAGCTGCCGATGTGCTTCGTTCGAACATCATCAACCTCGTGGGTCTCTTCCGCATCATGCTTGGCGGTCTCACCCAGGAAGAAGACGCCATCATTGACCGCGCTATCACCGAAACCTATGCACTCAAGGACATCACCGCTGAGTCGAACTTCCGCAATATTGAACCTCCGCTTCTGTCCGACTTCGAGCTTGTGCTCGCCGGTATGGAAGGTACCGATTCACTGGTACAGCGTCTCACCAAATATACCAAGGGTACCTGGGCAGGTTTCTTGAACAGGCCGTCGAACGTCGATATCGGAAACAAGTTCATCGTCTTCTCGCTGCGCGATATGGAAGATGAGCTCAAGCCGGTCGCCATGTATATCGTCACACACTATATATGGAATGCCATCCGCAAGACCCGCAAGAAGCGCCTGCTCGTCATCGACGAGGCGTGGTGGATGATGAAATCCGAAGATACGGCTTCATTCCTATATATGTTGGCAAAGCGTGGTCGTAAATACTATCTCGGCCTTGCCACCATCACCCAGGACGTGGATGACTTCCTTAAGTCTCCGTATGGTCTGCCGATCCTGACCAACTCATCGATCCAGATCCTCCTCAAACAGTCGCCGACGATCATTGATCACATCCAGAAAGTGTTCAATCTGACCGATGAAGAGAAATACCTCCTTCTCGAATCCGATGTGGGTGAGGGTATCTTCTTCGTGGGCCTCAAACACGTGGCAATCCAGATCCGTGCCTCATACACCGAAGATCAGATCATCACAACCAATCCGGCTCAGCTCGACGCAATTGCCCAGGCAAAACGTGATCTCGAAGCAAGCGGGGGATAGGTCCGGGCCGGGTCTGTAAAGTGATATACTTTCGGCATGGCTGGCGCTCCAAAAAAGAAATATGCGCGATGGATACTCCTTTTTGCAGTTACCGGCATTGTTGACGTAGCTCAAATACTCATAGACCTTACCGGGGTCGGCATTATCGTAAGTGAAGCGATAGAAACTGTCATGCCTTTTGTGATAGCGGGCATATTGCTTGTTTTCGGACTTCTCAATATGCAAACCGGTATGTCTATCGTCATTGCAGTTGTCACAGACGCGGCAACGGGCGGTTTTGCGCCGTTTTGGATCGCAGATGCCTGGTATATATATAGAAAGGTGAGGGCACAGGAGGCCGCAATCGCAGCAGCAGAAGATACGGAGACAGAGAGTCCCGGGCCGCTATACCAGAATGGCGTCCGAGCTCCTTCTCGACAGAGAGCACCATTAAATAGCGGCGGCGCTCGACGACCTGCAGTAAACGTCGCAGCAACTCCTACCGATCAGGCCCCGCAAAAATCAATCAATACCGCTCAATACCTGGGCCAGAAATATGATACTGACCAAAGCACCGAGGAGACAATGGCGACTAATCCGCAACCTTTTTCGGAAACCGATGAAATATCGAGAGGAGACGCACAAGCAGCGTGAATAACTCACATCGCGCCCGCCTCTATATCCTGATAAAATGGAGGCAATGAACGTGCGCCTCATTTTTGCAGTCATTCTCCTCGCCATTACTACGCTAATTTCATGCGGCACAGCTGTACATGCCCAATCATTACCGACTTCAGGCGGCGTGGATATCAGTCTTTCCAATGACAACCCGGCACCCGGTCAGGAGGTGACTATTACCGCTCGGAGTTACAGCACCAACATCAATGCAGCAACAGTGACCTGGACTGTTAACGGCAGGGTAGTGACCCGGGGTGTCGGCATTACCACTCTTTCCGTCAAAGCCCCGGCTATGGGCAAAAATACCACCATCGACGTCACTGTTGTCTCGCAGGACGGTATTACATTTGAAAACAGTATCGTGCTCTCATCAGGTACGCTGGATTTCGTTGTCGAACCCGATGGCTATGTTCCGCCGTTCTTCGCAGGCAAGGCACCGGTTACATTCCAGAACAATGTCAAAATCATAGCAATTCCTCACCTTGCCAACTCAACCGGAGTCGAATATGACCCCAAAAATCTGATATACCGCTGGGAACAGGGGACTGCCGTACTTGAGTCTCAATCCGGCTACGGAAAACAATCCATAATATTGCCGGGCACCGTCATTCCGCGCCCCTATCAGCTCAAAGTAACCGTGAGCAGCCGTGACGGATCAAATTCAACCAGTCGGGTTATTGCCATTGCCGGCTCGAGCCCGTTCATCACGTTCTATAGAAACGATCCGCTCTACGGTCCGCTCTATACCACCGCCATAAATCAGAATCTCTACATTGGAAGTACGCGTGAGACGGGAGTCGTCGCGGTTCCGTTCGGATTCAATCTTCCGCAGTCGGGCCTGGGCACACTCACCCTGAAGTGGCTCATTAACGGCGTTCTCCATCCAGAACTTTCACAGAACCGCACCATCACGCTTCGGGCACCGGCTGGCTCCGCAGGAGCTTCTAATATTTCGCTTACCATCGAGAACCCGAAGAGTATTCTCCAAACGGCAGATGCACAATTCAGCGCACTCTTTACGGCGGGTACGACAACTAATTCTATTGCCTTCTAATTTATGAACAAAGTATTCCTTACACTCCTGGCACTACTGACTCTCGCTAGTAGCGAGGTATTTGTGCAGATTACTCCGGCACAGGCTGCAACACCAGCACCGACATATACCGCACTGGAGCCGTTACCCTGCATTCCTTCAGCGCCGACAAAAGACGCTAACGGTCAGGACATTCCTGGTACCGGCGTTATTTGTACCGGTGAAATACGCAGCCAGTTCAACTTCAGTGACTACGTCCAGTTCATACTAAATCTCCTTATCGCGGTATCAGCATCCGCAGCGGTCTTTATGATCGTCTGGGGAGGTTTCCAGTACATGACCAGTTACGCAACCGGAGGGAAGAACGAGGGATTGGATAAAGTAAAAGGCGCTCTCACCGGCCTTCTGCTCGTGCTTACTTCCTACATGATCATCCGCACGGTCAATCCATCGCTGGTCGCCATTCCGACAACGCTGGTTGAGCCGCTCCATGTCACGTATACGAAAAATGCCGATCTCGACTTTTTTGACGAACTTGCACAGGACGCGCTTGCGTATCATACGGATCAAGCTACGTTTGCTGCAAACAGAGCTAAAGCTCAACAAAATATAACTGATGCAACGAACCAACAAGCACGGACGGAGGATGAGATACGACAGATATACGGGGACTCTGATCTGGACGAGGCAAGCATTGATGACCTTTGCAGGCAGACACAGGATGCAGAAATTAGGGCACTGTGTACACAGCGATCCGCCGCAGTACATGCAAAAGCAGAGGCCCAATCAACGCTTATATACAATACGGCAAAGGCGGCGATGCGCTCAAGCATGGAGCAGTGTTGGACAATCACCTCGACACCATCGTCATTCCAGTGTTATCAAAACAAGGGCGTCCAGTCCGATATCAACAAAATTTATTCAAAATACTCCGGACAGATCAATTCACAGCAACAGCAGGAGCTCCGCGGGTACGCCCTGTATGTCCAGGCATATATACAAATGGGAACTCTGTATACCAATCCCGACATCAGCCAAGCCGAAACGGCGCGACAGCTGAAAAACGTCGTAGACGTATATTCACACTCACCAAGCCGGATTCCGGAACTCCAGGAAAAATTGACCGAATATCTGGATGTACTTATTACTAAGCTTGGCAAACTATGACTCTTCGCAAACTCATCATCAGCTTCATAGCCCTCCTTCTCCTCGTCGGTGCAGGCTTTGCATATTGGTATTTCATGATGGGCCATGCGAGTATCCCGATCAACGACCAGCCGAGGACGGACAATCCCGGCGGCTTTCAACCGCTTAATCCGGATACCCGGACTACACCGTCAGGTACATCCGGAACAACACTTTCTCCGGGAGGCGCCACGACCAAACCGGCAACAACAGGAAAGCCGCCGGTACTGAGGCTTCTTTCCAATATGCCCGTTGGCGGATTCAGCGCCTCGAGCACCGCATCAACCACCGCCGTTGTCTGGGTAGACCGGGGCCGCGGAAATGTGTATCAGGCATCGGATGCAAATCTCCAAGTAACCACCCTCTCAAACACCGTTGTTCCGAAAATATTCAATGCCGTTTGGAATAAAAACCTTACCGCATTTGTCGGCTCTCTCTACGAAGACGGAAATCTGACCCCGACCAACATCTACGCTGAATTGCAGAAGCAGCGTGGCGCCACAACGACGTCGACCTCGATTACTCCCTACGAGCTTCAGGGCAAGAATATTCCCGGCACTATCATTGGCTATGCTGCGTCTCCGGATAAAACCCGTCTATTCATCATGATCAATGAGAACGGTAATGGCGTGGGCTATATTTCGGCATTTAATGGTACCGGGATGACTCGATTATTCTCCACGCCGCTTACACAAGTCTCGGTCGACTGGCCGTCAGAAAACATCATTTCGATCATAACCAAAGGTTCGGCTATTTATAACGGCTTCTTGTACTTCGTACACCCGAAAACGGGCACCTGGACACGCGTGCTTGGTCCGGTTACGGGCCTGAGTGCGGTAGTAAGCCATGACGGTAAAAATGTCTTGTACTCGGCTACGACCGATGCGAACAGTGTCCGGACGGCCGTTTACTCCGTAGCAGCTGCAACATCGACAGATGCCCTCGTCCGTACTATTGCTGACAAATGCACATGGGGAAGGCTATACACGACGCTGGTATACTGCGGCGTTCCGGCCGACCTCGCCGCCGCAACCTATCCGGACGACTGGTATTACGGCAATCTGGCCACAAGCGACAAGATCTGGCAGATCGACGCGACGACGGGGGAAGTAAAACTGATCTCGGACGTGATCGACCAGGCCGACCGCACCATCGATACCTACAGACCGGGAACGGACCCAAGGGACAAATATCTCTACTTCATGAATAAGTCGGACCTCAGTCTCTGGTCATTGGATCTCACCAAGAGCACGGGCGGTAAGTAATAAAAGGGGAGTGAATAATAATAAAGCCGGCACTGCCGGCTTTTTGTCACATCGATACGGTTCTTATTTGAGATGCTTCCTGCGAATATAGAGTTCCTGGAGGAAGGTCATAAGGGAGCTCGTCATCCAATAGAGAGCGATGATGGATGATGCCTGGGGGAAACGAGCCGGGATAAGCCAGTAGATTGAGACGAACGCGAGAACCGGCACGAAATACTTCATCTGCGAGGTCATCGAGCTGGCCATAGCGGCTGCTCCGGCCTGAGGGCCGTTCTGCTTGGTCTGCTGTTGCGTCTGCTGCGAGGCAAGAGAATACTTGAGCTGCAAAAACTGCACGATACCAGTTGCGATCGCAAGTGCGATGCTCGGGACCGTCAGGTCAATAAGACCGAGGAAATAAGTCTTGTTCGTGATATCCGGTGCGGTGATGAAGCTATAGAGGGAAGCAGTGTCTATGGTCGGAATAAGCTTATAGAAAACCGAAACGAGCGCAAGAAGAATCGGAATCTGAATAATAAGAAGCAGAATTCCGGAAAACGGCTTGATGCCTTTGGACTTGTAGAGCTCCATCGTCTTCTGCGCCTGAAGCTGTCGATCTGCGGAATACTGGTTGCGTATGCGATTGGCCTCCGGCTCAACTTCCTTCATGCGCACCTGTGTAAGGAGGGCTGACTTGGAAAGGGGAAACAGTATGAGTTTTACAATTATTGTAAAAAGAATAACGGCGACGCCGACATCGATCCATGGAATAAGGTCGATAATGCCGATAAGACCGTTGTAGAGTGGTTGGAAGATGATTGTGTGATACATATATAAGTAGAGGGAAGAAAGGTAACAGGCCTAATACTAGCGCAAAAGACCGGCTTTCACAAAAATATCATGTATTGCCCGCTTGAGATCCGGCAGTGCTGTTTCGATGACGAGCTGTTTGGCAAAGAAGATAACAGAGATACCCGGGTTTATCTGAGAAATAGAAGATCGTGCCGCTTCGTAGATACGTCGACGAACACGATGACGCGCAACCGAGGTCTTTGCGACCTTTACTGGTGCAACCGCACCTACATGAATACCCGAATCGGTCGCGTCCTGAAGAATACGCACAACAAAAAGAGGGGAGTGGATCACTCGCCCCCTTTTCAGTACTTCTTCGAACAACCTGGTTGTAACTCGGTGAGATCGGCGAAGCATGGCCGAATAATGGCTCAACACCGGCGCGGACTAGGCGCGGCGGGTCTTAACCACAACACGCTTGCGGCCCTTTGCGCGACGACGAGCAAGAGCTTTCTTGCCGCCCGGAGTGCGCATGCGTACGAGGAAACCGTGTGTCTTTGCGCGCTTGCGCTTCTTTGGTTTATACGTGAATGACATGATTGCAAGAATGTAACACGGAATCGACGTTGCTGCAAGATTTATCTGGCTGCGGGTTGACTCGGGCGGACATAGAGTGGCGTGACTGCATTTCCACACCTTATCAACATAACTTTGGATACTCCACAAGTATGCAAAATTATTAACAGGTATATACTTTTGTAACTCAAATAATACTTTCAAATCTCAATGCCCACGAACGATTTTGCAAAAATGTGGCAGACCGCTCTCATCGAGATCGAAACTGCTGTCTCACAAGCAAACTTTTCAACGTGGTTTAAAGAAACTGCCATCTTAAAGGAAGAGGAGGGCACTATCTATCTCGGTGTTCCAAACTCATTTACGCAGGAATGGCTCCAAAAGAAGTTCCACAACGCTATTTTGCGCATTTTGCGCCAGATGGACGAGCGTGTTCGTGCACTTGAGTACGTCATCGTGAAGGAAGAAAAGGCCGCAGCGGCTAGGAAACAAGCCGCGCCGGCCCCGACCATGTCGATGCCGCTCCAGGATTTTTATATCAACAAGGAGGATAATCTCAATCCGCGTTACACCTTCGATACCTTCATTGTCGGACCTTACAACGAGCTCGCTTTTGCAGCATCACAGAACGTGATCAAGAACCCGGGCCATAGTTATAACCCGTTGTTCATCTACGGTGACACCGGTCGCGGTAAAACACACCTTATCCAGGCAGTAGGTAACAAGATCAAAGCCGCTTTCCCGGACAAAAAGATCTTCTATATGACCTCAGAACGCTTTGGTAACGAGCTTTTGTCTGCTCTCCAGGAGGGTAAGGGTCAGCAATTCAAGGAAAAGTATCGCAAATATGACGTTCTCATCATGGATGACGTCCAATTCTTCTCAGGTAAGGAGAAGTTCCAGGAAGAATTCTTCCATTTGTTCAATTTGTACGTCGATCAAAACAAGCAGCTCATTTTCTCGTCTGATAAACATCCAAACGTCATTCCGGGCCTCGAAGACCGCCTCCGCGGACGCTTCAATGCCGGCATGGTGCTTGATATTCCTGAGCCTGACCACGAGTCTCGCATGTACATCGTGCGCGCCAAGTGTAATTCCTACAACATTACGCTTCCTCCGGATGTAATCGAGCACATTTCGACTACTATCAAGGACAATATTCGCGAAATCGAGGGTGTGGTGAACATTATTGCCTGCCAGACTCAATTCAAGAACAGGGAATTGTCGCTCAATGAGGTTAGAAACATCCTCAAAAACAACACGAAGCCAAAGAAACTCCTCTCCGTTAAGGAGGTGGTAAAGGTTGTGTCTGAGTTCTATAACCTTTCTGAAGAGAGCATCTACAACAAGACTCGTAGGAAGGAAGTGGTGAAGCCGCGTCAGGTTGTTATGTACCTTTTGCGTGAAGATTTTAATGTCTCGTTCCCTTCAATTGGGGACAAGCTGGGGGGAAGAGATCACACGACCGTCATCCACTCCTACAACAAAATGAAGGAGGAACTCAAAAACGACGCTGTATTGTCACAGGAAATCAGTCAGTTGCGTTCGATGTTGTGATGTAATTTGGCCCTATCGGAGATGGGGAAAACAACGGGGAAAAGGCTGTTGGCCAAATGTGTTTGAAAAAGGATAAGATTGGGAAAAATACCAAGCACACCTGTGGTATTCACATTCGGTCAAATATGACGAACAGGAAGCCAAAATCTTACAGAACAAAATAGGCCTGAGATGAGGGATATATGCGAGATTCCCACATACCCACAGGACTAATAGTAATAATAAGCTTTTATATATAAATATTAAACACATGAAGTGTGAACTACAGTTCGAAAAATTCAGACAAGCGATCTTCCTCACCGAACGAGTGGCAAGTAAGCACGCTACCCTCCCCGTGCTTTCATGTGTGCTTCTTGATGTGAAGAAGACCTCGGCAACTATTCGTGCCACCAATCTTGATGTGGGTGTCGAGATCGAAATTCCTGCCAAGTCGGATACTGAGGCCGTGTTCGCCATCCCCGCACATACTATTTCTGCGTTTCTTGGTCAGGTAGGCAACAAGGAGCAGGTTGTCCGACTCGAGATGAGCGGGGGCAATCTTCTTGTTACCCTTTCAAAATCCAAGGGCGTTATCAAAACCGTTCCGTCGGATGATTTCCCGGCTATTCCATCAGTTACCGATGGCAAAAAGAGCACCCTCACCTCAAACGTGCTCGCAAAAGGCTTCAAGTCGGTCTGGTACAGTGCCGCTGTTTCAAATGTGAAGCCGGAACTTGCGAGCATCTATGTGTACAAGGATGCCGATAATGTTATTTTCGTAGCGACCGACTCATTCCGCTTGGCGGAAAAGAAAGTTCAGCTCCCGAAGGGCTCAAACATCGAGGATATGCTGATTCCGTTCAAGAATGCGATTGAGATTGTGAAGACACTGGAGGCAACAGGCGAGAGTGTGACCATTACATCGAACAAAAACCTCGTGTCGTTCGAAGGCAATGGTGTTCGCATCACCTCACGCATCATTGATGGAGTCTTCCCGGACTATCGCCAGATCATCCCGAAGAACTTCACAACCGAAGCTGTGCTCCTTAAGCAAGACCTTATCAGTGCCCTCAAAGTCTCTACGGTCTTCTCAGACGCGTTTAATCAGCTCCATATGGTGGTTGATCCTAAAAAGAAGCTGCTTGAGGTAGAAACGAAGAATAACGACGTGGGAGAGAACAAGTCCGAGATTGATGCGGCTCTCACTGGTGAGGCTCTCGAGATCAATTTCAATGGCAAATACATCTCAGATAGTTTCCAAGCCATCGATGCTGATAGTGTTTCGATGCAATTCAATGGTCGTAATCGTCCACTCGTTATCCGACCAGTCTCGGGCGATCAGTCATTCCTCTATCTGGTGATGCCGATGAATAGGTAAGCCGCAAGGCTCTCTATAGCCATGAAAAGTATTGGCGACCTCTTTGCACGAATCAAGAATGTTCAAGCGAAAGAGCTTTTTATGCGCGCAGCCGTGCAGCAGGCGTTGAAGAAGGCTGCGAACATAGATTGCGATACCAAAGACATCTCCTTCAAGAATTTTTCCGTACAGATTAAAAATGCGAGTCAGACCGCAAAAACCCAGTTGTTTTTAAAGAAAGCGGCCATATTAAAAGAAATAGCCCTGCAGTCGCCCGGCAGAACTATTTCTGACATCAAATTCATTTAGAGGCGGCCTGCGGGTGTGAATCGCACAAACGACTACTAGTGCGTTCCCGGTGACACGTTGGTGGTAAACGTTGTTGTTGCCTGAACCTTGTTGTAGACGCTGTCGTAGACTGTTATCGAGAGCACGTTTGTCGGGCCGATATTGCCCACGTCGTTCGGAATGAATGAGAAGTTGATCTGGCCATTATATCCTGTGGTCACATATTTGCCGTTGAGATACAGATCGGTCTTTTGGATCTGGTTGGTTCCGGAAAACATGATGCTGACATTGAGCGGTTGGCGCGGATCAATGAATGAACCTGAAACGGGGGAGATGATGCTCACGCGAGGTGAATTGCCCGCAACGTGCACGTCGTCGACAGCTGTTGGGACGGCTACAGGCTGATTGTTCTGAAATTCAGGATGGGCGAGCTGGTAGTTTTTGAGCCATTCACCGACGGCGTACTCCCAATACGGGAACTGAGAGTCATTTGAGTTGTTCTGCGGAGAGAATCCGGACGGGTTATCTTTATCTACCCAGTAGAGAATAGAGTGAACATTATTGAAGACAACTTCCTGACGAGTCTGCTGCGGCGTGTACTGCGTAGCGACCTTTCCGGAGATTGTGTCCTTCCAGTATGAGATGCCACCCTGCCAGATGCCACGGAGCGCAGGTTTGGTCGTCAGGGGATCAGGAGCTGCCGGCGGCGGATTGAAGCTTGCGGGCGGAAAGTTCTTGGCGACCTGCGACATGAATGCGCCCCACAGCGGAGAGATAATGAGACCGGCGACGTTGTGCTGCATGGCGATGTTGTCGTTGTTACCCGCCCATGCACCGACGACAAGATTTGGAGTGTAGCCAACCGTCCACACATCATGATAGTCGTTGGTGGTACCGGTTTTGATGGCAACAGGCCT
>DASVLR010000017.1:0-17796 GCA_036384775.1 Minisyncoccota bacterium
GCAAGCATGACCATCGCGACGACCCAGACATAGCTGAAGTAACGGGGGGTCGTTTTCACGATTTCTCCTTGTTTGGATGTGGTTAGAAAGGACTAACAAATTTGACTGTAATAATTGTAGCATGTCAAATAGCATTTGTAAAGACCTCCTAAAAGCTTGCTATCCCGGACTTTTTTCGCAGAAACAGGCGGATTACCGCCTGTTATACGAAGCTTATCCCCACTTCGTTATACTCGTACTATTTTGCTGTATCTGGATAAATGACCAGGAAGCCTGCGGGGTCTTTTCTGTCGGAACAGGTATATGAACGGACCTGTATGGACGATTGCGGGCGGAGCTCGGGATATATGTCAGCCATTCTGATCTCACTGCTCTGTCCCGGAGCAAGCGTGACCTTTGCTGAAAACTGCAAAGTCTGACTTTCGGAAGCTCGATTGATAAATGTAATTCTTGTAGCGTAGTCTGTGGCGGTAACAGGGGTCTCGGGTATACATCCGGGCTCAAGAACTATCTCGGATGTTCTGATCGCGGTCGATGCAGCCGCTTTTATGTAGTTCATTACCGTCTCTGGAGATGATGTGGTACCAACTCTATTCTGAAATAAAAACTTCTGCGCGGGCGATATGTAGGGGTTAGTTATCTTCATTGAACTGCGAACAAAACCGATACCTCCGTCCTGGGTGGTGCTGCGCGTCTTATTCTGCTGCATGGTATATACCAACACGCCCACTGCAAGCAAAACAAGAATTACGGCCGGAAGCAAAAGATTTTTCTTAGTCATGATTATTATTGACACTCATAGTGACCGAATGAGCATTCGTAAGAACAGTCCAAAGCACCGTCGTAAACAGTAAGTTCGCAGCCGGGTGAACCTATCGGATTTCCATCCTCATCAACACACGCCGATTGACCCTCATCATAATCACCGTCGGAACAACGAGTGCATTCCCAATCCGCGCATCCATTTCCGGGATCGTAACTACCCTGCGAACAATCACAGCTTAATGACTCGGCGTCACACACGAACTCGTCCGTACAGTACGATCCGCCGCCGGAATCGCCTCCTCCCGATGTCGAATCATTTACACAGCCCTGTTGTCCGCTATCGTAGTGCCTGCCGCTATTGCAGGTGCATGAGCCGGAGCTTCCCGTATTGTCGTATCCTGGCGTGCTGCAGACGTTGTAGGTACACGTACCGTCGTCATAATTTGCAGCAGCATTATAATTAGAGGCACTTTGATCGGTACATCCGTATACGAAATTCTGACCGCCGCAGATCTGGGTCGTGGGTCCGTCACATCCGGCTCCTCCGTTCTGTGGTGCCGGATTGGTGCACGATCTGGACTGAGTACCGGCAAAACAAATGCTCCAGTCGGACCAGCCTCCGTCATACGAGCACGTACCATAGTCGACGGTGGCTACCGGATTGTAATTGGAAGCAGCCGGATCAGTACAGCCATACACCGCGACAAAACACGTCTGTGTGGAGGGTCCCGAACAAGCGGCGCCGCCATTCACGGGCGCAGGATTACTGCAACTGCGCGATTGAGTGCCGTTCGTGCACGCTCCCCAGTCCGACCAGCCTCCGTTGTAAGCGCAGGAACCGTCATCATAGGTCGCGGCCGCATAGTAGTTAGCGGCAGCGGGATCGGTACATCCGAGCACCGGATTTGGCGTACATCCGCCCTTCGACGCATCATAATGCCTGTTAGCATTGCACACGCAGCTGGTCGGAGTCGTCGCCTCAGGGTTGTAATTGTCATATCCGCTGGTCATACAACCGCTTGTGCCGTTAGTAACGCAGCTGGCGGTATTGGTATCGTAATGCTTGCCTGCGTTGCACGTACACGCACCGTCAGCATTGGCCTGTGAATTGTAGTTGTCATAACCGGCCGTTCGACATCCGGTTATGACGATGACCTGGCACGAGCCATTTTGATAGCTCTTACCGGCATTGCACTGGCAGGAGCCGGACACAGTAGCAGTGGGATCGTAGTTGTCGTACCCACTGTTCATACATCCGGCGTGCGGATCCGTGTTATTGGAAACACAGTTCGAACCGTCATAGTGGCGGTTTGCATTACATTCGCATACCGCCGGAACGTTGGCCGAGCTATCGTAGTTATCATACCCCTGGGTCATACAACCCGAAACCTCCGTTGTTCCGCAGGAATTGATATCGACGTTTGGTATGCCGTTGTTGACCACTGAGGACCATTCGCTCAACGTCTTGGTCGGAACGAAGACGGTATTTGCATTACGACTGGTCATCTGCCTGCAGATCGAAAAGGCACTCACGTCCTTGGTGACGTTATACATGAGATCGATGTTCTCTCCCTCATGCTCGTCCGCATATGCAACCGACAGCGATACAACTATCAGCGCGATAGCTGCGATGAATGCGAGCGCTATGCTTGATCCGTATCGCTTAAGCACGGCTACTGTGATTATTCGTTAGTAACGTAGACGACACCCACGCTTGAGTTTGTATCGCATGAATATTTGCGCACGCCCGGGAATTTCCAGAAATCAAATACAACGTATTTTCTGCTCGACTTGCCGACGACAAAGGTATGATCCGGGCTGAAGGAAATCGTGTGCGGAACATCGCTGTTGTTCACGAAGCGGACGTTTGCACCCATTTTGAAATGAGCCTGCTGAGGATCCGGCGTACAGTCCGAAATGTCGATGCTTGTCGTTTTTTCAGCTACCTGAGCGACATTTTGCACGAATTCAGCACCCTTCTGCTGCGCAAGCTCTTGTTCTTGCGTCATTGTCGATCTGGTCGATCCGCCCTGAACGTAATAGAGTGCACCGATAATAATCACAATCACAACGACGGCCGCAGTCACAATGATGGTCGCCGGGCTTTTTGTTTGATTCATGAATAATAGATATTAAACGAAACGTCTCTATGCTTCCTTATATAGTACTATAGTAGGCATTCCGGCATGCATACGCCTCTGTGGATAAATAACCGGCCGGTACACATACTCATATCATGAGCGCGCCGCCGGTATCATCATGTACTTGCAACAAAAAAGCCCCTCGCATTGAGGGGCTTTTTCTGGAGAGTTATTTACGAGCGATATTGGCAGTTGACCAACACGGCTTCGATGCTGACCACGGCGAGGTTCCGAACTTCTCGTAGAGCTTCTTCGCGAATGCGACGTTGCCCTGCACCGAGTAAATATCGTAACCCTTCTTGGCCGCCTCTTCGGCGTGATAGCCTTCGTTGATCTGCATGACACCGACGTCGCCCTTGTTTACGATACCGCGGACAACCTGACCGGTTGCGGAATCATACTGACGGAATGTCGATTCACAGCGTGCGACTTCGATAAGGATCGGAGTGTCCGCATAGGCCTGGCGAACATAGGCCTCGACGTCCTTGGTATCAGTAATAGTCCTGGTGATGGCTGCGCCTGCGGTCGTAGACAGTGAATTTGCAGGAGTAGCGATAGTCTGAGCGTTCGCATGACCGGCACCGTACAGTGAGGTCATAAGAAACACTGCGCCTGTTGCTGCTTCAATCATTGGTTTAAATAAAAACGGCCTGTAAACATGATGTTCACTTGGCCATCTTTGTAGGCACAGTATAGCACCTCTGAGCTCTGCCGTCAAGAGGCAATCCATATATATGGCTCTAATGAGCCGTTTTTTAATGGTCAAAAACAGCATTAGAACACAGGTTTAGCAGGCTAGGCAAGCAAGAAGGTGCAGGGTCGGCCGTACAGGCTCGACAGTATGCTCGGGGGTTCACCGCTCCGATATTGCGGCTGCAACCAGAGGGGTTATCGGCTCAGACCCGCCTTAGACTGGCGTTTTTTAGGGGCCTATGGTACGATAGTGACCACTAAACCAAGCATATGGCCCATCGCAAAGCAGAAGGTTCCGTAAAGAACGGTCGCGACAGTAATCCAAAATACCTCGGCATCAAGATCAATCATGGCCAGGCTATTACTGTTGGCCAGATCATCGTCCGCCAGCGCGGTACTACCGTTTTGCCGGGTACGCACGTTGGTGTCGGCAAGGACTATACCCTGTTCGCCCTCAAGGACGGCACGGTCTCCTTCACCACCAAGCGTAAGACCTCATTCAACAACAAGATCGTTCGCAAGAACATCGTGAACGTTATCTAAACAAAAAAGCCCCGATCGGGGCTTTTTTGTTGCCGGTATTTCGTAGTGTTTAGGCGTGTTTAGGCCGCTTCAATAACAAGCTTGAACTTTGCAGTCTTGTCGTGTGCCTTCACCGTAATCTGATGCTCGCCGACTTCCTTGATCGGCTGCTCAACCTGAATGAAGGTCGGGTCAACCTGGAGCTTGGTCTGGCGGAAGAGTTCTGCAGTGAGATTTTCGCGGTGGAGACCGGCGAAGAGATGGCCCTTTGCGTTGGCCTTACCGGTAACGGTAATGGTCACACCGTCGAGATCCTTGATATTTTTGGCAAGAAGATCCTCACGAACCTTGCGCTCGCCTTCAATCTTGGCTTTCTCGAGCTCGACGCGCTTGAGCGCTGCGGGAGTTGCGGCAATTGCCTCGCCCCTCGGAATGAGGAGATTGAGACCGTGGCCTGATGCGACTTCCTTTACATCGAACTTGCGACCGAGGCCGGAAACATCTTTAAGAAGAATGACTTTCATGGATATTAGATTAGGTATGGCTATACTGCCGTTTTATGGCTGTGAGGTCAAGAGCGACTTTGCCTTCTCAAGCTGACTGTCACGACCGGCTGTGCGGTCTGCTTCGGTGATCTCAACCTTATAATCAGGTTCCAGCCCGTCGTGCGAGAGGTTATGTCCTTTCGGGGTGAGCCAACGAGCGACAGTGACTTTGAGAGATGTGTCCGAGGTGATCGGAACCAATTCCTGGACCACACCCTTGCCGAAGGTCTTGGTACCGACAAGAGTCGCAACCCCCTGTTCATGGAGCGCACCGGCAAGAATTTCTGCCGCTGATGCTGAACCTGCGTCCACAAGGACGACCATCGGGATGTTGCTCGGGAGACCGGCATAGCCCTTTGAGCGGTAAACCTGCGGGCTGCCATTCTTGCCGAAATCTTCGGTCACAATGGTCTTGCCTGCCGGAATGAAGTACGAGGCCATGTCCCAGGCTGCGTCGAGATAACCGCCCGGATTGCCGCGAAGATCGAGAATGAGCTTCTTGTCGCCTGAAAGGACGAATTGCTGGAGCGCATTCCTGAAGAGTTCCGGGGACTGTGCCGTAAAGCTGTATAAACTGATCTTGAATATGCCGTTGCCAAGGGATTTGATATCGATCGTCGGGATATTGATAAGCGCTCGAGTGATAGTGCGATCAATCGGCTTATTGGATCCCGGCGCGAGGAAAGTGATCTTCACCGTCGTGCCTGAAGGGCCGCGGATATAATTCACCGCCTGATCGACGCTCATACCCGCGGTCGATGTGCCGTTGATAGAGAGAATAGCTTCTCCGGTCTTTACGCCCGCCACCATCGCCGGACTGTCCTTGAGCGGAACAACTACGACAAGCTGACCGCTCTTGATGCCGATCTCCATGCCGACGCCGCCGAAATTGCCGGCGATAGTCTCGGCAAACTCCTTTGCCTGGGCCGGCGGAAAGAAGACGGTGTACGGATCATTGTACGAAGCGGCAAGACCCTGAATAGCGCCGTAGATTTTTGCCTGATCGGTAGTCGACGCTTCGTTTACGTCCTTTTCATTGAGAATTCTCCACGCTTTCCAAAAGGCCGCAAACTGGTCGGAGGTCACCGCCGCGCCGTTGGTCGTGGTCTGCTGACTTGCCAGAGTTGACGGATGGTCGCCGCCAAAATACATGCCCAGGAGAAATGCCAGGATCACCGCCGGCAGTCCTATCAGAAAGTAAATGAGCTTCTTGTCTTCGGAATTATTCATGGATAGTTATGTGTATGAGGGAGAATACGGAGAATTATTACATGCGAGCCGAGGTGTGGGCAAATTATCCTTTGCCCACAACCGCGTCACACAATATAATTACGGCATATGCTCACTACGCATTCCTCAAAAGGACTGGTCTGGATCGACATGCAGTCACCGACCGACCAGGAAATCCTGTCGGTCGTGCAGCGCTACGGCCTCCATCCGCTCGTCGGTGAGGAATTAAAAGACTCTCCTTCTGCCGCAAAGGTCGACATCTACGGCGACTATGTACTTATCATTCTCACCTTCCCGTTCCGCACCAACAAGGGCGGCATGTATGAAATGATCAGCCGCGAAATCGACTTCGTCATCGGCAAAAACTTCATCATCACCTCCCATGTCGAAAACGTCGACCATCTGGAGTACTTCAGCAAGATCTTCGAGACTAATTCCATATTGAACAAGAACGGAGGTCCCGAGCACACCGGACACATCTTCTATCATATGGTCAAGAAGCTGTATGCCGGCATGTATTCCGACCTCGAAAACATCCGCGACTCATTGGTTCGTGCCGAAGAGCGTATCTTCAAGGGTGATGAGCGCAAAATGGTGGAAGTGCTCTCTCATCTTTCTCGTGAACTTATCGATTTCCGCGAGACAGCACGCATGCACCATGAAGTCTGGGAGGATCTGGTCAAAATCAAAGACAGCAAATTCTTCGGCGAGGACTTCAGTCCGTACTTCCGCGACATTCGTGACAGTTTTACGCAGGTACACGAGCTTATTACCAATTCACGCGAGCTCGTGAATGATCTTCGCGATACCAATGACTCGCTGTTGAATACCCGTCAGAACGAGATCATGAAGACGCTGACCATTATCAACTTCATCTTTATTCCGGCCACGTTTATTTCAGCGTTGTTTACCATCCCCGCCCCGCATGTGCCGCTTACGGAGGATTTCTGGGGCTGGTGGGTTCTTGTGGGCGTGATGGTTTTCATCACCATCGTTATCTGGGTGGTGGTCAAGCGCAAGAAATGGCTCTGATCACATCAGCCGGAACGGATAGCGCGGGTACGTCCGTCATGCTATAAAAAGCCCATGAATATAACCCTATTCAATACTCTTTCGCGCAAAAAAGAACTCTTTGCCCCGCTCACGGCCGGCGCTGTTTCGATGTATACCTGCGGTCCGACGGTCTACGATACCCCGCATCTCGGCAACTACCGAACCTTTATCATGAACGACATGCTGCGCCGCATGTTCGAGTACAACGGCTACAAGGTCACGCACGTCATGAACATCACCGATGTCGACGATAAGATCATCGCTCTTTCGCACGGCAAAATGTCGGGGCTGAAAGACCTGACCACAAAATACGAGAAACTCTTCGTCTACGGCATGCAATCCCTCAACACAGAGGCACCGACAAATCTCATCCGCGCTACCGACCATATACCCGCCATGATTGAGATCGTGTCAGAGCTCCTCGCAAACGGTTCAGCCTACAAAGCCTCGGACGGTATCTACCTTTCTATCGAGAAAATTGCCAACTATGGCGCACTTGCGCATCTCGACCCCAAGGCTTTTTCGAAGGAAAACAACAAGGAGCGCATCGCGAACGACAAATACGACAAGGACAACCCCCGTGACTTCGCGGTCTGGAAATTCACATCTCCGACCGATGGCGACATCGCCTGGGATGCTCCGTTCGGCAAGGGCCGCCCCGGTTGGCATATCGAATGTTCCGCTATGGCCATGAAGCTCCTTGGCCCGACCATGGATATCCATACCGGCGGTCAGGACCTCGTCTTCCCGCACCACACCAACGAGATTGCACAGTCAGAGGCTGCGACTCACAAGCCGTTTGTCCGCTACTGGGTACACGGTGCTTTTATGAACACGGGTGAAGAAAAGATGTCCAAGTCTCTTGGCAATATCACCAAACTCGAGACGCTGGCCGAGGAATCAATCGCCCCGATTGCATACCGCTATTGGCTCATGACCGCACACTATCGTTCGCCGGTTAACTTCACCATTGAGACTATCCGTGCGGCTCAGAGTGCGCTTATCCGCCTCATGGCACATGTCGCAAGTCTTCCGTCCGGAGGCACAATCAATGCCGACTACCAGAAGAAGTTCAACACCCACGTGAACGACGACCTCGATATGCCGAAGGCCATCGCTCTTGCCTGGGATCTCCTCAGGGATACAAAGGTCATGCCGGTCGACAAACGTGCCACCATTCTCGATTTTGACCGTGTATTCGGTCTCGGACTCGACAAGGCACCACAGGTCAAAGACGACGAGCCGATTCCCGCAGAGATCCAAGCTCTCGCTGACGCTCGCGAGGCTGCGCGTAAGGCAAAGGATTGGAAAAAGGCCGATGCGCTACGTGCTGAAATAGATGCTCGCGGCTACGAAGTCGACGATACTCCGGAAGGTCCGAGGATCATCACTAAATAATGCTTGACTTTGGATTCATATCCACTAAAATAAATACATCATTATAAAAGGGACTCTTTTGCAGATGCGTCTGCAAGTAGAGGCCCTTTTTGGTTTATGTAGAGAACTTGTAATAGTGCTCATTGAGAAATAGCATTTGAATGTTCTGATTTCTCAAAAGAAATGACGATGCATTTCTATCCGGAATGATTACGCATGAAAGTGCACCGTTTTTGGAAAGGAATTTAACCAGGCAGCCAAAATCTCCATCTCCAGAAACGAGAATGAATGATAGACACGACTTCGTATAGAAGTCCGATACAGATTTGAGGACTAATTCTGTATCGCAATTTCCCTTCATACCGCCGCCCAATACTGCAGTTTCTTTAAAGATCAATACAAAACCACAATCTCGCAGATACTCGTATAAATTATTCATCGCAGAAACATACCCGATGAAAATATATATTTCCGTCGGGCTATATTTCTGCCGCAGCCATACTCCAAACTTTTTATAGTCAATGTTGAACCCTAAACTCTTCGCTGAACGATGTAGATTATTTGCATCAATATATATACTAACCAGCATCATTCCTACACTAAATCCTGAGCCTTCATGCGGCTCAGTTCCCGTAACTCCTCTTTTACGTCACCCAATTCGTCAGAAAACTCCTGGCGCAGGTTCTCGACCTTGTCTTCTGCATCTGCAATGCGTGAAGAAACACGCGCTTCCATGGCGTCAATGCGTTCTTCGAGCCGTTCGAAGCTACGCGCGATGGAAACGGCGACGTCGTCTGAATTTTTGTAAACAATACGCTCGATCAATTCAATATCTTTTTGCTCAAGTGACATTTGTGTGTATTAACGTCTAATGAAAACAGTCTACGGGGATCGCGTTCAAATCCGCCTCAAAAAACGCTCAAAAAACCTCGAATTTTGCATCAATTTTCACTCAACCAATTTCTAAACAGAAAGAATTGTTGTCCTATTTCGTTGTGAACAGCTTTTCCCCCAAAAAAGTCTATGCACGTCCTGTTGAGCAAATGGTACAATTTGCTCTTCAAAGACATTCACAACGTTCATGAGTCCCCTTTCACCATACGTTAAGCCGAAGGACCTGAAAATTCCTCCGCAAAGTCTCGATGCTGAAAAGGCCCTCCTCGGGTCGCTTCTTATTAGGGGCGAGGTTATGCACGATATCGTCGATATTGTGAACAACCGCTCATTCTACTCGAGCGCGCACAAGGCTGTATGGGAGACGCTCTTCGAGCTTCATACCAAAGGTACCCCGATCGACATTCTTTCGGTCTCAGCCCGGCTCAAAGATAAAAACGAGCTCGAGTCCATCGGCGGCATGACATATCTGACCGAGCTCATCAACACGGTTCCGTCCTCGACCAATGCCGTTCACTACGCAGAGATCGTCGACAAAAAGCACGTCATGCGCGAGCTTATCCGCGCTTCGGAAAATATCAACAGCCTCGGCTACGAAGAAGAGGCCGACCTCCACGAAATGCTTGAAAAGGCCGAGAAGGAGCTTTACAGCGTCACCAATCGTACCGGCTCTCAAAAGTTTGTCGCTCTCAAAGACACCCTGTCTGACGCATTCGAGCGCATCGAGCACCTCCACAACACCAAGGATCAGCTCCGCGGCGTTCCGACCGGCTTCAAGGAACTCGACAACAAGCTCTCCGGTTTCCAGAAAGCCGACCTCATCATCCTCGCGGCACGTCCTTCCATGGGTAAGACCTCTCTCGCCCTCGACATGGCCCGCAAAGCCGCAGTGAACCACAAGGTTCCAGTCGCTATCTTCTCGCTTGAAATGAGCTCCCAGCAGCTCGTCGACCGTATGCTCTCTGCAGAGTCTCAGGTTGATGCATGGAAGCTCCGCACCGGTCACAACCTCAGTGTTGAACAGGACTTCAAGGCTATCGGTGATGCCATCAGTCGCCTTTCTGAAGCTCCGATCTACATCGACGACACCGCCGGCAACAACATCCTCAAGATGCGTGCAGTTGCCCGCCGTCTCAAGAACGAAAAGGGTCTCGGTCTCATCATCGTCGACTATCTCCAGCTCATGGTGCCGACCAATACCGGCAAATTCAACGACAACGTCGTCCAGCAGGTCACCGAGATCTCGCGCTCTCTCAAGACT
This sequence comes from Minisyncoccota bacterium, assembly GCA_036384775.1. Classification (GTDB taxonomy): domain Bacteria; phylum Patescibacteriota; class Minisyncoccia; order Phycocordibacterales; family PALSA-1337; genus C7867-002. The sequence goes on from DASVLR010000017.1 coordinate 10,482, forward strand.
CTGGCCCGCGAACTCGATGTTCCGGTCATTGCACTCTCACAGCTCTCCCGTGCCGTGGAACAGCGTGGCGGCAAGCCCCGCCTCTCCGACCTCCGTGACTCTGGTTCTATCGAACAAGACGCAGAAGTCGTGATGTTCATCCACCGCGAATCGGATGCCGACAATGGCGGTCGCAAGGAAGAAGCCGAGATCATGATCGAAAAGCATCGTAACGGTGCCACCGGCAACGTCAAACTCTACTTCGATACCAAGAAGACCACCTTCATGTCTATGGAGAAGGCCGACTTTGGCGAGTTTGATGGGATGTAAACAAAAGCCCCTTGTCGGGGCTTTTGTTTAGAGTGAAATTATTTCTTGTGCTGATGGAGCGCAACCTTGTTGCCGTCCGGATCAAAGAAGGTAGCACCGAGACATACCGGCGTCTCCCAAATGTCGCCATCGAATTTCACTCCCTTCTTCTCGAGTTCTGCTCGTGCCGCACGAGCATCATCGACCGCCAAGCCGAGCGAGACGTTGCCGCCGGCTTTTGATTGATCGAATTCCCAGGCACCAAGTACGAGGGCGTCATTTCCCGCCCACAATTCTGCCCATACATCGCCTGATGATTTGAGTTCGAGACCAAGCGTGTCCTTATAGAACTCGATCGAGCGCTTGAGATCCGAAACCTTATACATCGTAAAGTCTATACCGGTGATTTTCATGACTATAAATGATTAGTTATACCCTCACTATACCACGCAATGCCACGCGTTCGGTGCAAGCAAAAACCCCTTTCGGGGTTCTTTGCTTTGGCCAGGCTTGTTATCTGGGTCAACCAGTTTTACAGAAATATCTGTAAGACAATAACATTGTATTCCTTTTCACAGATCAGTCAATAACAATCGCACACCGTCTTGACCAGATGGGGATCGAACCCATAAAGCTGGGATAACAAGCCCAGCTGCAGTACCAACTGCCTGGCCAAGACAGCAAACGATTGTCTGAATACAGTGTAAAAGAATGAGATTCAAATGCTGACAAATTTTCTATCAAATAGTAATGAATTTTATATTGATCCAACAAAAAGCGGCCCACCGAAGTGAGCCGCTGAAAGAACTGAGAGCCGGTACAAAGAACAAGTGAACCGATCAATCGTGAGTTCGTGCAATACGGCCGGCCATGATACTGCCGCCGATGAGCACGACACCGGAGACAGACCATGCGGCTGATATGCCGAAGGCCTGAGCAATCGCACCACTCACCAAGAGGCCGATGGCGCCGCCAATATGCGGTGCGATCGAACAAAACGAGGCAATGGTCGCCCGTTCGTGAGACGGTATCCGCGCGTGCAGATAGCCGTCCTTGAGCGGAAGCCAGAAGGCGCGTGGGATTTCGTGTGCCAGGAAGAAAATGAGTGCAGGCATGAGTGCAGGAGCCAGAGCGGCACCAATGACGGTGACGCCAACCAGCGCCAGACTCATGACGATGAACGTCTTTTCCCTGCCGGCCAAACGCATGCGCGAGGCAATAAACGTGCCGAGCGACAGAAACACCATCATGGCGCAGAAGACTGTACCGAGATGCTTCGGATCCATCGATCGCTCAGTGAAGAACGGCTGCCAGTACATATTGAATCCCTGAACAGCCAGCACCTGCACGAATGTGATGATAAGCACGAAGCGAACCGTGCGTTCGGTCGTGGCATAACGGATGCTCTTGCGAGCGATCGCTCCCATTGATTCAAGCCCGCGTGACACGGAGACTTTGGTAACGGTCATGTAGTCTTCTCGCATAATGAGATAGGCCACAATGCTGAGAATGCCGAGCAGGAATGCTCCGGCATACCACGGCAAACTGGTATCGATCTGATACAGAGCCGATCCGGTGAGTGCTCCGAGGCCCGCACATACCTGATTGATGCAGGTCGAGGTGCTGAAGAGCCGAGTGAAGCTTTCGTCATAGCCGTGATGTTTCAGACTATCCACGAACCATGCCTGGAAGGCACCATTCTGGAAGGTAAAGGCGATTGCCGCCAATACTTCCGCAAACATGAACCACCAGATCGAATCGGATGAAGCGTAGACGAACTTTGCAAGAGCAAAGGTTATCAATGACAGCACGAACGCCGTCTTCCGTCCGTAGAGATCCGCGAAGGCTCCCGTCGGGATTTCGCAGAGGAACAGAGACAGATAGAACACGGCATTCACCATGTTCACCTGCATCAGATTAAGTCCATGACTCATCAGAAACGAGACATAGACGGCCGACAGGAACGACAGTCCGCAGAACGAAAGCGCCGCGGACAGGACATAATACTGACGAATGATACGTGACTGCATATAACTCCTATGTGATTGTGAGGTTCTGAGGTTACAAACAAACTGAACAAACTGTCTGGCACGTGCCAGCGACCGGATAAATGGGCGGAATTAAAAATCCCGACTTTCGTCCAGTCGGGATTTTTCTAGAGCAATAAATGAGAGATTAATTCATATGCATAGAAACATCGCGACCAGGCGCAAGAGAAGCAGAGGCAAGCGTGCTGCCCTGCTGATTGGCCATATAGCCGAAGGAACCGCGGGCCTTATGGCGCGGCATCGACCAGATATTCGTGATGTTTGAATGCAAATGATGCATGTCTAAACGGTATCCTATATATTATATCATGTCAATAGATATCGATTTTCGCCCCTCACTGTAGCCAAACTGCTATACTGTCCCCCATGGATTCCATTCGTCGACTCGAAGAAATGTTCGCCCATTTCCCCGGCATCGGCCCGCGTCAGGCAAAGCGCTTTGTCTATTACCTGCAGAGCCGCTCTTCGGGCACGATCAAGGAGCTTACCGATCTCATCAAAGAGGTCCGTTCTGCGACCGCTGAATGCGCCTCATGTCACCGCTTCTTCATGGACGACAGCTCCGGATCTCACCTCTGCAGGATCTGCTCGGACGGCGAACGCGATCAGACGACTCTCATGGTCGTTGCCCGTGATTCCGATTTTGAGACCATCGAAAAAAGTGGCGCCTACAAGGGTCTGTATTTCATTCTCGGCGGCACCGTACCAATCCTCGACAAGGAGCCTGAGAAACGCATCCGTTTGCGCCTCCTTGCAGATCGAGTGATCAAACAGAAGCCTAGCGAAGTCATCCTATCTCTCAATGCCACCCCTGAGGGCGAAAACACCGCCCAGGTGGTCGTAAAAACGCTTCGGGCTGCGTCTTCTGGCCTCAACATCACCATGCTCGGCCGCGGTCTTTCGACCGGCGCAGAGCTCGAATACGTCGACGCGGACACTATCAAGAACGCGCTGACGAATCGCAAATAAAGTCCATGACTGAGCACAAAGGAAATCGCCTCTATATTACAGGCATCCCAACAGCCGGTAAATCATACCTTGCAAAGAAACTAGCGGAGGAGGCTGGTGCGGTGGTTGTGTTCTTCGACAAAGTGCTCGACAAATATCTGTCAGATCCTCGCTACGAGCCGTGGATCAATTTCTATTGGAATCAGGACGAGCGCACATACCTTACTCAGACATCACCGGATGATCAGCGAAAATTCCTTATGCAGCAGGCAGAATGCTTCTGGCCGTTATTTTCTGAACATATTCGTTCACATGAACTCGAGACCAAACCTGTCGTATTCGATAGCGTCAGCCTATTTCCGTCTCTTGTACGACGGGAATTTGACTTCCCAGGCGTAGTCCTCATTGGCACGTCTGTCGAAGAGACTTTGGAGCGTAATCAGAAGGATCCTCGCTGGAGCAAACTTGCCGATCTGCAGAAACTCGAGGCCGAGGCGTTCTTCAACGTCGAACGTCCTTTGTATATCGCTGAAGCACAGAAATATGACCTTCCGACATTTAAAAAAGCTGATGATGCCGTTGAGTACTGCCTCAACATTCTCAGATAGCAGGCGTTCCAAATAAGCGTCAGATATTCGTGAGATCGATTTCCGCAATCATTTTCTAGCAAGAAAATGATGAGGACTAGAAAACCGCCTGCAGGCGGGTTTTCGTGTCGATCGAGCGAGTATCTGACGCTTATTTGATAGCGTCGATCTTCACTTTGAAGAACGGCTGGCGGTGGCCATTGCGCTTCCAACCGGAGCGTGACTTCTGCTTGTATTTCACCACGAGGACCGTAGCTGCGCGGCCAATCTCAGTGATCGTACCTGCGACGGCGGCCTTGGTGATATACGGGGTGCCGATAGAGGTGTCTTTGCCGTTATCGACGAGGAGAACCTTGTCGAAGGTCACAGAATCACCAACCTTGTTGGTGTCTGAAAGCTTCTCAATGGTAATAACATCGCCCTTTGAGACGGTGTACTGCTTGCCTCCTGTTTCGATGACTGCAAATTCCATAGGAGACTACTATACAGTATAGCCCTAAAAAATGCAATATACGGCCCTGGTTTGCCCTATTTTAGGCCGAATTACCGTACCTTCCCCAAAAACGGCAGGTTGATATGCTGCCGCACCGTTTCGCCCTTGATAACGTTGCGTTTGCGAGCCGATTGAATGCCGCGATTGCCTTCGTGCTGAGCAAAATTCATGGCCTTGAATGAAGAACCGAGATACACCGTATGTTTGCCATAGCGATGATCGAGCTTGTCGATGGCCAAATGAATCTCTTCGACCTTGGCCTGAATGGGTGCAGCACCAAACAGGTCCAGCGTCCCTGCACGTTCGTGAGTAAGTTCACCCAGCGAAATGCCGGTAGCGCGATACGGAACGCCCGGCCGATAGACCTGATCGAACTTCTCATGAATGACTGACATGATCTCTTCGGGTGTCGAAACTTCCCTGCTTAATTTGACCTCAAGGCCGCGATACCGAAAATCCTGGGTTTTGAGATAGAAGCTGAAGCGCTTGGTAAACAGGTTGTGGCGGCGCAGTTTGATGCAAGCGTTCTCGACGTTTTTGGAAAGCTGCGAATAGACGAATTCACGGTCTTTCGAGGGTGGCGTGAAGGTGCGTGTTTTGGATATCGATGCGTAGTCGTGCTTTTCGCCCACCGTGAGCGGCAGAATGAACTGACCGTTCAATTCCTGCCAGAGTTCGTAGAAATTCTTGGACAGATGCTGCGCTACCCACTCTTGTGGCTTGGCGGCAAAGTCCTGGGCATTCATGATACCAAGTTTGCGCAGGTAGGCCGATGTGTTTGGTCCGACACCCCAGATACGGTCGATGGGAGTTTGCGACAGATACTTGGAAATATCGCGGCCCGGAATGATAGTCAGACCATCCGGCTTCTGATGTTTGGAAGCGGTCTTGGCCAGGAGCTTATTGATCGACAAACCCACCGAGAACGTCATGCCGAGTTCGCTCTGGAGATCGTTCTTGATGTGCTGAGCCATCTCGATATATGACATGTTGTTCGGTCGGCGCATGCCGGTGAGATCGGCGAAGCATTCGTCGATGGAATATTCCTCCACAGCCTCGGTATAGCGGCGCACGATGGCATACATGCGCTCGGAATAGAGACTGTAAGTCTCATAGTCAGACGGGAGAATGATCACGTCCGGACAGATACGCTTGATCTCGCCCAAGTTCATGGCGCGGGTGATACCACGGCGCTTGGCTTCATAGCTCATGGCCGAAGCGATGCCGCGTTCCTGGCCGGTGATGACCGGCTTGCCTTTCAGTGATGGATTTTTGGCCACCTCGCAGGCAACAAAGAAGCTGTCGCCGTCGACGTGGAGGATTGCGTGTGGAAAAGAATGAAGGAGGGGCATCCGAGATATGGGCGCCTAATATTTCCTCACCACGCCCCTTACGACCGCACTCACATGCATGTCCGGTCCGATACCCTGCGGATAATGGCGCATGCCCCAGCCATCGTCTGTGGTGACGATCACAATATCTCCCGGCCTCGGCTGCCTGCCCCGCTCCACGATCACCAGATCGCCATTCTGAATACATGAATCGACCATGGCGTCGCCCTCGACTTCGAGCAGATACGTAGCCTGACGATTCTCGATGAGATATTCATCGATTGTCAGAACGTCTGTCAGCTCTTCTTCGGCAACTTTTCCAAAACTCATATGCACAGTATAGGTGAACTATCGTTCACCTGTCAAAATGTGGAAAAAAACGCCCCTCCGAATGGAAGGGCGTCGGGAAACGCATTGTCGTGGTGACGGACGCAGGAGATCAATCGGTGCCGGAATGAGTGAAGTAGGCACTGAGATCGGTCAGGGCCGCTATGTCGACGCTGGGTCGATCGTCAATAACGGCATACGCAAGCGCCATAAATTGAGACCACGTGTGCTGCTTTTTATTCCGCAGGGCGGCATAGAACGTCGCCAGATCATACCCCGTGGGAATAAGGAGTGAGTGGAATTCGGGCGGATCTACCGCGCCGTCATCCAGCGCTGTGGCCAGTGCACGAAGTGCACGGGAAATTACCTCATCTGACACCGGTGGTGTCGGAGCATTCGGAAGAGAAGAGCTCATATATCGCCCGAGAGTATACTACTCCTCGTCGGGTTTCTCAACCATCGCAACTTCAAGACCCGGTGCGTTGCCCGTAATGCGCAGCACATCTTTGTCCACCTTGCGAAGCTCCTTGCCGGAATTGTTATAGTGATTGATCACCGTACCCAGCGATACGCCTAATTTTGCGTGGTACTCGGTATATTTGTAGAGATGGCTGCCGAGCTCTCCCACGCGCTTGATGATATCCTTGGCGGTTTCCTCGATCTGAAGCGCCTTCAAGCCCTGCAACACCGTCTGAAGATATGCCAGGAATGAGGTCGGCGACACGATAATCACTTTGTATTTTGAGGCGGCGCGCTGGATGAGATTGTCCGTTTCGTCAGCGACCGCGCCTATCTTGTTTACCAGAAGATCATAATAGATGGCCTCGTGCGGGATAAACATGAAGGCGAACTCCATAGTTCCCTCGCCCGGACGGACATACTTGGACGTCTCGACAATGCGCAGCTTGAGGTCGTTCACGAAATCACGCTCAAGTTTCTCGCGCACCGCCGGATCGCGAGCTTCGGCCAGCTTGTTGTAATTCTCAAGCGAGAATTTTGAGTCAATCGGAATGACTTTGTCTTTGACGAAGATAGCCGCGTCAACGATCTCGCCGTTGGCGAATGCGTACTGCATCTGATATTGAGTCGGTGCCAGAACGTTTTTGAGGAGTGTTTCAAGATAGTACTCGCCCAGAATGCCACGGTGTTTCGGATTTTTGAGGATGTCCTGGAGGTTCTGAAGCTGGTCGGCAAATGACACCACCTGGCGATTGGTTTCATCGAGCTTGGTCAGACCTTGCGTCACTTCACGGATGAGCTTGGCTGATTCAGAAAGCTGAGTGCGCATTGATT
>DASVLR010000018.1:0-3896 GCA_036384775.1 Minisyncoccota bacterium
TATCCACGCACATGCCTTTGCGATCCTGCCGTGGTAAAAGTTGAAACCAAGTGCGAAGCCGATCGTGGCCGAGGAAACGACATGTACGAGAGTGGCGCCGACTGAACGCAGATTGCCGTGAATGATCGAAACGGCGAGCGCGCCGCCGTGAGTCATCGGATTCATAACAAAGAGTGTATTTTCGAGCGCCGCGAAACCGAGAGCGACCGCAATACAATAGATCATGGCGTCGATCGGCTCTTCATTCCATCGCGTGTGCAATGCGACCGCGGCAACGGCAATGAATTTGACCAGTTCCTCCGCTACGGCCCAGAGGGTATATTTCATGGATTCGGTATGGGCATATCCCTGGAGCCATTGTTCGAGCGGAACGCAGAGCAGGGTCGCGATCATGCCCGCGCAGAAGCACAGTACGAGCATCCAGCGCGGTTCGGAATGCGAGGCATCTTCGTGAAGCCAGAAGATGAGCCACATGATCGAGGGAACAAGACCCACGACCACCGCCGCGATGAATTGAGTAAAGGTCATGGTGATAGTATATCCGATTTTTCCGCACGACATAAGTTCGGTGCCCTCACAAGTTCCGCCGCTTCCGCCGGAGTGATATGATCCGTGCATGAATTTGCCGATCGTATCCCGACGCAGCCGTTTTTCCCGCAGAGGGCATGCCAAAGGCCGCGAGATCGATCCCGACCAGGTTCTGATCGATTCGAGCAACGTTCCGGGGTATGACCAGCACCAGTTCGAAGGCCGCCTGGAGCGACCCATCTCAAAGGGGGCACTTATCTCGACGGGTCTTGCGTTCGCGATCGTCATTCTGGTATTCCTGGGTCAGGCCATAAATCTCCAGCTCGTGCACGGTCAGGAATATACCCGGCGGGCCGAAAACAATCTTCTGAACCCGGTACCTATTTTTGCCAGCCGCGGCGCCATCTTTGATCGCAACGGCGTGCCCCTTGTCTGGAATGCGCCGATGACCCCCGCAAATGCCGATGCGACAGGCTCTGCATTTTCTACGACTACGGAGGACTCGATTCCGCGGCGCATGTATTCGAGCATTCCGGGCCTTGCGCACGTGCTCGGCTATGTGCACTATCCGTCCAAGGACAAGAACGGCTTTTATTACCGCAACGACTTCGAGGGCGTCGACGGCGCCGAGAAATATTTCAATGATCAGCTCACCGGCGAAAACGGCTCACGGCTGGTGGAGAGTGACGCTCGCGGCAATGTTGTTTCCGAAAATGTCGTCCGCCCGGCTACCCCCGGGGAAACGGTGACGCTCTCTATTGATAGCCGTGTCCAGGGAGATCTCTATGAAAGTCTCAGTCATATTGCGAGCGAATACAATTTCCACGGCGGCGCCGGCATCATCATGGACGTACAGACCGGCGAAGTCATCGCACTCACCAGTTATCCCGAATACAGTCCGCAGGTCATGTCGGACAGGGTAGACACCGCCGCCATCAAAGCCGAACTCAGCGACTCGCGCCAGGTCTTCCTCGATCGAGCCGTCGACGGTCTCTTTACGCCGGGTTCGGTCGTAAAGCCGTATGTGGCGCTTGCGGTGCTTCACGAGCACATCATCGACCCCGACAAAATCATCTATACGACCGGTCAGATTTCAATTACCAGCCCCTATGATCCCAATGTCGTGAATGTCTTCAGGGACTGGAAGAATCTCGGTCCGCTCGACCTACGCCATGCCATCGCCATGTCGTCTGACGCCTACTTCTATACCGTCGGCGGCGGCTACAAGGATCAGAAGGGACTCGGTATCGCAAATATCGAAAAATACCTCCGTATGTTCGGCCTTGGTGAAGCGGTGCCGAAGTCGTTCTTCACCGGCCCGGCAGGCGTTATCTCGTCTCCTTCATGGAAGAAGGCCACCTTCAATGAGCCGTGGTATCTCGGCGATACCTATCACAGCGTCATCGGCCAGTATGGTACGCAGGTCACTCCGGTGCAGATGATTCGCGCCGTTGCTGCTATGGCCAACAAGGGTACGCTTCTCGTTCCGACGATTCTCAAAGGCGACGGTCCGCATGTTGAGCGCACCATCCCGCTTCCGAAATCTGAATTCGATATCGTCCACGAAGGCATGCGCCTGAGTACCAAGATCGGCACAACCGTCGGCATCAATGTGCCGTACGTGAATGTCGCCGCAAAATCCGGTACCGCCGAACTCGGTGCCTCAAAGGCAAACGTGAACTCGTGGGTTACGGGATTCTTCCCGTATGAAAATCCCAAGTATGCCTTTGCGGTCACACTCCAGCACGGTTCGGTTCACAACCTCATTGGTGCGGTGGCAGTTATGAGGGGCACATTGGATGCCGTGAACAAGAATGCGCCTGAGTATTTCAAAAACAATGAGTGAAAATGAGCTCGTGACACGCATCGAGCTCTGCAGAGCTCGCGCTAAATCTCGGAATTTTACTGCTGTAAAATTCCTGCGAATTGTCACTCACTCCATTTTCACTCATTGTTTTTGATTCACCGCTCAGACGAATGCTCGTCCCCATGTGCTAATTATCCTTGTAAATCCAAGGTCGCATTGGGGATAATCTGGGGATTGTTGGGTATAACGGCAAATGGTTAGATTAGGCTATTACTCAATAGTCATTATCTATTTTTATGAACAAACGCGGCTGGTGGATTGTACTCATCATTATTGTCGTAGTTATTGTGATTGTTGCTTCGCGCGGCTCGAAGAAAACAGATGTCACATCAACTGAGAAAACTCCCGTAAAGATCGGCGTCTCGCTTCCACTTACCGGATCGTTAGCCTTCATTGGAGAAACTGATAAAAACGCCGCACTCATTGCTCAAGAGGAAATTGCTGCAAATAAAAATTTGAAACACAGCTATGAGCTTGTGTTTGAGGATGATGCGTTTGATGCTCAGAAGGGCGCAAGCTCTATAAATAAACTCGTTAATGTCGATAAGGTATCAGGCCTGATCAGTGTCGGTTCTACAGTGGGAAACGTGGCAACTCCAATTGCCGAAGCTTCAAAGGTTCCGCACATTGGCATGGCATCAGATCCCAACGTCGCTAAGGGCCAATATAATTTTATTCACTGGACCCGTCCTCAAGAAGAGGTAACGGCACTCGTCTCTGAACTTCAGCGTCGCAAATTAACTAAAGTTGCCATTATTGGTCTAAATCAGCAGGGCTTCAAAGCAATCGAAGATGACTTTGTAGAGAAAGCAAGAGTCGCCGGAATTACAGTCGTAGGTAATGAAACCTTCAATACTGGTCAGAAAGACTTTCGCACAATCATCGCCAAGCTCCAGAAGACCAATCCTCAGATATATCTTCTCGGGGCGTTCGATCCCGAAATCGGCATCATGGCAAAGCAAATGCAATCGGCAGGTATAAAGACGCCTCTTACGTCGGTTGAGTCTTTTGGTCTGACATCGGACGCAACACCATTCGAGGGACAATGGTATGTCGACAGTGCCGTTCCAAGTGCGACGTTCGTACAAAACTATCAGACCAAGTATGGAAAGGAACCGGGACCTGCTGCGGGTAATGTCTATGATGCGATTCATCTGTTTGTACGCGCTGCAGAGTCGATTCAAGGCGAAGTGACTCATGATAAGATCGCAGAAGCGTTGAGCAAAGATTCGTCATATACAGGTGCTCTCGGTGCTCTTACATCAAATTCTGACGGTATCTTCATTTCGCAGGCCGCAGTTAAGATCATCAAGAACGGCAAGCCGGAGGTATTTATCGTGCAGTAATTCCTCTCCTTTACAACCCCTCACAATTCCAGTAATGTCAAAAACAGACCAATCCTGGTCTGTTTTTTTTCGACCAATTTCGTGCCTCTTTTACAATGAATTCGTTCGACATTCCTATTACTTCCGCATCCCGTAAAATCGGGATGATCAGTATT
>DASVLR010000019.1:0-13427 GCA_036384775.1 Minisyncoccota bacterium
CGCCTTGAACGTAGTCCGGTCAGAACCGAAGATCTGCAACAGCGCAAAAAATGACGCCTGCAAACCCGACTGAGACTTATACAAGTAGTATTCAGAACATGACTGCGCATTGAACTGCTCCAGCTGGAAATTTTGGTCAAATCGCTCTACCTCTCCGCCGCAACCGCCGGTGAGCAAACCGTCGGACCAGAAACCGTTTACTTTCGCTTCGGCGAGTCGTCCGTAAACCTTGGCTTCACCGCTGTCGGGAATGAGACCGGCGTTTCCGCTGCCGAATCCGATCGTCGTAATGATCGACGCAAAAAATACCGCACACGCCACTGCGGTGACGCTCCATTTTATCGAGGATGAATAGGCGCGCATTACGCACGTATCTTAACAAATCTGCGCTTGCCTACCTTGAGGATAACTTCGCCTGCCGGTTTCCAGTTCGGATCGGTGATCTTTTCATCCGTGTCCGTCTTCACTGCCCCCTCACCGATGAGACGGCGATATTCTGATTTTGATTCGACAATAGCCGCCTTCACGAGTGCGTCTGCAACCGAGCCCGTACCGAGATAAACTTCTGCAATATCTGTCGGTACTGCTCCCTTTGCAAACGTATTGTTGAAAGCCTGCTCGGCTTCCTGTGCGGCCTTCTCACCATGCCAGCGCTTCACGATATCGAACGCGACCGCAGCCTTTGCTGCGCGCGGACCTGTGGCCATAATGCTTTCCTTCTGGTCAAGCGGGATGCGGGTAAGATGCATGAACAAGGGTTCTATCATCGGATCCGGAAGCGCCATAATCGAGCCGTAGAAGTCCTTGGGTGACTGATCGATGAAGACGCCGGTACCGTTGGACTTGGACATGAGCTGGCCGGTGACGGGATTTGCGATGAGATTAAGCGCGATGACGAATTTGTCCTTGTTCTTGAGACGCTTCATGAGCGTGCGACCTGCAAGCGCATTGAAGATCTGGTCCGAGCCGCAAAGCTCTGCGTTTACATCCATGGCCACGGAATCGTACCCCTGCATCAGCGGGTACATGAACTCGTGGAGATGGATCGGATTACCCGCCTTGAGGCGCTTCTCGAACATATCGCGCTCGATGAGCTGTTGCACGGTAAAGTTCGAGGCAAGCTCCACAACGTCCGTGAAGGTGAGCTTGGACAACCACTCGGAGTTGTACATGAGCTTCGCAGGGTTCTTGTCGTCATCAAATGAGATAATCGGCTTGATCTGACGCATCCAATCAGCGACGTTTTTCTTCACGTCTTCCCTGGTGAGCTGTTTGCGCGTCGCTGACTTGTCCGGATCACCGATCATCGCTGTAAAGTCACCGAAGAGGACGATGACTTCGTGACCCATCTGGCGGAGTTCCTCGAGAAACATGATATTGCGTGCATGTCCGAGGTGGAGCGCGGTAGCGGTGGCATCGAAACCGATATAGATGCGCATGCGGAGACCACCCGTCAGGGCATTGATCACCTCTTCACGGGACGGATAGACCTCAGTGACGGTGCCACGATCAAATACCGCCTCGATGTGTGTGCGGTCCGTAACGAGGGCGGGTTTTGCGCCCGGCTTGAATGCAAACGGATTTTTCATTGCGGTCATTCTAGCACAGGATTGCACAGTTTCTGGACGGGAAGGAGGCGGATCCGTTCCTTGACTTCAATATAAAAAAGATGTATAATTATATAGTAACCTCTTTCAATGAGCACCCGTTTCCCCTTCTGGTTGCGTCAGACATCTGACGACGAATTGGAGAAGCACATTGCGCGAAGACGTAACGCGCTTCTCAAGTATTGGTTTGCAACGACCGTCAAGTTCGGGAGCATCATCGGCTTCGTTGTCGGTGCATGTCTCTATACGAGCGGCTCAGTTCACCGATTCTGGCCCGCGCTAGGATCGGCGATCGGCACCTATGCCGGACTTGTCTTTCTGGCATTCAGCGCGACCCAATGTTTTGGGAAGCGCATCAAGCCCGAGAAGAATCCGCCGCCCAAGCGATAGTGTTGCATCAATACATTCAAGCAGGCCCCCGTCAGGCGGCCTGCTTTTTATTTTCATGCACACGATCGTTATGGATTGAACGTCTTCAACGGCTTGCCATCAAGTATCTTCTGTACTTCCTCGACTCCCGCCGGATAGGCAAAGTTGTAACGGGCCGGGAGCGCACATACATATCGTGAATTACGACCAAGTTCAGACGGGTTGATCGGTGCCGCACCGATGTGGAACTGTTCATCCTGCATACGCTGCCACTGATCGAGCGTGAAAATCATGATGGGAATATCCTGGTATGGATTTGCAGAAGTCCATGCTGGATTGCGAAGCGAGATCATCGGGCCACTTGTTGCAATCGCGTTTGCCTGGCCGTTAATCGGGTCACCCTTCCAAGTTGAATTCACAACCGTATACCCGGTCCAGCTCTGCGGAAGATCGACGATAAAGCCATACTGCGTGTTCTTGTATTGAACAGTAGTTGATACCGGAGTCGTGGTGGACGACTGCTGTGGTGGCACATATGTCGGCGGCACGAGTATTTGGTTCCGGTCATTCGTGCGCGGACCGGCCCATATAACCCAGCCGATCGCAATAACGATTACCAAGACAATAATAGTGATGATTGTTCCCCGAGTATTCATATATATGTAGTACGGATGAGGGGCGGAATTCTGTGCAGACTCATGGTGCGCCGATTTTTTTATTTCAAGAACGGATACGGTGAGCCATGAGCGCCGAACCACGCAAATGCTTCCTGTTCGATTGAATTCAAAAAGGGTTCCTTAGTAGCACGATATGCGGGATAGTCAGTCGGATTAGTCTTGAATGCCCGCTCTTTGATAGCAGAGTATTGTCGTGCTTTTTCTGGAAACGCACGGAGATAATCTCGCTTCACGATAAATTGCTTTGTCTTGTATGCATTCTTGGGACACACATGAATATTCTGTGTCTTGCTGCCATCGGCGGCCATTTTGAAAAAGATCAGCGTGTTCGGTTCAATATAATTCTCTCCCCACTCATAGCCGGCAGCAACCAGCTTCTGCTTCTCTTCCGAAAAATCTTCCATATGATCAATCACGACAAGCACATCGATGAGCGGCTTTGCCTTCATGCCAGGAATGGAAGTGCTGCCAATGTGTTCAATCGCGATAGCCTTCGCGCCGAAAACGCCCCTTAGAAATTATTTGATCGACTGGAATTGTTCAATCCATCTCGGATCATAGTCCGAAAGTGAGTATTTTCGTTTGACGTTCTTATTGATCTCCTTCATTAGAAGTTAAATGGCCAATACGGCTTAACCGGTGAATTCTTGAGATTTGCCAGGATTTCAGGGCTTGGATTACCGAGCACTTCTCCTTCGCCGGAACATGTTTGCAGGATATCACCCATGAGATCACCAAGATTTTTGAAGTGATCAAGAAGGGCCTGAGAATCCTTATATCGTTCAATGACCACACATGCCGTATTATCGGCACTCATGTATGTCTTGTACTCCAAAGTTCCCGTGTCCTTTGTGCGGACGACCTCATCACACATCGCGGAAAATTTCTTAAACTCTTCAAGCTTTCCCGGCTTTATCTTGAGTCTGGCAATGCAAAGAAGTTCTTGATTCATAGGAATAACAATTGCGGAGACGGTGGGATTCGAACCCACGAGGCCCTTGCGAGCCTAACACCTTAGCACGGTGCCGCTTTCGACCGCTCAGCCACGTCTCCAATGTGTGCCTGGCCGGAAACAGAGCCATGCTATCATGTGCGCGCATGAACACCAAGCTGGATGCATTCAAAAAAGAGGTCTGGAACTATTATCACGCACACGGCCGCCACGATATGGCATGGCGCAAGGATACTTCGCCGTACGCGGTTGCGGTTTCTGAAATAATGCTGCAGCAGACTCAAGTCTCGCGCGTCGAAGTGAAATTCGCCTCATGGATGAAACGCTTCCCTACGTGGAGGGCTCTGGCGGACGCACCAGTGAAAGCTGTCCTCCAAGAGTGGTCAGGCCTCGGCTACAATCGCCGCGCTCTCTTCCTCAAGCGCGCCGCCGAAGCGGTCATGACCCGCAGGCCAGCCGAACTTCCGCAAACGTTCGAAGAACTCTGCGAACTTCCTGGCATCGGTCCGAATACCGCCGGTGCCATCCTCGCCTACGCGTTCAATAAACCGCAGCCATTCATCGAAACCAACATTCGCTCTACCTATATTCATTTTTTCTTCCCGAAATCACGGGCGAAAATATCAGACTCAAAACTTTTGCCGCTTATCGAAAAAACAGTGGCCGATCCTCACATCGCCGCTCATGCGCGCGAATGGCATTGGGCACTCATGGACTATGGTTCATATATTAAGAGCACACATCCGAACCCATCCCGCAAAAGCGCACACCATGTGCAGCAATCCGCATTCAAAGGTTCCAATCGTGAGCTACGCGCCAATATACTGAAATTCATCTTGGAAAAACCGGCAACATCGGCTGCTATTGTGAAGAATTTCGCCGCACATCCCGTCAGACAGATTCAGAAGAACATTCGTGATCTCGAAAAAGAAGGCTTTATACGGCCCAATTCGGATACCTACTATATATATTGACAAACAATATATAAAGTGATATAATATAATGTAGACGGTATTGAGCTTTGAATCTATCCCTTAGAGTCTTACGGACTTTACGGGATAGATTTAACACCTCAAATACAATGAAATCAAAAGCAGAACTCATAGAATACCTGAGCCGTCCGGCAAATGCCGGAATCAGCGCAGCCACCATCCTTGGTGGCCAGATCGTTGATGGTGCAACCTTTACGGACGTCCAAATAACAAATATTTGGAGCGCTATCGGGAAGCTCATTACCCGAAAGGAAGGCAGCACCCTAGATGAACTGGACCTGGTGCCGATCTCGACACTGGCCAACCAGTTCGCGATCTGGAACAAGATTGCCATCCTCGGGTAACTATCCTTGGACCCCCCTCGCAGCCCACCCGCATTCATTTGCTGGTGGGCCGCTTTTTTATATATGCAACCTTCGCTAGAATACACATATCCATGTCCCTCACGCTGAATACGCCCGTCGCAGACCGCTTCCGCCTGACACCGCCGACTCGCGAGGCACTGCGCCGTTTAGGTATTACGACCATCCGGGATCTCATCTATCACTTCCCCGCGAAGTACGGCGACATTGCCGAATCACGAGCGATCGACACACTCCAGAAGGGCGACAGCGCTGTCATCTTCGGCAAGATCACTGGTCTCAAAGCAAGTAAGGGCTTCAAGAGTAAAGTCGCCATGGCCGACGGTACCGTCGAAGACTCGACTGGCAAGATCCACTGTGTCTGGTTCAATCAGCCGTATCTCGCCAAAATGACACCGGAAGGTTCGAATGTGCGCATCGAGGGCAAGGTCAGCG
This sequence comes from Minisyncoccota bacterium, assembly GCA_036384775.1. GTDB lineage: Bacteria > Patescibacteriota > Minisyncoccia > Phycocordibacterales > PALSA-1337 > C7867-002. Next base: position 5,395 of record DASVLR010000019.1, read on the forward strand.
AGCGTCGCAACACTGGGGAGCTCTACTTCTCGAACCCAAAGATGGAAGTTGTGGAAGATCTGCCGACCGGTTCAGCCGATTCCCTGTTTGCTCCGAAGGAAGACAGTGCACAAACTCACAGCCTCTATCCCGTATATCCCGAATCTCGCGGCGTAAGTTCGATCTGGCTGTATCACAATATTCAGAAAATCCTCAAGAGCGGTATTCTCGATGAGATCGAAGATCCGTTGCCCGGTCATATTCTGGTGAAGTACCACCTCCCCAATATCCGCACCGCGCTCATCTGGATCCACGCACCGATGAAACAAGAAGACGCTGAGGCAGCACGCAAACGTTTCGCCTTCGAAGAGATTTTCATGATCCAGCTCGCTCGCCAGCAATCCCGCGCAGCATACCGCGAGAATCCGGTGTTCATCATCGAGCCGCTCCAGCGCTCTGTTGATGAATTCATCCGCCGTTTCCCGTTCACGCTCACCGAAGCTCAGTCGAAGTCCGTTCAGTCTATTCTTGCAGACTTCGCGCGTGAACAAGCTATGACCCGACTACTCGAAGGAGATGTCGGCTCCGGCAAGACCGCAGTTGCTGCTGCAGCCGCGTTTGCGGCGGTGACTACTCGCCCATCGCTGGTGCGCCCTGACGGTACTCGTATGCCGCAAAAATTCGGCAATCTCCAGGTTGCCTACATGTGTCCGACCGAAATTCTCGCTACCCAGCAGTACGAATCCTTCATCCAATATTTTGCATACCTCGGTATCAGGATCGGACTCATTACCGGCAGCGGCTGTCAGATCTTCCCCTCAAAGGTAAATCCGAAGGGTTCTACCGAAATCTCTCGCGCTCAGCTCCTTACCTGGGTTGAAAACGGCGAAGTACCAATTCTCATTGGTACACATGCACTTATCCAGAAATCGGTACGCTTCAAGCATCTCGCGTTCGTCATCATCGACGAACAGCATCGCTTCGGTACAAATCAGCGCGCCAAGCTCGTGAAAAAGGAATCGGGGGCGGAAACCGATCCCGAGACAGAAAGCAAACAGCTGGCCAAGAATTCTCGCTCCAAAAAGCCGAGTTCGAATACCAATGGTGGATCTGACCCGCACCCTGTTCCCCACCTATTGTCGATGACCGCAACGCCGATTCCGCGTACATTGGCACTCACCATGTACGGCGATCTCGATCTTACACTTCTCGACCAGTCTCCCGCAGGCCGCAAACCTATCATCACCGAGATCGTATATCCATCAAAGCGCGCCGAAGTCTATGAAAAGATCCGCGCTGAACTCCGTGCAGGCCGTCAGGCATATGTCATCTGCCCGCGCATCGATGAACCGGATCCAGAAAAGGAGGCAGCCATCATTGCCAAGTCAGTAAAGGAGGAGGCCAAGCGCCTCAAGGCAGAAGTCTTTCCTGAATACGAGATCTCTATCATGCATAGCAAGATGAAACCGAAGGAAAAGGATGACGTTATGAATGAATTCAAATCCGGTCGCACCCACATCCTCTGTTCAACCTCCGTCGTCGAAGTCGGCGTGAACGTACCCAACGCAACCGTCATTATCATTGAAGGCGCCGAGCGTTTCGGCCTGTCACAGCTCCATCAGCTTCGCGGTCGCGTCATGCGCAGTTCGCACCAGGCGTATGCCTATTGCTTCTCAGAAACAACCAGTGAAAAATCCGTCGGGCGTCTCAATGCGCTCAAGACTGCCCGGAATGGTTTCGAGCTTGCTGAAGCAGATCTTGCCCAGCGTGGTGCCGGACTCCTGTACGGCGCACGCCAATGGGGTGTCTCCGATGTCGCCATGGATGCCCTGCAAAATCTTAAGCTTGTGGAAGCGGCCCGCAACGAGGCCATCCGCATTGTCGGTGAAGATACCGAGCTCTCACGCTATCCGTTACTTGCGGAGCGCGTCAAAGAAAAGGACCGGGCAATGCATTTTGAATAGCACATCAAAAACGGCCCCGTTCATAACGGCCGCGCAACTCATCTCGCGCGCATACTCACTGCCGAACCTGACTCCTCGAGTCAATACGGACTTGATTACTACACAGCATACGACATATGATGTGAACGTTGCTCTCGTTTCCGCCCCTAGCTCAGTTGGTTAGAGCACAGAGCTTATGGGCACAAGTGAGCACATGTGAAAGACAGAGTCCGCCCTTAGCTCAGCTGGTTAGAGCACAGAGCTTATACCTCTGCGGTCCTTGGTTCGAATCCAAGAGGGCGGACTGTGGCTTGCACATTCTGCGAGCGCAGTGCCATATCAAAGATATACCTCTATATAAAATCCCCGCCGACCAAACGACGGGGACGAGAATACGGGACGGCAGGGGGGGGCGAATCAGTCGGTGACGAGCGTCCCGATTTTCTCGCCGGTCACGGCCTTGAACATGGTCTTTTCTCCATCGAGGTCGAAGACCAGGATCGGGATGCGATTGTCCTTGCAGAGCGAAAAGGCCGTAGAGTCCATGACGTTGAGACCTTGCCTGAGCACCTCGGTGAAGGTCACCTTTTCATACCTGACGGCGTCCGGATATTTATTCGGGTCCTTGTCGTAGACACCGTCGACCTTGGTGGCCTTGAACACGATTTCCGCATTCATTTCCGAGGCCCGGAGAGCTGCAGTGGTATCCGTTGAAAAGAACGGATTACCGGTGCCTGCCGCAAAGATGACGATACGACCTTTATCGAGATGGCGAAGCGCCCGGCGCAGAATGAAGGGCTCCGCGACTTGCGGCATCGGAATAGCCGACTGGACACGAGTCTGGGCACCGAGTTTTTCGAGACGGTTCATCAGCGCGAGGCTGTTGATGACGGTGGCGAGCATGCCCATGTAGTCGCCGGTCGTGCGATCATCGACGCCGCGATCTTCACCGGTCAGGCCGCGGAAGATGTTGCCGCCGCCGATAACCACGCAGACTTGCACGCCGAGGTCGTGGATCTCTTTGACCTGCTTGCAGATCGATTCGATGGTGGGGCCGTGAATGGCGTCTCCGTTTTGTCCTCCGCGAAGGACTTCGCCTGAGATCTTCAGGACAATGCGCCGATATTTGGCGCGGGGATCAATGGTGCGATCGGTTGTCATAAGCCGGATCTCCTATTCAGTTTTGTGGGTTCTGTTCGGGTTGAAATAGACCTGACAGGACAACGATGGTTGTCTAAAGGCTCACGCTATCACGCATTCAGAAAGCCCGCAATGCGGGCTTTCGAGTTTGACAGCGCCTATTTTAGTTAGCGGTGTCAATGTTAGGCGATCTTCTCGTGCCGCTTGAGAACGATACCGTTTGCGGTAAGAATCTTCTCGTACTCTTCACGTTCGATCGTTTCCTTCTCGATGAGCGTCTTTGCGACGGCTTCGAATGCCTTCTTGTTATGATTGAGCACTTCCTGTGCCTTGTTTCGAGCCTCGGTCATGATGCGGGTGACCTCACCGTCGATTTCGGCACTGACTTTCTCTGAATATTCCTTGTCGCCGACACCCATACCGAAGAGTACCCTGCCCTGTGCGCTTTCGAGTGCAACCGGACCGATCTTTTCGGACATGCCGTAGCGGGTGACCATGTCTCGTGCGAGTGCGGTCGAAACCTGGAGGTCATTTGATGCGCCGGTGGTGAGATCGTCGAACATCATGATCTCGGCGACATAGCCACCGAGTGACATGGCGATATCATCGAGGAATTCCCTGCGCGACTGGAGCTTCTTGTCCTCAAACGGAAGCTTGAGCGTGTAACCGGCAGCGCGACCGCGCGAAATGATCGAAATCTTGTGGACAGGATCGGCATGCGGAAGCACCGATGAAACAATGGCATGACCGGCCTCGTGATATGCAGTAATCTCCTTTTCTTTCGGCGAGAGCACATGACTCTTGCGTTCAGGACCGAGCATGACTTTTTCGATAGAACGGATGAGATCGAACTGGCCGATCTTGGTGCGGCCTTCGCGTGCAGCGAGAATTGCACCTTCGTTCGTGAGTGATGCGAGATCAGCACCCGAGAAACCAGGCGTGCGCTCTGCAATGATGCGGATGCTGACATCTTCGGCGAGTTGCTTCTTGCCGAGGTGGACCTTGAGGATCTCCTCGCGGTCGTTGCGGTCCGGAAGATCGATAGTGACGCGGCGATCGAAGCGGCCCGGCCTCAGGAGTGCAGGATCGAGCACGTCAGGCCTGTTTGTTGCGGCCATGACGATGACTTTTTCATTTGGCTCGAAGCCATCCATTTCAACGAGAATCTGGTTGAGCGTCTGTTCGCGTTCGTCATTGCCACCGCCGTATCCCCCGCCGCGCGAGCGGCCGACTGCATCGATTTCATCGACGAAAATAATTGCCGGTCCGTTGTCCTTTGCCAACTTGAAGAGATCGCGTACACGCGATGCGCCGACACCGACGAACATTTCCACGAATTCAGAACCTGAGATCGAGAAGAATGCGACACCCGCTTCGCCGGCAACTGCGCGTGCGAGCAAGGTCTTACCCGTACCCGGAGCACCCATGAGAAGCACGCCTTTTGGAATTTCTGCACCGATGTCGATGAACTTCTTCGGGTTCTTGAGGAAATCGACGATTTCCATGAGCTCCTGTTTTGCCTCCTTGGCACCCGCGACATTCTTGAAAGTAATCTTCTGCTTGGTGTCTTCAGGGAGTGTTATGCGCGCCTTGGACTGACCGAATGAGAGAGCGGCCATGCCGGCTCCACGCATCTGACGCGAGATGAGCCAGACAAAGAAAATGAGGAAAAGGAGCGGGCCGAGGAACGGTGCGAGCTGTTCGAACCAATAGAGCCAGCCGCTCGGCTCTGCAACCGTGATGGTAGTGCCGGCAAGCTGCGCCGCAGTGACACCGAGACGAGTGAGCGATTCGGTAACCGATGAATCAACTTCTTTCTCTGCGCTCTTTTTGGTGGCATCAGCATAGAGGGCGATGACCGATGAATCCTCGATGGTGAGCGACTTCACTGTTCCCTTTTTGACATCATCTGCAATGGTCGTGAGTGCGACCTTTGGAACCGGCTGCGACTGCGATGCAAACTCGGCATAGACGCCGGTTATGAGCAGGAAGACGAGAACGACAAGCAGAATAATATTGAGAAAACTCCAGCGCGGGCCGGTATTCTGCTGCTTCTTTCGACCGCCGCGGTTTGTACCGTTCGGCTGCGCACCATGGGGATCAACTGTGTTTTGAGTCATATATAAGAGGGATTATACAGAAAAGACGTGATATGGGAAGAAATCATTCGGCTCAACAAAAGGCGCCGTGAAGGCGCCTTTTGCGATACAGACCTTTTTATGCGCTATTTCTTGAGGGCTTCGTCGATGGCTGCCTTTACGGTCTCGTACGGATAGAGTCCGACAAGGACCTTGCTGCCAATGATGAATGAAGGGGTGGCGTTGATACCGAAGGTGCCGCCCTCCGACTTATCGGCATCCATCTTTGTTTTGAACGCGGTCTTGTTGGACTCTGCAAGTGCCATGACCTTGGTCGTGAGGTCTGCGCCGAGTACCGGCTCTGAGAACTTACGGATTGCGTCCGGCGTTGCCCAGCCGCTGTTTTCACGGCCCTGATTATCGAAGAGGGACTTGTGCCATGCGACAAACTTGTCAGGAGCAAGCTGCCAGACAGCGCGTGCGGTAAGACCAAGCGTCTGCGAATCGGGACCGAGGAACTGAAGGTCTTTGTATACCACGCGGATCTTGCCGGTATCGATGTAATCTCGCTTGATCTGCGTCATGACCTGTTCCTCAAACCTCTGACACACCGGGCACTGATAGTCGAACCAGTATGCGATAACGACAGGCGCGCTTGCCGATCCGATGATCGGATTGCCGGCAGTTTTCACCTGCTTGATATCGCCGGTTCTGTTCTGGACGGTCGGCTTGGCTGCTGCCTGACCCGCTACCGTCGGTGCGGCACCGACGGCAAGGGCGGGTGCTTTCGAGATACGGATGCCGGCAAGCAATATCGATACCGCGATAATGACGGCACCGATGAGAATCGATACCGGCACTGATACATGATCGAGCCCTGATTGATTCGTAGCCATGAAGAATGAGTAGGATTGGCGCCTGACGGCGCACAAAGTTATTTGCAGCAGCAGCGGCAGAGCTTACCCGCAGCAGCAATGATAAGAAGGATCGGCCAGATGATGCCGTTCACATACTCGGAGTATACGTGGAACGTCGCGAGCAGGAACGAAACACCGATAAGAATGACTGCGATAGCACCAACGGCATGATGGCCGCAACCGCATCCCGTACAACACGTCTTTGAATTCTCCTGGGGATTCATAGATACAAGAATGTATTAAGGCTCGTAATTCCGCCATTTTATCACGACGCCTCATCAAATCTGTGCATACATATGTGGAAAAGCTGTCGGCAAACAGTGGACCACCATACTTGCATAGACGCAAGTTTTGTAATAAAATTCTAGCGTCAGTGTTAGTGCACAGTCGTTCTTTCAGGTTAGTGGCGGGCTCCATCCCACCACACACATAAACAATATGGAACCGTATACAATGATCGCAGAAGTATACCCTTCGCTTGGTGCGAAGGTTGTTGACGGAGCGCAGAATGCCTCCACTGGTTCGAACGAGACCAATGTAGCAATCCGTATGCTCGGCAAAACGCCGACGCTGATGGTGCGACATGGTAGCGTCATGCTTCCGGTGAGGATCCATCCTGGGTTCCGTCAGCGGCACGAACGCGTTGCCGCTCAGGAGGTTATCGCCTTGCGCGATGCCGCCTAACAAGGTTCTTCTGATTAATCACGCTTCCGTGATGTTGCCGCCGCCTCAGGGACAGAGTTTGAGTCGGGTTAGTAAAACGGCATGACTGGAGTCCGGGTTTGCATGGGCAGGCCAGGACAGATGATGAATCAGGAGGTACGTTGCCGACCAATTACTTGGTCGCCCTCCGATTTGGGTGGAGGGGTTAGTTATTGTTTAGCTCCGGCTTTTCTGAGAGACCCGGGTTTCGCCTAGCGAGACCCGGGTCGAATTTTTTATACCAATGCCCTACCAGCGATGGAGATTGAGGTCAAAGACTATTGCGATCACAAGCACTACCGTCTGAATCGCTCCCCATACTCCTCCGTATGCATTTACCACCACGCTGTACCACAGCATTGTGTACGGCATGAACAGAAATCCGAGGATCGGCCAGAGAATTGTTCCGAAGACGCCATTGAACCAACGTGTGAAGAAATACAAAATAGCAATAACGACACGTGGTACGAATAATCCCAGAATAAGCAGTAACGGCATGCTAGATATGACGAGCTAGCCCGTAGGCTTATTTCATAGAAAAAAGACCGCTTCCGAAGCGTGATGCTTCAGAAAGCGGTCATAGAGATGAGGAGTACTGGGATACCAGTACCCGGCTCAGGGTTCGCCGGGATGACTCCAGTCGAAGAAGATACGGCCTTCGCGCCGGGTGACATCGCCGCGGAGTTCGCCGACATCTTCGCCGGGATAGATTGTCCGGATATCGACGATATAGGAATCGGCCGGGCCCATGGTAAGGCGATAGACCAGGGTTACCAGGTTGGTCTTGGGAGCTCGCAGATCCGTGCACGTGGATTTGAGACGGAGCCCGAATGCGGTCCCGACACGATTGAGATTAAATTTCTCAAGATCGGCTCTTGGAATAGAGCTTCGAGGGATGCTTCCCGACCATCCGACCATAGTGCTCATCTCCATGCAGAGACCTGTAATGCCAAATTCTTGGGCATCGATGGCGAGGCCGATATCGATCGGAAACTCACGGCAAAATTCCCTATCAGCGAACATGTCGCTGCACGAGCGCCAGGTCATGAAATTACCGGCGAGCGGATGAGCCGAATTGCGGAAGCAGGTTGTCGCAAGCCGGGTTTCCAAAGACTTTTCTACACGCACCTGGACGCTGTAGCGTCCAGGCACACCAATAGTGAAACGCATTTTTGAAAGGAGCTGAGGTTACTGAACAAACTATCGGCATCACTATGACATATAAATGATAAGTGTCAAGGATTAGCATGTGTGGACGTGACTGACATATAGTC
>DASVLR010000020.1:0-8673 GCA_036384775.1 Minisyncoccota bacterium
GGCGTTTCATATCGCCTGAGCTTCTGCAGCAGGCGTCTCGACGAGCCGCCGGAGCGCGCGTGTCCGTTGGTCAACACATGCGTCGTCTCACCGAACGGACTGCTTAACGGATACGGAGCGGTCTGTTTCGTCCACGGAGACTGATCGGTATGATCACATCCCTCGGCACCGAGCCTTGTCTCGGTGCCTCTTTTTTTGTATCCTTGGCGCATGCAAACCCCACACTACAAGCACGAGCGTACGATGGTGATTATCAAGCCTGATGGTATCCAGAGGAGCCTCATGGGGGAGATTATCAAACGTTACGAGCAGGTAGGTCTCAAACTTGTTGGTGTCAAAATGATGATTCCGACCGCCGAACAGATCGAGAAGCACTATACGCTCGATCCCGAGTGGCGCGTGGTTACGGGACTGAAAACGATCAAGAGCTATACGGATAAAGGCCTTACACCGCCGTTCTCAGATCCGATGGATGTTACCGCCGAAATTCTCCGCAAGGTGAAGCTGTATATGACGAGCGGCCCCGTCGTGGTCATGGTGTGGCAGGGGGCGCATGCAGTCGAAGTCGTTCGCAAGCTCACCGGCAGCACAGAGCCCCTTTCTTCCGTTCCGGGAACTATTCGCGGCGACTATGTTCTCGACTCGTATCGTATGAGCGATTCAGACAAGCGCTCGGTTCGTAACCTTGTGCATGCATCCGGCTCCGTAAAAGAGGCCCAGGACGAGATCAATCACTGGTTCAAGAAGGAAGAGCTCTTCAACTACAACATTGTTCAGGAGGCTATTATGTATGACGTCAACCTCGACGGCATTATGGAATAGTGTCGCAACTCGTTGTACCTCTTGCATACGTCCGTAGGAGTTCTACAATGAGTGCAGGTTGCTGAGTATTTATTCTACAAAATACATATCTACGGGAGACCAATGATCCCGCCCCGGCGCATTTATGTCAGACGGCCGAACGGCGAGAGCCGCATGAATGTGGCGGAGCGGGATCGGATTCGCGGGCACCTTGGTGTTCCGTGTGAGGTCACCCACCTGCGCAAGCGGGTACAGATACTCCGCAACCTACCAGAGACATCACCGCAACGGTGGTGTTTTTGTTTTGCTATACTGTCAGAGAAACAGAATGTGAGGTTAGGGGGCACGGATATTTTCCTGCTGGAAAATTCCTCGTGCTCGTCTACCCGACTCGCAAGTCTCCCTAACCGCACATTCTGTTTCTCCTCCATACATGTCAAACAAAAGCCCTAAGATCTTCTTCGCATCCGGTGCCGGTATGGTGACCGGCTCAAATTTTGTATTTGAGACCACAGCGGGGCAGCGCATAGTCATCGACTGCGGCATGGTCCAGGGCGAACGGGTGCAAATGTCGATCAACTACGAGTCTTTTCCATACGATGCGCGTTCGATTCAGGCGCTCATAATCACGCATGCCCATTTGGATCACGTCGGCCGCATTCCGAAGCTCGTGAAGGAAGGTTTCACCGGTCCCATCTATTCGACACTGCAGACGCGTGAACTCGCTGAGCTGGTCCTTGCTGACGCGGTAAACATCATTGCCGAAGAAGCGCGACGCGAAGGTATCGATCCGATTTATGTCGCAGACGATGTTCCACGCGCGTTCGCCAACTGGCAAACCGTTTCATATCACGAAGAGTTTGCTCCGGTGCCGGGCACCAGCGTTATTCTGAAAGATGCGGGTCACATCCTTGGTTCGTCGATCGTCGAACTCACAACTCCGGGTGCGGGTGGCACCCCTATGACCATCGCGTTCTCCGGCGATCTTGGTAACTCACCGGCACCGCTTTTACGCGATACCGAACCGTTGAGCCAGGTTGACTATCTTGTGGTAGAAAGCACCTACGGTAACAACAATCATGAGCCGAAGGAGGCACGCCTCGCTAAGTTTGAAGCGGTGATCAAGGCAACGTTGGGGCAGGGTGGTACGCTCATCATTCCGGCGTTCTCTGTGGATCGAACCCAGGTTCTTTTGTATGAACTCAACAATCTCATCGAACAGGGTCGCATCCCTCGTGTGCCGGTCCTCGTGGATTCGCCTATGGGTATCAAGGCAACGCAGATCTACAAGCATAGTGAATCATTATTCAATGACGCCGTGCGCGCACAGATCGCCAAGGGAGATGACATCTTCACCTTCCCGGGCGTCGAGTATACCGAGACCCAGAATGACTCAGTGGCCATCGACCACCTGAAGGGCGCCAAGATCATCATGGCAGGCTCTGGAATGTCTGTGGGAGGCCGTATATTGCGCCACGAAGAGCATTTCCTGCCTGATCCGAAGAATACGCTGCTTCTGGTCGGATATCAGGGTGCAGGCTCGCTCGGCCGCGCTCTGGCCGAAGGCGCCAAGAAGATACATGTCCAAGGCCGAGAGGTTCCGGTACGTGCGCGCGTCGAGACCATGTATGGATATTCCGCACACAAGGACTCGGACCATTTGGTTCAGTTTGTAGCGACTGCTGCAGCCCCGGATGGTACATCCCGTCTCAAACAGGTCTTTGTCGTACATGGTGAGCCGGCAGCGGCGATGCACCTCGCGCAGCGACTGAATGACGAATTGGACGCGCACGCCGTGATGCCGCGCGTAGGGCAGTGGTATGAATTGATATAAGTGAGCATGTATGTATTTGATGGCACGGATATTTCTCTGCTGAGAAATTCCTCGTGCTCGTCTACCCGACTCGCAAGTCCACCAAATACATACAGGCTCACTTCTACCACTCCTTCTTGAACGCGAAAAAAACAAAAACCGCCTCTCAAATCAGAAGGCGGATTTTGTTTGGCCGAGCGGCCTGCGAAACGAGCGGTCTTATTTGACCTGCGCGACGACCTTCTTGAAGGTCTCCGGCTTGTGCTCTGCGAGGTGAGCGAGGGTCTTGCGATCGAGCGCGAAACCCTTCTTCTTCATAGCACCGATGAACTTAGAATACGAGTTCGATGCATCGATGGCGCGAAGACCGGCGTTGATCTTGACGTTCCAGAGGCGGCGGAAGTCACCCTTCTTGTCGCGGCGGTGTGCGAACGCATATGCACCTGCGTGTGCGAGTGCATCGTTCGCTGCACGCTCGTTGGTTGAACGGCGGAAACGGAAGCCCTTTGCCTGACGGAGGACATTGCGGCGGTTCTTGAGTGCATTCACTGCTTTCTTAACACGTGTCATGGAAGTGGGAAATTAGGTTAGAAGGAGACTAGCGGAGGTTAATAAGGAAGCGGCTCTTGATATCGTTATTGAGCTTAAGAGAATTCAAGCGGTGCTTCTTCATGCTTGCTCGGGTGCGCTCACGAGCATTGAAATGGTTCTGGCCTGGAGCACGAGACAAGATCTTGCCGTTCTTGGTGATCTTGAGGCGCTTTGCAGCTGATTTGATGGTCTTACGCATAAAATTGTATTAATCGGGCACGATAATAGGGCACTAGGTACTTTGGCTATTTCTTCTCGACGTAGATCGTCAGTCCCTTCGGACCTTTGACCGCTTCCTGCGCGATCTTGTAATCGACGGTGATGAGCTTGAGGATGCGTTCGAGACGCTCCTTAAGAAAGTTGAAATCCATGTACTTGGAGCGGCCAACCAGGTAGAGGTCGATCTTGACCCTGTTTCCCTCGGCAAGCCATTCGGATACGCGCTTGGCTTTGAGGTTGAGGTCGTGCTCGCCGGTACCGATCTTGACCTGGACCGACTTGATCTCGGTCGTGACGGTCTTCGACTTGGCGGACTTCACTTTCTTCTTTTCATCGTACAGGTACTTGCCATAATCCATGATCTTAGCGATCGGGGGCACAGCGGTCGGGGAAATTTCGATCAGATCAAGGTTGCGGGTGCGGGCTTCTTCGAGCGCTTTTGCGATCGGCAACACACCAAGGTTTTCACCTTCGGCGGTAATGACCCTCACTTCAGGGGCCTTGATTTGATGGTTTATTTTGACGCGTATAGCCAAAGGATTACAGGGATAATTTATAGCATATATGGCTCTACTACGCAACTATCGGCCGGTCTTGAGGCGTTTCGAGACCTATAAACGGCTCAAAATAGAGCCGGGCGGCTCAATCGGGCCATTTTATTGACAAATCTCAAAAAAGATGTAGAGTAATCCGGTCAGTTTCAACATTGTTCATTCGGTCCACCGTCCCGTACCTGATCCTTAACAACCCACCCGTCAGTTCCACCTCATTACCATGTTCGCCATTGTTGCTGGCCTACTGCTTGTCGTTCTCCTCATCCTGGTGCGCCGCCTCCGGTCCCAGTCGCTCGTTCGGAGCGAACCCACCGTCATCAACTTCGATGACCGCTTCGCTCGGATGCCGTTTCGCGGTTGCGGCATCGATCCAAGTAAACAGATCGCGTGTCGCGTCTTTCAGAAAATGGAAATTCGCGATGACACGGTCTCGTTCTACGAGATTACGCCTGATGATGCCATCCTGCCCCGACTTCCGTATATCAAGGATTTCTTCAATCGTCAGAGTATGCGGGAAAATGCCATGCATCCGTTCCCCCCGCATATCATCGATGCGTATATCGACGGCAAGCTCAAGGTCCCGGCCAAGTATGCACGAATGAACGTCGTCTGCGTCGGCATCATATGGACGCCGCTCACGCCGACCGGCAAAGTCGCCGGCGAGTTCGTTCAGGGCTTCGGTCCTGATGACGAAACCGGTGTCCTCGTCCCGATGAACTTTGACGTTACGACCGAGTTTCAAAAAGGGAAGTACGTCTTCGCCGTCTTCCGGCCGAAAATCGCGGTGCCCCATGGCATACGGAACGTCAAATCGGCTGAGGTCGTTGCCTGATCAATCGTTCACCCGATCTTTCTATGACTGAACATGATGTGGTGATTCTGAATCGGGTCGCGGCTGTCGTCGTGAGTCTCGCGATGATGTGGCTGTGGCCGCATGCTATGCGTTCGGCGCGCAACCTCTATTCGATGATTCGGCACAACAAGCCGATCAAAGAAAAGAGCGACATCAGCTGACAGGTATGCCCGTTCGCCGCAAGCCGCTGGGGTTCCCGGCGGCTTTTTTGTACCGCCCCGCGGAGCGTTATAAGAATTTACGAACCAGGCGGATCGCGTATTCGGGCAGGCGTTCAAGAAAGAAACGGTCGTTCCATTCCTGCGGATTTACTTCGCGTGAGAGGTGCATGTCGTGGACGAAATGCGCGGCCAATTCCTCTGCAAAACGCGAGTTCGTCGAAACGATGTTCGCCTCGTAGTTGTAGAGGAGGCTTGCATTGTCGAGATTCAGTGAGCCCGTCGATGACCATTCACCGTCGATGACGATGGCCTTGCTGTGGATCAAGGTTTCACCGTTTTTATTTGGGTACAGGAAAATGCGGACACCGGATTCGAGCATTTTGGTGAAGAAGGAGCGGGCGCCGAGGTCGAGTGCGGGATAGTGATTTGTTTTTTCCGGGATAATGATTCGCACATCCACGCCGCGATGAGCCGCCAGTCGGATGACGCGTGCCAGCCGGCTGGTCGGTACGAAGTATGGCGTCGTGATATAGATATAGTGTTGGGCGTTACGAATGGCCTCGACGACGGTGCGGTAGAGGCGACGTTTGCCCGGTGTCGGCGAATTGGTGACGTAGGCAAACTCCGTATCCCGGGTCTTGAGGCGGGGAGGAAGATGTTTCTTGTCATCGGCGCGGGCCCACATGCGCTCGAATGAGCTCAGCATTTGTGCAACTATCGGCCCGACGAAACGCGCGTTGGTATCCCGCCATCCCTTCATAGAGTCTTTGATACAAATGCTGCCCGTATATCCGATGGTCTCGTCGATGACGATGGTGCGGCGATGATTGCGCAGAAACCATGATCGGAAATTCGGTATATCGAAGTAGCCGGGAATGAGATGTTTCCAGAAAAGCAGGCGGATGTGCTTTTTGCGGAGATCCTCGACTATGTTAAAGCCGAGCAATGACCCGCCGAGAAACGAGCCGCTGGCATCCCAAAGAAATCTGACATCGACACCGTGTGCGGCACGCTCGGCGCAAATATCGATAAGCCTGTTGCCGAAGTCATCACGAATGAAGATGAATTGTTCGAGAACAATGGACTTCTGAGCCTTTGCGCAGTCGGCTAGGATGGCCTCCCAGGCCTCTTCATTCGATGTATACAGGGTCCACTGCGTAGGGGAGGTCATGGAAAATGAAGGGAGGATGGTTCCGCTTGTTATTTGGTCGTTGAGGTAGCCGTAGCCGAGGTGGCCTCAGAGATTTCACGGAATGAGGCGAGAATCTTCTTGGCGATGGCCGTGCGGTGTGCGGTGCCGTTCGGATCGGTTGAAAACACGTTGAAGAGGTATACGCCTCGTTCGGTCTTGAAGGCATAGTTCATGCCGCGGTACGAGCCTTCCGGTGACGTGTCACCCGAAGCGTTGATCTGGCCCGAACGCATGAGGAGTGCGCCTTGCGGGAGGATTTCGGTCGAGGTTGCAAGATTTTGCGTCATGGCATCGAAGAGGAGGTCGGTCAGTCCCTGATCCGGGATAAGAGCAACGATAGAAATACCCTCGGAATTTGCTCCGTAGGATGCGTGATAGTCGAGCGTGGTCGAAGCCTGGTTGAAGACGAGTTTTGGAAAGGCGATCATGCCGTTCTTGTCCTCGTACGGATGGTAATTGGACGGGAGAGAGATCGAATAGCCGAATGTGCTGACAAATGTTTTCGTACCCGCATGGTTGCGGGACCACAGAAGGCTGCCGACCACAATGATGAGGATGATCAGGATCGCACCGATAAGCCGGACGGTAAATTTTGTATTCATGTATGGTACGATACCATCCATGTCAGTCCTCGTCGACTACAAAAAGGCACGATTCAACTACGAAATCCTCGAAACATACGAGGCGGGTATCGAGCTGCTTGGCTTCGAAGTGAAGTCACTCAAGAAGGGTCAGGGTTCGCTCGATGGTTCGCATGTCATCGTGCGGGGCGGTGAGGCATATGCCGTGAATATGTTCATCCCTCCGTATCAGGAAAAAAACACTCCCGCTGACTATGAGCCGCGCAGGAACCGCCGGTTGCTTCTTGATCGTACTGAAATAGCCGAACTTGCATCCAAGGAGGAGGGCAAAGGATTGACAGTAGTGCCTATTTCGGTGTATAATAAAGGTCCATTAGTAAAAGTCTCCGTGGCAGTCGTTCGCGGCAAGAAACAATTTGATAAACGCGCGACTATCATGAAGCGCGAAACGGATCGCGAAGCCCGCAGAGAATTCAGAGATCGTTAACAATGAGGCGCGCATACTGCGCGCATGAGCACGACCGTTTGAATACGGGGGTGATCGGCATAGACAATCGCCGGCATCCGTTCGTGCGGCGCGAGCCGGGGCACCTCGCTAAACTACCCCAAACTCGAAATGCAAAACCTTCACCGTATTTTACGGCCAACGATTTCGCATTCGCACTCGCTTAAGTAGTGCGTGCTAACTTTCGGGGATCCTTACCGTAACGCAGCATCATAACCTGGATGTAGGGCAGTGCGCCTTCTCACCGCACTCCTGAATCAACGAGATAGTGGCCATGTGTTTTGCCGAATTTTCTAGCATGGTCATGAACCACTAAATTCTGCTACCGCCGTAGATCCGTTCGGATAGCCTCGGTTGCACGCGGGTTCGATTCCCGCCACCTCCACAAAAATAATGAGCGTAGCGAATATATTTTTGTAGGATGCCGCGTAGCTTTAGCGAAGCGGCACCACAACATGAGCAATGACCAGATTTTATTCTGGTCTTTTTTCGTGTCTATTGGTAGAGGGGACGTGATGATAACGCCGGAGCCACATTCGAGCAGTGCGCGGAGATCTGTAGTCGTGTTATTTCCCCAGAGCGACGCCGCGGATTGTCTCACCCTCCGCATACATGCGCTGTGCTTCCTGGGCTGTTATTGCTCGGCTGAATATTTTGACATTGTCGATGAGTCCGTTGACATACCTTCCGTACGGATTCTCGCCGCCGATCTGAACGGGAACGTTTGCGACGGTCATGGCTCCGCTAGCCGCCTGCGTCTTGTCGAGTTTGCCGTCGATGAACCATTTCAGAGACGAACCGTCGTACGAAACGGCGATAAATGTCCATTTGCCAAGCGGCACTCGCGAGGTACTTGATGTGTGCGAACTCGCCGGGCCTGCAAGATAGAGGTCGAGTGTGCCGGTTGTCGAATTGACTGACATGTAATAATACGCAGGCTGGACGATGATATTGGACCGGTCCGTGGTACCGCCTCCCGGAGTATATGAATTGAGTTTCACCCATGCGCTGAGGGTTATGGCGGATGACGGGTTCAGACTGGTGGCTGCAGGAACGCTTACGTACTGGTTTGTGCCGTTGAATGAAAGCGAGCAACCTCTTCCCGTGGGCGTGTCGGTAGACCACGCAGGCGTTCCGTTCAGGGTAGCGATATTGTTGTAAGGGGAATTGTCCGACGCCGATGTGCCCGAACAGTCCTCGAAATTCCACATGCCTGCGAGCTGATCGCCCATACTGTGGTACATCGTGGACTCGAATGTAAGACCGGCACTCACGCGGCCCTTGTCACGCGCGCTGTTTAGCGATGTCAGTATGAGAGCCGCAAGAAGCCCGATAATGGCAATGACGATAAGGAGTTCTATGAGCGTAAAACCTCTGCGATGCATGGAATCCAGTATATAGTA
>DASVLR010000021.1:0-3361 GCA_036384775.1 Minisyncoccota bacterium
AGAGCATGCCAATGGCAGTGAGCGGAATGATGCTCAACGCACAGTACTGTATGGCGCGCAGCGGCTTCGCTGCCTGCTGAGTCAGTCTGCCGTTCTGCCCGACCAGTCCGACAACGGTGCCAATCTTATAGAGACCAATGAAAAACGGAATGGATGCGATATATGCGTACCAGAGGAAGTAGTCATGCGTATAAACTTGGAAGAAGGGGACGCCGACGTTCACACCTTCGACGTGCGGTTCCCAGAGGAGGAAGAGTGCGGCGCCGATACCGACGATGCCGATAAGAATCTGAAGAAATAGAGCAGTTCCTTTTTCCATGGTTTTTGGTGAGTTTTTATGCGTACATCGTAGTTCAGCGCTTATCGTTTGTCAATATATGTTTATCGTTATATAAAAGGGCTTTTATACCCATAAACTGCTAGTATTAGAAATATAAACGCCTACCGTCGTCTTACTGTATATGACCAAAACCATCTCAAGCGGCATAGTTCACGATATGCCTGCAGATCTGCAGAAAGCGCTGATACGCGACGCAAAAGCACTTGCTATCTGGGAAGGGCTCACACCACTCGCGCGCAATGAATGGATCTGCTGGACGATCTCGGTCAAGAAGGCCGAAACACGACAGGAACACGTCGAGCGAGTGTGTTCCGAGCTCAAGGAAGGGATGCGACGCCCGTGCTGTTGGATAGGCTGCACACACAGGACCGACAAAAAGATGAGTCGCTCGCAGAAATTCATTCTGGGCAGAAAGGCTAAGAAATAGCAGCGATTCCGTCGCATGCATTGATTTTTGCCGTGATTCATGATATAATTGATTTACCATGAATACCTATAACAAAGATCGTTCGTTCGGTGGCGGCTACAAGGGTGGATTTAAGGGTGGCTTCCGCGGAGAGCGAGGCGGTTTTGGTGGCAAGAAGAATTTTGGCGGAGGCTTTGATGGTCCGAAGGAAATGTTCACGGCGACCTGCGCATCATGCGGCAAGCCGTGTGAAGTTCCGTTCCGCCCGAACGGCAAGAAGCCGGTCTATTGTAATGATTGCTTCGCCAAGAATGGCGGCCCGTCAAACGGCGATTCTTTCCAGAAGAAGTCATTTGCTCCACGCGGAGCAGATACCCGCGGCCATTCTCATGTCGCTCCCGACCAGTCTCAGTCTCATGCCCGCGCATTTGCAGACATGACCAAGCAGCTTGAAACTCTCAATACTAAATTCGATCGTCTCATGGTGCTCGCAGAGCAGCTCATGAAGAAGGACGATGCGCTCGAAGCGGCTGTCTCAGCAACTGAAGATAAGCCGGCTCCGGCAAAGAAGCGCTCGAAAAAGGCTACCGCCTAACGAACAGAAAACGCCACCGACGAGGTGGCGTTTTTGTTTGAGGTATACTGGAGGGATGAAACCTGCAGCTACTATCGACGCGTATATTGCCGCCCAGCCCGAACAGAACCGCAGATTGTTGGAACAGATTCGTGAGACGATCCGTACCAATGCTCCCGGCGCAGTTGAGGCGATGGCATACGGTATACCCACGTACAAAGTTGGCAAAACCAACCTCATTCACTTCGGTGGCTTTGCGACGCATGTCAGTCTCTTTCCGACATCGTCAGGTATTACTGCGTTCAAGAAAGATTTTGCATCGTATAAGACTGCCAAGGGCACAGTGCAGTTTCCGCTTGATCAGAAACTACCACTTGCCCTGATTGCGCGTGTTGTAAAATTCCGTGTGAAGGAGGTGATGGAAGCGACTGAAGCTCGCCATGAAAAGTAAGCATCCAGCGACACAGAAGAAGCAGAAGTATTTTGTATACATCGTCCGCTGCGCGGATAACACTCTGTATGCCGGCTCCACGAAGGATGTCGCCCGCCGTGTTGAGCAACATAACACTTCGAAGCAGGGAGCCCGATATACGAAGTCTCGTCGGCCGGTAACTCTCGTTTATTCGCAGAAGGTCAAAGATGTATCCGCTGCTCTTCGCAGAGAGGCAGAGATCAAGCGACTATCTCGAGCGGAGAAGGAGGTGCTGGTATCAGGTGTGGCTGTGTAGGTTAGTCCTGCACTTCTTTGACGGCATTCAATTCGTTTGTGCGAATTCGTCCATCTGCCGATTCGTCGAATGAGGTCGTCGAAGCTGTACCACTTACTCTGACATAGGCACCCTGAGCTGAGACAGTGATATGCGGGACGCGTACATCAATATCTACATATGAATTTCGGTGTGCGGTGACGCTGATCGGGCTCTCACTGGTCCATCTGTCAGCAGAGAAGTCCGCGCTGTCATCGAGAGTTGCCGAAGTGAGTTCAGGCAATGTGACGGTTGCTTCAATCCAGTTCGCTTCACAGAAAATGCAGTTGGTGTGCGGCATCTCAGATCGCGACAAATTAAGTGTCGTTCCGGTTGAAGAAGTTGCGACGGTGTCGAGAGCCGCCTTACGACCACTGATGCGGAGTGTCGGTGTCGGTCCTTGCACATACGTCACGCGCATGCTGCCTGCGGCTGAGATGTTTTCCAATCCGGCTGCAAGCGGATATTCGATGGTCTGCGCATGGTAGATGGCACGAACACGCTGGTCATTACTGATGCGTCCGCCCGTGGTGACTCCGGCGACTCCTGCACCCGCGACGGCGACACACCACACAAAGAGGAGTGTCAGCGCGAGGCCGGATCGAAGGAACATCTTTCTGCGGAGCAAGCTTACCGCCAGCATGAAGACCACGACACACGGGATGATGAGTGCCACATATGCGGTCGAGATTGCTGCATAGAAGAGTCCAGGGGAGACAACCTCAGTGATGGGAAATCCCACGTAAGTGCTGCCGTTAATGAGTGAGACCGGTGCAAGGAATGTGAGTACAATCATGCCTGCAATAGCAGCTGCAGCGAGTACGATTCCGACGAGTATGCGGAGAACAGGGCCGATGCGACGTACAATAATATCGACAACCCATTTCAATGCAGCGAACGGCGCTGCAATCACGCGCATGAACGTTGAACCGTGCTTCTGGCTGATTTCGTTCGCCTTGTCTTTTACATTCTTGCTGATGGTGTCGAGCGTAACCGGCGAGCCTTCCATTTCCAATTTCTGCGACGCAGTTCGTGCGGCCGGAATGATCACTGCCAGGACGATATAGAGCAGAATCGCGAAGCCGTGGGTGATGAGCGCGAGTGCGACGAAGATGAGACGTACCCAGATCGGATCCATGCCGACATAAGCTCCCAAACCTGAGCATACACCGGCGATGATTTTCTTATCGAGATCGCGGTAGAGTTTCTTTGCCTTCTTTTCCTCGCCGGTCTCTGCTGTGTCTGCTGCCGAAGCCGATGCGAAGTCCTCGACCTTTCCCATAGTTGCCATGACG
>DASVLR010000022.1:0-14559 GCA_036384775.1 Minisyncoccota bacterium
GACTATAGATATTTTCATACGATGATGTCACGTAAAAACTAGCGTATGTCGACCCATACTTTGGAACGCGATTTGCCGAACACAGCAACCCAAAATCGTTCAATCATCCATATGCACAGGAGTTTAGGCCAGCCGATGCGATGGGCGCGACGGCCTTGATGTAATACAACAAGGTTACCGACATATTTTGTCTTACCTGCTTTTGCCAGGCGGCCGAACATGTCACCATCTTCGCCGGTAACCAGATCTTCACGATAGCCGCCAACCGTATCAAAGGCGGTACGGGTCATCATCTGGAATTTACCGGATCCTTCGCCCATTTTGAATACGTTGTTTTTGAGGTAATGGGTGGCATTAAAGAAAAAATACACCACTCGATCACTCCAAGTCTCCAGTTCAGGCCATACACCAATTTTGCCGGTAAGGGCCATGAGACCAGGATCGGCTTCGAACTGGGATATTGCATGTGTAAAAAAGGTATTTGGATCAGCAATGGTGCTGTCTGCGTCAAGAAACGCAAGATAGTGGCCGTGAGCAAATGTAGCGCCGTAGTTACGATTAGCCGAGATGGTGCGATGCTTTTTTTCAGGAACCAGCACCTGGTCTGCGTATGCGCGAGCTATCTCAGCAGTTCTATCCTTGCTTTTGTCATCAGTGACAATGATTTCGTGGGGCAAGGTTAGCTTTGCCTTGAGCTCAGAAAGTGTCTTTCCGATGATTTTCTCTTCGTTGTAGGTCGGGATAATGATTGAAATCATGATACTAGTCCTTGATTAGTGATTCAGCCTTGGCACGAACATATTTGCGATAGCCTAGGAATGCAGCAAACAGTAGCACAAACAGGGCAATGATGGAGACCTTGCCGAGGACGGAATCCACCTGTGTATACCAATTGCTAAAGTAGTAACCGACAGCGAGCAACATGCCTGTCCAGACAAACTGGCCGATAAGATTGATGCTCATATATCTGAAGAAGGGGATGCGGACGATACCTGCCGTGATAAGGGTAACCAGCGCAAAGCCGAATCCGTTCGAAACCTTGGATATGATCAGAATGCGGTGCTTGTACTTATGGAAAATACGAGTGACCTTCCCGACCTCGTTCTCAGTGACGCTGAAGTACTTACCAAACCTGCGGATGAAACCGTGGGCAAAGTGCTTGCCAATCTCATACCAAATAACGTCGCCAATGAGGTCGCCGATCATGAGTGCTGCGTAGATCGGCAGAAGTTCGAAATAGTTGAGCTTGATCAATGCTCCGAAAATAAGTGACAGGATAGGGCCCTCGGCACAGGCCAATACGACAATAAGTACATAGACCAGCCATGAGTGGTCGGTGCTCAAACTGATCAGAAAGGCTTCCATAGAGTAGATGTGGTGATTCTAGCACACGCGTTGCGTCTCCGTGGTATACTTCCGTCGTTACTACAACTATTAAGAATCATCACCATTCCTCATGAAAAAAATCCGCGTTGCTATTAACGGTTTTGGTCGCATCGGTCGCGCATTCCTCAAGGTTGCCCGTGAACGACAGGAGATTGAGATTGTCGGTATCAATGATCTTGGTAGTGTCGAAAACTTCGCATATCTCCTCAAGTACGACACCGCATACGGTATCAGTAATTTTGATGTAACGGCAGACGTCGCCAAGAATGCTCTTGTTGTCGATGGCATCACCATTCCGGTGACCGCCGAGAAGGATCCGACTAAGCTCCCATGGAAGGCACTCAATGTCGATGTCGTCGTCGAGTCAACCGGTCTCTTTACGTCAGGTGACAAGGCAAACGCTCACATCATTGCCGGCGCAAAGCGCGTCGTCGTCTCCGCTCCGACCAAGGATGAAAAGGATGCAAAGGTAAAGAGCGAAATGGTCCTCATGGCCATGAATGAGAACAAGATGGAGGGATGTCCGGTTACCTCAAACGCATCGTGTACCACCAATGCTGGTAGCCCGCTCATCGCAATTCTCGACGAGGCGATCGGTATCGAGAAGGCTCTCCTCAACACCGTTCACGCATATACGGCTAGTCAGGCAATCGTTGACGGCCTTTCAAAGAAGGACTTCCGCGAAGGCCGCGCAGCAGCCATGAACATCGTTCCGTCATCAACCGGCGCAGCTATTGCCGTGACAAAGATCATGCCGCATCTCGCGGGCAAGTTCGACGGCATCTCGCTGCGTGTACCCGTAGTTACAGGCTCGATCGTGGATATTACGTTTATCGCAAAGCGCGAGACGACCGCGGAGGAAGTGAACGCAATTCTCAAGAAGGCCGCTGCGGACACGCGCTGGGCAGGTATTTTCACGGTCACCGAAGACCAGCTTGTCTCAAGCGATATCGTCGGCAACCGCCACGCATCTATCGCTGACCTCGCGTTTACTCGCGTTGTCGGAGGCAACCTCGTAAAGGTTCTCGGCTGGTACGACAACGAGATGGGGTATACCTACACTCTCGTTGATCATGTCATCAAGGCAGGAAGACTCGCATAATACTCAACCAATCAATTCAGATTTGTATCAAACGGGCGGCATGTAGCCGCTCTTTTGTTTGGTATACTAGAGGGCATGAAAAATACCTCACTGCTGCCGAAGGTGCTGTTCTGCATCTATCTCGCAGTATTTATCATCGGTGCCTTCAATCCGTTTGCTCGAGATGTCTGGTTTGTCGAGAACGCCACAGTGTGGGTCGTCCTCATCCCGATCCTGATCATGTACTTCAAAGGTATTCGGTTCTCGAACACGGCATACATTCTCATGTCAGTGTTCATCATCATGCATACTATTGGCGGTCACTTTACTTTTGAGAGAGTG
Source organism: Minisyncoccota bacterium (assembly GCA_036384775.1). Classification (GTDB taxonomy): domain Bacteria; phylum Patescibacteriota; class Minisyncoccia; order Phycocordibacterales; family PALSA-1337; genus C7867-002. The sequence goes on from DASVLR010000022.1 coordinate 2,810, forward strand.
CCGTTCGGTTTTGTTGATCGTCTGTTCGGTTTCGAACGGGATATGTACGATCGTGTCGCACACTTCTCGGTCGGTTTCTACGCCTTTCCAATTGCAGAGCTTCTTGTCTTCAAGAAACTGGTCAACAATCGCTGGGTCGCATACCTCTTCGGCTTGTTTACGATCATGGGCGTAGCCGCAGCGTACGAAATCTTCGAGTGGCTCTATGCTATTTCATCAGACCCGACCGCGGGTATTGCCGTGCTCGGCAGCCAGGGTGATATCTGGGATGCACAGAAGGACATGCTGGCTGATACACTCGGAGCAATCTGTGCCGTGATCGGTTTTGCGGTAGCTCGTGGTAAGTCACTCAAGCATCTCTCAGCCTCAACCACCCACCATGGCAACTAAATCAGCACAACAAAACATCATTCTTGCCGCTGATCACGCCGGTTTTGCGCTGAAGGAGGCGATCAAAGGTCATCTGCTCAAGAGAGGCTACCAAGTCACTGATGTTGGTGCCCATGAATTCCGTGCAGATGATGATTATCCGGTTTACATGACGATGGCTGCCATGAAAGTTGCAGCAGACCTTTCCGGCGATACAAAAGCCATCATTTTTGGTGGCTCCGGAGAAGGCGAGGCGATCGTTGCCAATCGTTTTCCAGGCGTACGCGCTCTGGTCTGGTACGGCGGCTCAAAAGAAATTCTCAAGCTTTCTCGCCAGCACAACAACGCAAACACGCTGTCTCTTGGGGCGCGCTTCGTCGATGAAAAAACCGCTGTCGAGGCAGTCGATCTCTGGCTTGCAACTCCATTCTCAAATGAGGAGCGTCACGTCAGACGTATTCACGAGATCGACAACATCGAGTAGGATAGGCAGAACAACATTATTTTATATGGCCAAAATCGAAATAATTCCTGCAATCCTCGTTAACGACTTTGCCGAACTGCAGTCGGACATTGAACTCATTGAAGGCTTCGTTAAAACCGTCCAGATCGACGTATGTGACGGGCAATTTACTCCGCAGCCGACATGGCCATACCGCAAGCACGACGAAAACTTTGAGAGGATCGTCTCTGAAGAAGAAGGTATGCCTGGCTGGGAAAAAGTGAACTTCGAGATCGATCTCATGGCCAATCATCCCGAGGACAAGATTGAGAACTGGGTTCAGGCTGGTGCGACTCGCATTGTTTTGCATGCAGAAGTAAAAGGCGACCTCGAAAAGGCCATCAATGACCTTACCGGTCGTGTTGAAGTCGGTCTGGCCTTGAGCGAATCAACGCCTGTCAGTGTTATCGAAAAGTATCGCGACAAGATCCAATTCGTACAACTTATGGGCATCGAGCAAATCGGTTTCCAACATCAGCCGTTTGATGAGAAGGTACTCGGTCGTATCAAAGAAGTCCGCATGAAATTCCCGGGCATGCCAATTGCAGTAGATGGTGGAGTATCACTTGAGAATGCAAATAACCTCATCGATGCGGGCGCGGACAGACTCATAGTGGGTTCAGCCATTTTTGGTGCGGAAGAGCCGATCGATGCGATTCAGCAGTTCAAGGCGCTTCTCCACTAGTCCACTAGAGACAGGCGCGCCCGAAATCCGGCGTGATATACTTATCGGCAATGGCTCTCACTGACGAGAAAATTGCCCAACTCGAATCCAAGGCGCTTGATATACGCCGTTCCATCATCGAATCGCTCATTGAAGCGAAGTCTGGTCACACCGCAGGCCCGCTCGGCATGACCGATATCTTTACCTACCTCTATTTCCACGCACTCAAGCACGATCCCAAGAAACCCGATTGGGAGTACCGTGACCGTGTCGCACTTTCAAACGGTCACATCTGCCCGGTTTTGTACGCTACCATGGCGCACGCTGGATATTTTCCGGTCAAAGAGCTCACGACGCTCCGCAAATTCGGTTCACGTCTTCAGGGCCATCCGCACCGAGAATTTTTGCCCGCCCTCGAGACCTCTTCAGGTCCGCTCGGTTCTGGTTTGTCGCAATGTGCGGGCATGGCTATCGCTGATCGCATCGACAACGGCAAAACTTCAGGCAAACATATCTACTGTCTGATGTCAGACGGCGAACTCGATGCCGGTAACTCATGGGAAGGTGCCATGATCGCCGGCAAGCACCGTCTCAGCAATCTCACGGCCATCATCGATCGCAACAATATCCAGATCGACGGTTTTACCGAAGACATCATGCCGCTTGAGCCATTGGCGGATAAGTGGCGTTCGTGGAATTGGCATGTCATTGAGATTGACGGCCATAATTTCCGCGATATTGATCGTGCATTTGGCGAAGCCAAGGCTTTTTTCGACAAGCCGACAGTTATTATTGCGAATACGATCCCGTCGAAGGGTGTCCCTGAATGGGAACGTATGTTCGAGTGGCACGGTAAGCCGCCGGGAACGCCTGAGGAGATTGCGACGGCGAGAAGGGCGTTGGGAATAACTAAATAAGATGATCAGCAATATCAGATACAAGGAAATTATTCTCAAAATCCTGTTTTTTGTAGGTATTGTGTATGTACTTGCCACAAAACAGGTGTCAGTAGCATCTCAGTCATTCCTCATTGTTCTCGCTATCGGTTTCATCTTGGGAATAATCCTCATCTACAACAAGCAGGATCCAAGTTACAGGTACCCAAAGAATTACCGCCACAACAATCGAGTTCTCATCATGCGCAAAATCGAGGGTATTCTGCTCGTTGTGTTTCCATTCGCACTTCTTATTTTGAATACATGCTTAACCCCGAACTAAAACTCAACCCGCACGTCTTCGACGCAAATGTCGAGCAGGCTCAGATCCGTAAAGGTTTTGGTGATGGTCTGCTCGCGGCTGCTATGGCTGACAAGAATGTCGTCGGTCTGTGCGCCGATCTTACCGAGTCGACCCAGATGCTCAAATTTAAGGAGAAATTCCCTGAACGTTTCGTAGAGATCGGCGTCGCTGAGCAGAATCTGGTTACGGTTGCCTCAGGTATGGCTGCTATGGGCAAGATCCCGTTCGTTTCTTCATATGCAACTTTCAGCCCGGGTCGTAACTGGGAACAGATCCGTACAACCATCACGTATAACCATCGTCCGGTCAAAATTGCCGGCTCACACGCAGGTGTATCGGTCGGACCCGATGGAGGATCGCATCAGGCGCTCGAAGACATCGCTATTATGCGCGTGCTTCCACGCATGACCGTGTTCACTCCGTGTGACGCGATCGAGGCCCGTAAAGTTACCCTGGCTACAGCAAAAACTGACGATCCTGCATACGTCCGTCTTGCACGCGAGAAGACCCCGGTCATCACGACTGACGAGACTCCGTTTCAAATCGGCAGGGCACAACTCTTTTGGATCCCAAATCTTCCGAAGGGCAGGAAGGCCGACGCAGTCATTTTTGTCGCGGGATCACTTATGATCCAGGCACTGCGAGCGGCGCGCGATCTCGAAGCGCTTGGCAAACATGTATATGTCGTTAATATCGCCACGATTAAGCCGCTCGATCAGGATACGGTCATTCGTATGGCCCACGAAACCGGTGCAGCCGTGACCGTCGAAGAGCATCAGACAACCGGTGGCCTTGGAGGCTCTATCGCAGAATGTCTTGCAGCACATCATCCGGTTCCGATCGAATTCATCGGCGTTAAGGATCAATTCGGTCAGTCAGGTAAGCCTGACGAGCTCATCGCTCACTATGGCATGCACGAACGCGACATCATTGAAGCTGTGAAGCGGGTGATTGTCAGGAAATAAAAAAGTGGTATAGTTTTCCCGGCAACGCACATTCGTCGGTATCGCTCCGTCGAAGGAGTGTGGCGCTCTCTCCGAAACGCATCCCATGTTTGCTGTAGTTGATCTGGAAGCCCCTCGGCCCCTCCCCGTCAATGCACCGCTGTTCGATCACAAACGGCTTGCTCTGGCGTATGCTGCCAGTATGCGCAAGGGCGGTGAATCATCCGTGCACCCCTTTGCCTTGGCATATATGCAGGGCAGATACCTGCACGGCAAAACCGCCTGGTCTGTGCCCGATACGTTCGACATCGTGTTTGAATGTGCATATCGTGCTGGCGAGTGGTGGATCATTCGCGAATACCCGATCACGTAAGCTGAACCATCGCCGTCTTCGTAAATTTGGCCGCGCCCCACATCGGAGCGCGGTTTTCTTGTCTTCATTTTCGTCGTCACATCGTATATATGCTATAGTGACCAATCCCATGGGCATTTTTAAGCTTAAAACCGAATTTGCGCCGGCCGGCGACCAGCCAAAAGCCATCGAGGGCCTTGTTTCTGGCCTCAAAAAAGGCTATGACCGTCAGACACTCCTCGGTGTGACCGGCTCCGGCAAGACTTTCACCGCTGCCAATGTCATCGCAGCATACAACAAGCCGACGCTAGTTATTGCCCATAACAAAACCCTGGCTGCCCAGCTGGCACAGGAGTACCGCGAATTCTTCCCGGACAATGCCGTCCATTATTTCGTTTCGTACTATGACTACTATCAGCCGGAAGCCTACATTCCGTCGTCTGATACCTATATCGAGAAGGAGGCAATGATCAACGCCGAGATCGAGCGTCTGCGCCATGCATCGACCCAGGCGTTGCTCACGCGCAAGGATGTCATTATCGTTGCGTCAGTTTCATGCATCTATGGTTTGGGCAGCCCAGAGGAATACGAGAAGGTGAACCTCAAACTTGCCGTCGGCATGGAACTTTCGCGTGCTGAACTCATCCGCAAACTTATCGATATTCATTTTGACCGCACGACGGCTGATATCAACGCCGGCCAATTCCGCGCGATCGGCAACTCACTCGAAGTCATGCCCGTGAACGACAAGACTGTCTTCCGTATTGAATATGATGGCGGTAAGATTGAGGCCATCGTCGAGCTAGATCCGGTTACTCGTGCCGTCCGCAGCACGCCGAAGACCGTTTTCATCTTCCCAGCAAAGCATTTCATCTCCAATGACGAGCAATCTGAGCGTGCACTGAAGACTATCCAGGCAGAACTTGAGGGTCGTCTCAAGGAACTTGATAAGGTGGGCAAGATTCTTGAAGCCGAGCGTCTCAAGCGTCGTGTGAAGTACGACCTCGCAATGATCCGTGAGATCGGTTACACCAATGGTATTGAGAACTACTCGCGTCACTTCTCTGGCAAGGCACCTGGTGAGCCGCCGGATTCATTGCTGTCATATTTCCCGCACAACAAAGACGGCTCTGCTGATTTTCTGACAGTGATTGATGAGTCACATGTGACCGTTCCGCAGCTTGGCGGCATGTTTGCCGGTGACAGGTCTCGCAAGGACACCCTGATCGAGCACGGATTCCGTTTGCCATCAGCCCGTGACAACCGTCCGCTCAAATTTGATGAGTTCATCGAACGCGTCGGTCCGATCGTCTTTACTTCGGCTACGCCTGGCAAGTACGAGAAGGAGGTGAGTCAGCAGACCGTTGAGCAGGTCATTCGCCCGACCGGTCTTGTCGATCCAGTCATCGACGTCCGCCCCGTAACCGAAAAGGGCACCTTCAAAGGCCAAATTTTTGATTTTATTGACGAGGCTGTCGAGACCATCAAGAAGGGTGACCGCGTCATGGCCACCACTCTCACCAAAAAGATGGCCGAGGACCTCTCTGAATTCCTCAAAGAAAAGGGTATCAATACCAGTTATCTTCATAGCGATATCAAGACCATCGAGCGTATCGAGATTCTCACCGACTTCCGCAAGGGTAAATTTGATTGTCTCGTGGGTGTGAACCTGCTTCGTGAAGGTCTCGATCTGCCGGAAGTATCACTTATCGGTATCCTTGATGCCGATAAGGAAGGCTTCCTTCGCTCAGAAACCTCGCTCATCCAGACTATCGGCCGTGCCGCTCGTAATGCCGCTGGCCGCGTTATTCTCTACGCCGACGTCATGACCGGCTCGCTCAAGAACTCGATTACCGAGACCGAGCGTCGCCGCAAGATCCAGATGGAGTACAACGAAAAGCACGGCATCACTCCACAGACCATCAAGAAGAAAATTCACGATATTACTGACCAGCTCCGTACCGAACACGAGGCCGCGGTGAATGAACTCGTCCGTGTCGATGAGGATATGTACCGCAATAATCCAACGAAGCTCCTCAAGCAGAAGGAACAGCAAATGGCTCAGGCAGTGAAGGACCTCGATTTCGAGACTGCAGCGCTCATCCGTGACGAACTGTTCGCCCTGGAAAAGAAGCTCGGCATTGAGCGTAAGGCGGCTGAGAAGGCGGTGAAGAAGCAGAATAAAGCGGCGAAGGGGACACCTAAAGACATTGCGAAGGCAAAGTAAAAACAATCATGCTTGATCTTATCGAAAAACATTTTCCAAATTTTACCAAAAGACACGGGCTCGAATGGACTCTGCTTTCATTTGTCGTTGTGACGGCCATAGCTGTTTATGGCTTTTTGAATGAATTTAGCATATCACCTCTTAAGGAGGAGAATACAAAATTGACGCAACAGCTTTTACCCTTTAAAACAATAGCCTTCGAAAAGTTTTTCAATAACAATTTGTCATCTTCAAGTGCAGATGCGGCATTAGGCTCTCTGGCAGAAAGAGTCGGTCAGCTCGAATTGACGACGATGAGCATGTTCGACTACCAGGAAGTATCTACATGGACCTTCTTGGGTGACACAGTTAAACATCTAGCATCGGTGGGATCTTCCGGTTCCACTGTAGTGAGCGGATGGACGATCAACAACATTCGTCTAAATAATGAGGGTCAAATCACAGGCATACAATGTAACAACTCTGCAGTTTCAACTTATGTGAGTACTATCCAAAAGGCAGAGCTTTACCCTTTCGCGTATTACATTCTTGGTCTTTGCCAGCAGCAGAAAGGGGATCCTTCTTGGCAAGTCAATATGGGTAAAGCCTATAAAATCTTGAGTCAGACAACGAAAATTCCGGGTCATAATCCTGACCACGATGTGGTTCTCAGATTAATAGTAGAGGCAAAACCGCCAAAAAATTAATCCGGATCGAAACATTTATTTAACACCCTGTACTCCGCCACAAATAGGTATACAATACGGGTGTATATCTAATATCTATCTATCACAATGACCACCGCCATCATAATTGTCGTCGTTCTGCTTCTCGCCTCGATCCGTGTCGTCAAAGAATACGACCGCGCCGTTATCTTCTTCTTGGGCAAGTGCACAGCCGTCCGCGGTCCGGGCCTGACCTTCCTTATTCCGATCCTGGAGCGCATGACCAAGGTTACGCTTCGTACGATCACCATGAATATTCCTTCGCAGAAGATTATCACAAAGGATAACGTTTCGATCGATATTGCAGCTGTGGCGTACTATCACATCACCGACCCAAAGAAGTCTGTTGTTGCCATCGAGAACGTCTACGACGCTGTGAATCAGATCAGCCAGACCACCGTCAGGAACGTGGTCGGCCGTTTCTCGCTTGATCAGCTTCTTTCGCAGACAGGCGATATCAATACACAGATTAAGGATGTCATCGATGCTCATACCGAGCCGTGGGGCGCACAGGTCACTGCAGTCGAGATCAAGGATATCGTCCTTCCGGACAATATGCAGCGCGCTATGGCCAAGGAAGCCGAGGCTGAGCGTGAGCGCCGTGCCAAGATCGTCGCCGCAGAAGGTGAATTCCAGGCTGCCGAGCGACTTGGTCAGGCTGCGGATCTTATTGCCCAGCATCCGGTTGCTCTCCAGCTCCGCACCCTCCAGACCATGTCCGAGATCGCCACTGAGAAGAACTCGACGATCATTTTCCCGGCACAGTTCATGACGACCGTGCAGGAAGCGATTGCGACGATCAAAGGGGATAGCGTGAAAAATGATTCTGGCAGGAAATAGGCTATACTTACCGGACACCATGTCCGTAGCTGCACAGAGGCAAAAAATTCTCATCATCGAGTCGAATGGTGCCTTCGGAGAGCAACTCCGCGATACGCTTGCAGCTGCTACGTATGATGTCGTACTCGTAAAGGAACCACTGCATGGTCTCCAGAGCATCATCGATACATTACCCCATCTCGTCATAATCGATGCGGCACTTCGCGGGGCAGACGTCTATGATATTCTTGCCAAGAAGCAGGCTGAACCGATGCTTATCAAGATTCCGGTCCTCATTATCTCGAATGAAAGTGTTCCAATCCATATCAATCGCGTACCTGCAAACTGTCCCGCGGAATTCATGAGCTCACTGAAGCTGACGCCGGCAGACATACTTCAAAAAGTTAATAGGCGTTTCAGCAAATCTGCCTCCGCGACACCAATGACAACCAGTGACGCCTCGCCAAGAAAAGTCCTGTGGGTCGAAGACGACAAACTCATTGGCACAATACTTTCAAAAAAGCTAACTACCTCGGGTTTTGGCCTTATGCATGCCAAGAACGGTGAAGAGGCACTTGAAATGCTCAAGACGGCCATACCGGATGCTATAGTTCTGGATCTTGTCTTGCCGGGCATGGGCGGTTTCGACATTCTCCAGCAGATCAAGAAAGACGGCGCTCTCTCGAAGGTGCCGGTCATGATTCTCTCGAATCTTTCGAGGCAGTCAGATATTGAACGAGCAAAGTCGCTGGGTGCCCAGAAATTCCTGGTGAAAGCGTCTGTATCACTGGATGAGATCGTCAAAGAGGTGCGGGGTCTGTGTCAGTGATAAAAAATAAACACCCTCGCTGCGCGGCAAAGGGTGAGTAGTAAGAAACGTTCAAAAACGAATCTCGAGTCACGGAATTCGCAGTTCCTCGTGACCTCCCGAATTCGTCCCTGAAATCACAGGAGACATTGCACACAAAGGCCACGCGTCACGCTTAAGGTGCACCATCAACCGTGTCGTCAGCGGCAGCGCCCGACACCATGTTGCTTACTGCTATAAGTATACATATAGACTATTTTTACGCTATAGACCTTGATTTTCCTCATTTTTTGTGCTACCGTCGCAACTACACATGCCCGAAAAACACTCAAAAAAATCGGCTTCTACCGACACCAAACACACGTCTGACCACAAGTCCGAATTGGGCAACGACAAGATCGTTGTGAAAGGGGCTCGTACTCACAACCTGAAGAATATTACAGTCGAAATGCCGCGCAACAAGATGATTGCGGTCACCGGTCTCTCGGGTTCAGGTAAGTCATCGCTCGCATTCGATACCATTTTCGCTGAAGGTCAGCGCCGCTATGTGGAGTCTCTTTCTGCATATGCCCGCCAATTCCTCCACAAGCTCCAGAAGCCCGACGTTGATGAGATCAGCGGTCTTTCACCGGCTATTTCGATCGATCAGAAGTCGCGTTCGAACAATCCCCGTTCGACAGTTGCCACCATCACCGAGATCTACGACTATCTCCGCATTTTGTTTGCACGTGTAGGTAAGCCGCACTGTCTGACGTGTGGCCGTGAGATTCACCGCATTTCCAAGGACGAGATCCTGACAGCAATTCTCAAGACTGTCACCGAACGCACCGGCAAAGCCAAGAAGGTTTTCGGTGTCGATATCAAGGACGCAAAGATCCGTATTTACGCTCCGGTCGTTGTCGGCAGGAAGGGCGAGTACTACCAGATGCTCTACGATATGCTCGGCAAGGGGTATGACCGCGTCATGGTCGATGGTAAAGTTCATCGCCTCCGCGATCAGATCATCCTCGATAAGAACAAGAAGCACGACATCGATATTCTTGTTGATGAAATCTTCCTGACCGAGTTCGGCTCAGGCGATGCTAAGCCGGGCACAGATGCTTTCAAGCAGGCCGAGAATGCCCGCGAGCGACTCTCTGAAGCGCTTGAGCGCACCATCCAGGAAGCGGACGGCCTCATCAAGCTTGAATATCCGGACGAGACTAAGCTCATGTCCACCAAGTTCATGTGTCCATATGACGGCTTCTCATATCCAGAAATCGAGCCACGTCTGTTTTCATTCAACTCGCCGTACGGTGCATGTCCTGCGTGTAATGGTCTGGGCACCGAATCCATCTTCACAGATGATCCGTGTAAGGTCTGTAATGGCGCCCGCCTCAGGCCTGAGGCTCTGCATGTGCTCATTGGCGGGAAAAACATTGTTCAGGTAACTGCACTTTCGATCGAACGTGCCGTCCCATATCTCGAAGATATTGCCCTCACGCCCGCAGAAAAGGAGATTGCCAAGGTTGTCATCAAGGAGATCGGCGCGCGCCTTTCATTCATGGTGAATGTCGGTATCGAATACCTCACGCTTGATCGCCGCGCATCGACACTTTCCGGCGGCGAAGCTCAGCGTATCCGCCTGGCCTCACAGCTCGGTTCGGGCCTTGTGGGCGCACTCTATGTGCTCGATGAGCCGACCATCGGCCTCCATCAGCGCGATAACGACCGTCTGATCAAGACGTTGCTACATCTTCGCGATCTTGGTAATACCATCCTCGTGGTTGAGCACGACGAAGACACCATGTTTGCGTCCGACTATATCGTCGACATCGGCCCGAAGGCCGGCGTGCACGGTGGTCAGGTCGTCGCCTCCGGCTGGCTCGATGAGCTCCTTACCGCCAAAAAGAACACGAGTGGTTCATTGACCTTGTCGTACCTCCGCGGCGAAACCAAAGTCCCGTTGCCGGAAAAGCGCCGTGAACCGAAGGGTAAGATCATGATCCGCGGCGGTCATGCATTCAATATCAAGAATATCGATGCCGATATCGCTCTGGGCTGCCTCAACGTCATTACCGGTGTCTCAGGTTCAGGAAAGTCATCATTCATGTACGAGATCCTGTACAGGAACCTTCAGGCGCGCCTCGAATCCCGTCATCGTTCGGCAGAGGTTGTAAATGCGGCATCATTCAGCGGCTCAGAGTATCTTGGCCGTTCTATCCTCATCGACCAGTCTCCGATCGGTCGCACACCTCGCTCCAATCCGGTGACCTATACCGGCGCGTGGACACACATCCGTGACCTTTTTGCAGCAGAACCTGAAGCTCGCGCTCGCGGTTGGGGACCGGGTCGTTTCTCATTCAACAGGCCGGGAGGCCGTTGTGAAGCCTGTGAAGGTAACGGGGAAATCGCCGTCGAAATGCACTTCCTGCCGACCGTGTACGTCACCTGCGACGTCTGTAATGGCAAGCGCTTCATGAAGGAAACTCTGGACATCAAGTTCAAGAAGAAAAGCATTCATGACATTCTCGAAATGACCGTCGAAGAGGGCATCAAATTCTTCGAGGATATTCCGGCCATCTACGATCGTCTGAGCACGCTTGTTGAAGTGGGTCTTGGCTATCTCAAGCTCGGTCAGGCAGCTACGACGCTTTCCGGCGGTGAAGCTCAGCGTGTGAAGATCTCCAGCGAGCTCTACCGTGCACATATCCAGAAGACCATCTACCTTCTCGATGAACCGACCGTCGGTCTCCATTATGAGGACGTCCGCAAACTGATCGAAATCCTTCAGCGCCTTGTCGACAAGGGCAATACTGTTGTCGTTATCGAACACAACCTCGATGTCATCAAGTGCGCTGACTATATTCTCGACATCGGTCCGGAAGGCGGCGAGCACGGCGGTAAACTTGTTGCAAAGGGTACTCCGGAAGATGTGGCAAAGACCGAAAAGAGCCACACAGGTAAGTATCTGAAGAAGTACCTCAAGAAATAAGTACAAAAAAGCGCGCCATGAGGCGCGCTAGGGGGGGGGCTCTCAGTCGCATTTATGTTGCGACGAAGACGATTTGCGTTTCAAACTTGCCGGTCTCCTTGATTTGATCCGAGGGCGGCACGAGGATGCGAAACGGCAGCTGAGCCTT
>DASVLR010000023.1:0-12296 GCA_036384775.1 Minisyncoccota bacterium
ATTCATGAATGCAGTTGCAAAGCTCTGGCTGCCGCCTTCGCCGGTACCATGCCATGGATTGAAGCGGATGGTATGAACGCTCTGAACGCTCTTGCGGAGACGCTTTTCAACGCCACCGAGGTACGACTCAAGTTCCTCGCGGAATGATTTGAGGTCTTTGAGGTCGCTTGAAACCGAGTCGAGAGAATCAGAGATATTTTGCGAATCGATGCCGATGAGGAATTTCTTGAGTTTGCTATTGAGAGAGACGACCATCACGATGAGTACGATAACAGCGATGCCCAAAATGACATCGAGGATGAGTGGTAGGTTTGTCATGAGTGAATCGGTATTCATGTGAGCGATTGTAGCACGATTTTTTTCGCGCAAGCATAGATTTTTTCATTACGAAACATTTTTTGGAATTTGTGAGCTAGGCAATTTTTTTATGGATACTATAATTATCACATCTGCCATGCATGTTCGATGCCGTATGTATGGTCACTCCTGTGTGTTTTATTAACAGATAATCATGTTAGGCGATGGATACTACACAAACGCCAAAAATTACGATTGATGAGCTTGCACTGATGTTGGGTAAGCAGTTTCAGAACATAGACAAGCAGTTTCAGAATATAGACAAGCGGTTTGAGAGCATGGACAAACGGTTTGAGAATATCGATATGCAGTTTGCTGGTATAAAATCGGAGTTGTTTTCATTCCGAAACGAAGTAAGCATTAGATTCGGCCGCATGGAAATGCGTTTCGATCTCCTGGAGTCAAAAGTTATGCATGATCATGAGCCACGGATTACGGACATCGAAAAACACCTCAAAATTGCGTAGACCGCGGTTACGCCATATGATGAGTGCATGTCCCGAATCTATCTTGATTACGCATCACTGACGCCGATCGATGCGCGCGTAGTTCGTGAGATGAAGTACTACTCGACCGTCGAGTTTGCCAACCCTTCTTCTCTATATAGAGAGGGTGTTGCGGCAAAGAGGGTGTTGGCCGACGGCCGTACACGAATTGCTGCGGCTATTCATGCACACGCTGACGAGATCGTCTTTACATCGGGCGGCACCGAGGCAAACGGTCTGGCCCTCGAAGGTGCTGGTCGTGCGGCATATCGTGTTCTTGCTCAGCCATTGGGTCCGCAGGCGAAGGTGCATCTCGTCACGACAAATATTGAACATTCATCAGTACGTGAGACTGTCGACATGCTGGGTACACACGGTGTAGAGATTACACGGATTCCTGTCGGCTCGAATGGCATCATCAATCTTGATGATCTCAAGAAAGCTATCAAGCCGAATACCTATATGGTTTCGATTATGACAGTCAATAATGAGATTGGTACTGTTCAGCCGATACGAGACATCGCAAAGGTCATTCGTCATGCCCGCGAGCATATCATGCCGAAACAGGCCGACGGCGCCCGCTCCCGTTATCCGCTGTTACATGCCGATGCGGCCCAGGCAGCGGCCTATTTCAATCTCAATGTCGAGCAACTTGGAGTCGATCTGATGACGCTCGATGCCGGTAAGGTCTATGGCCCGCGCGGAATGGGCGCACTCTATATAAAGCGGGGCACTTCGATAGAGCCGATTGTCTATGGCGGCGGCCAGGAGCGCGGTCTTCGTTCGGGCACGGAAAATATTCCGGCCATTATGGGTTTTGCAAAGGCGCTCGAGCTTGCGGCAGAAGAACGTGTTGAGGAAGTCGCACGCGTGCAGGCTCTGAAAGAACAATTCTACGCAGGTCTCAAGGAAATCGCACCACAAGCGGTTCTTAATCCTGCTGCGCTTGAATTTGCCTCACCTGATCTCGCACCAAACATTTTGAACATATCAATTCCGGGCATCGACAATGAATTTTTTGTGCTCCGGCTCGATGCACAGGGAATCGCGATCTCGACCAAAAGCTCGTGCCTGCGCGACGAAGATGAGTCGTATGTTTTGCGTGCTATCGGTGCCGACTCTAAGACCTCGGTCAGGATCTCGTTCGGACGATGGACCGAGAAGCGACATGTGCGAAAGGTTCTCAAGGTGATCAAGAAGATTATGAGCCGTTAAAAGCTTGTAGATACAATATATACAGTACAAATACGCCAAATAGGGCTGTATTTGGCCGCGCATTGACTAATTTGGGCTGGTTTGATAAGGTATGTGTCTCATATGGCAACCACCCAGAAATCAGTTGAAACGATGTTTTCGGCAGGCGCGCACTTTGGCCTTGGCCGCTCACGCCGTCACCCGTCCATCAAGCCGTTTATTTTCGGCACCAAGAACGAGACCGATATTATCAACCTCGAAAAGACCGTAGAACTCCTCACAGCCGCCAAGGCATTCGTCTCAAAGCTCGCCTCGGAAGGCAAGACCGTACTCTTTGTTGGCGGCAAGAAGGAAGCTTCCGCTGCTATTAAGGCCGGCGCACAGTCGATCAATATGCCGTACGTCGAGGGTCGTTGGATCGGTGGTACCATCACTAACTTTGTTCAGACCAGGAAGCGCATCGAACGCTACGAGAAACTCGTATCAGACAAGGAGAAGGGTGAACTTGCAAAGTACACCAAGCGCGAACGCATGCTTATCGACAAGGAGATCGCTTCTCTCGAGAAGATGTTCCTGGGTATCGTTTCACTCAAGAAGGCTCCTGACGCACTCTTCGTCATCGACCCGCGCCGCGAAAAGAACGCGATCGCCGAGGCCGCTCACGGCAAGATCCCGGTCATCGCGCTTGCCGGTTCAGACTGCAATATCTATGGCATCACGCATCCGATCGTCGGTAACGACTCGGCCAAGTCTTCTATCCAGTACTTCGTCGACGAGATCGTAAAGGCATACCAGGAAGGCAAGAAGGCCGCTCCGGCACCGGCTCCGAAGGCCTAAGCCTATGATTTCGCCGTTCATGCTGTTTTCCCGCAAGAACGGAAAGCGGCAAAGTGACACTACACAAAATTCTAAAACTACCATGGCAACTCCAATCACAACCGAACTCATCAAGGAACTTCGTGACCGAACCAGTGTTTCGGTGATGCAGTGCAAGAAGGCTCTTGAGGAAGCCGGCGGCGACATTGAAAAGGCCGTCGTCATTCTTCGCAAGATCTCGGGTGGTATGGGCGCCAAGAGGGCGGACCGCACTTTTGCTGCGGGTACCGTTCAGTCGTACGTCCACGCAAACGGCTCGGTAGCAGCGCTCGTTGAACTCAATTGCGAGACCGATTTCGTCTCGGGCAACGAAGAGTTCAAGGCACTTGCTCGCGACATCGCTATGCACGTCGCCGCTCAGAACCCGAAGTTCCTCAAGAAAGAGGACATTACCGAGGCTGACAAGAAGGCGGCTACCGAAGTTTTCATGGCCGAGGTCAAGGACAAGCCGGAGGCAATGCGTGCTAAAATTCTCGAAGGCAAGCTGAACACGTACTTCGCAGAAATGGTCCTTCTGGATCAGCCGTTCATCAAGAACCCGGAGGTCACCATCCAGGGTCTCATCGACGGTGCAATGCAGAAGTTCGGCGAGAAGACGGCGGTTGGCCGCTTCATTCGCTACAAGATCCTGGAGCGCTAGTTCGCAACTTCGTTCGCCAGTTTGGGCGGACACCTATGTATACACTCATTTCAATCTTCTATATCTCATTGCTTGCCATGACGGCCATGGTGCTCCTCAAGCGCCGCGAAGTCGTTACCGGTCACGCAAGTCTGGTTTCTCGAGCGGGTGCGGGCGTCGATCATATCTTCCACGCCGTCTTCGGTACGGTGCGCCGCGGTCTCTCATACGTGAGCCGCAAGAACGCCGTCCTCCTCATGCATTGGATCGCATTCCATGTTCTCAAGTTTGTTCGCGGCATCTATGTCGATATCAAGGCAAAGACGCTTTCGACGCCGACCGGCAGGAAGCTCATCGACGCGGTCCGCGGCCGCGGTGAGATCCGCGATCATGGCGCGTCATTCTATCTCCGTAGGATTTCGGCCGATCATCCGGTGAAATAAATTTGAAAAGAAGCCCCGTTCGGGGTATTCTTTTATCTGTGCCGGGGTAGCTCAGTTGGTAGAGCGCCACTTTTGTAAAGTGGATGTCGTCGGTTCAAGCCCGACCCTCGGCTCAGTTAGTAGATAATCAAATAATTCATCCATGATTACGGAATCATGTCTTTTTTGTTTGAAAGAGCTCGAAACTCGATATCAGAAAAAATATTGCTCTGTGCGATGTCAGAGGGATTATCAACAACAGAGTTTCGTACAGCGATGGAGAGCAGGAAAGCAGTCGGCAGAGGTCGGCGGCACTAAGACGAAAGGACTCTCAAGGTATGTGAGAACGTATTTAATGAAGTTGTACGGTGAGAAATGTTCCTCCTGTGACTGGAATCAGCGCAATCCAAAGACTGGCAATGTTCCACTTGAAATCGACCACATCGATGGTAATTCCGACAATAACACAGAAGAAAATCTGCGCTTACTGTGTCCAAATTGTCATTCACTCACGCCGTATTTCAGAAATTTAAATAAAGGCCGCGGACGAGTCTGGCGCAATCGCTCTCACGCGTAAAAGAAAAACCCCACGCAGCACGTGACCGGTGGGGTTCTCGCTCGGATACTTGAGCCTATGCCGTGGGGCATGTGGTCCTGAAAGGACCCGTCGGCCGTGTCGTATAGCGCGCTCCAGAGCAATAAGGAGTTGATGCGCTTATCGAGTTCTGCACCTTCGTTTGAGCGGGCCACTTGTGATGGAGGCTCTCCCGAAGACACTGGGAACAAGACTTCACCTATAATACTACCACTTTTCGACCTCAAAGTCAATCAGGCCACAAACGCGCAAAACAGCCATATTTTTGCTATATTTATGCGCATGAACTCAACGCCGGCCGCAGGCGCCGCTCCGCAAAAAGGCCATCTCCACCCGATCACGCAGACTATCCGCGAGATTTATGCTGCTTTCCACGAAATGGGTTTCCAGGTCGCCCTCGGTCCGGAACTTGAATACGAGTACTACAACTTCGACGCACTCAACATCCCGGGAGATCATCCGTCACGCGATATGCAGGACACGTTCTGGCTCAAGGAGAAGCATCGCAACGAGACGGGTGCGAATGGTGTGCCGCTTGGTCGCCGCCTCCTCACGACGCAGACATCGGCCGTGCAGGTTCGTTTCATGCAGACGCACACGCCGCCGTTCCGCACGATCGTGCCGGGCAAGGTCTTCCGTAACGAAGCTACCGACGCGACGCATGAGGCGCAGTTCTTCCAGCTCGAAGGTCTTATGATCGACAAAAACGTCTCACTCGCACATCTCAAAGGCACCCTCGAGGCCGTATTCAAGAAACTCCTCGGTCCGACGACGGAGATTCGCTTCAGGCCGAGTTATTTCCCGTTCGTGGAACCGGGTGTCGAAGTGGATGTGAAATGGGGAGACCGCTGGCTTGAAGTGCTTGGTGCCGGCCTTGTCCATCCGACGGTCATGCGTGCAGGCGGTATCGATCCGGACCTGTGGCAGGGCTTTGCCTTTGCGTTCGGCGTCGATCGCATCGTCATGCTCAAACACGACATTGATGATATCCGCCATCTGTACAGCGGCGATCTTCGCTTCATAAATCAATTCTAATGAAAGTACTCCACGGCTGGCTCCAATCATATTTCGAGAAACCGATTCCGACGGCAGAACAGCTGGAGGAGCTTTTTACGTTCCATTCATTCGAAGTGGAAGGTTTGGAGAAAGGCGCCGATACGGACGGCGGCTCCGACGTACTCGATGTAAAGATCCTTCCAGATCGCGCGCACTATGCACTGTCGCATGCAGGCGTCGCACTCGAGATTTCTGCTATCACCGGCCAGCCGCTCAAGGCAAATCGCATACCGCCGTCACCGGCAGATACGCTTATCAGGAAGCCGGAGGTCCGTATTGAGGCTCCGAATTTCTGCCGCCGCTATATGGCCCGGTATGCCGAGATTGCGCGCATAGCTCCGTCCAATCCGCATGCAGTCATGATGCTCAATGCCATCGGACAGCGAGCCATCAATGCCGCTGTTGATGCGACCAATGTGACCATGTTCGACTGCGGTCAGCCGATGCATATTTTTGATGCCGACCAGGTGAAGGGCACGATCGTCATTCGTGCCGCGAAGAAGGGCGAAAAGATCACGCTTCTCGACGGCGGCGCGGCTGCAGCAAACGGCACCGCAGGCGGCCTTGCTGATCGCGAAGTCGAGCTCCTGGAGACCGATCATGTCATCGCCGATGATAACGGTCCGATCGCTATCGCGGGCGTGAAGGGCGGCAAATATTCGGGCGTCACCGACAAGACTACTCGTATCATCATTGAGTCAGCCAACTTCGAGCCGACCGCAGTTCGTCGCACATCCACTCGTCTCAACCTCCGTTCTGAGGCTTCAAAGCGCTACGAAAATGAGATCACTCCTGACCTCACGTCGCTCGGTATGACCAGCGTCTGCGGTCTCGTGAAGCACAACATGCCGGAGGCTGCATTCGGCCCGCTCGTGGATATCTATCCGAACCCGGTACAGAAGCGCGTTATCGAGCTCGATCCGAAGCTGATCTCGAATCGTCTCGGCGTTGAAGTCCCTGCGACAGAAGCAAAGGCTATTCTTGCGGCGCTCCAGATTGAGGTTGTCGACAAGGGTCCGCTCTGGCAGCTCACAATTCCGCTTAACAGGCTCGATCTGACTATCGCCGAAGACATGATCGAAGAAGTCGGTCGCATCTATGGTTATGAGCATGTGAAGGGTATCGTCCCGCCGCCGATCGAGGGTGGTGTCGAGGTCCTGCCTGAATTTTATATCGCCAATCTCATACGTAATGAGCTCGTCGGCCATGGTTTCTCAGAAGTGAATCTCTACACGCTTGTTGCCAAGGGTCATATCGAAACCGCGTATCCGCTCGCCAAGGACAAAGCATTTGCACGTGCAAACCTCACTGATGGCATTCTTGCCTGTGTCGAACGTAATGCGCTTAACGTAGATCTTCTTGGTCTCGATGCGGTGAAGGTCTTCGAGCTCGGTCACGTGTTCCTCAAGGATTCCGAAAAATCGATGCTCGCACTTGGTGTTGCGCAGATCAAGAAGGTGAAAGGTGTGAATGGTCAGACCATCATTACCGATATTCTCGCCAAGCTGAGCGCTGTGCTCGGTACCACGCTTGAAGCAAAGCCGGTCATGAAAGGCAATTGTGCCGCAGTCGAGGTCGATCTCACTCCTGCTATCCAGTCATTCAAGATGCCGGCGACTATTTCGTATACCGATCTCGGTTTCGGTCCGGCATCATCACATACATACAAGAAATTCTCGGTCTATCCATTCATCACCCGCGATATCGCCGTTTTCGTCACCGGATCAGCAACTGACGAAGAGGTGTGGGCAGAGATCAGCGCCCGTATTGCCACAGCCGGTGCTACCAAACTCCTCATGCGCCACGCACTCTTCGACACTTTCCAGAAGGACGGCAAGACCTCATATGCATTCCGCATGATCTTCCAGGCCGATGATCGCACTCTCACTGATGTCGAAGCCGCCGCGATTATGGACGCCATTTACTCGGGTGTTCGTGCCAAGGGTTGGGAAGTGCGCTAACACGGCGGATTTATGGCTGCGCGCACTCACACATTCGCTGAAAAAACGATTGCATTTTATGCAGGCCTGAAAAACCCTGCAGGTCTGCCTCGAGGTGTCGAGGTCATGAACCCCTATGTCGTATCGCCGACCAAGGAACTGGTCGCGACCTTCATGTACAAGTATTTTTCAGATACCAGGCCGCGCATTTTGATGATTGGTATCAATCCCGGCAGGCTCGGCGGCGGGGCGACCGGCATCCATTTTACGGACCCCAAAAATCTGCGTGACTACTGCGGCATCGAGAATGACCTGCCGCCAACGCACGAGACCTCTTCGAAGTTTATTTATGAAATGATCACCGCATATGGCGGTCCGGACAAATTCTATGGCGACGTCTTTCTGACCGCTGCTTCACCGCTCGGCCTCACCAAGGGCGGGGTGAACTACAATTACTATGACGATCCGAAAACCGCTGCAGCAATGAAGCCACTCATCGTCCGATCGATCCGTGACTATATCGCGCTCGGCGGACGTACGGATGTTGCGATCGTGCTCGGTACCGGCAAAAATTTTCAATTTCTGTCGAACCTAAACGACGAATACCGCTTTTTTGAACGGCTCATACCGGTGGAACATCCGCGCTTTATCATGCAATACCGTACGAAGCGCAAGCAGGAATATATTCAGAAGTATCTGGAGGCGTTGGGTGAGGCACGGAATAGTAAGGCAAAATAAAACCCGCCGGAGTGTGGCGGGGTGAGGACGCTGCTGCAGTCTGCGAACGAGTCAGACAGCGGCGGTCTCGGTGGGATAGAGTTTCTCCGCATCAGGGAGCTCGGCGCTCGCGACAAGGAGGTGGATGTAACGGATGATCGTCTCGACCTGCATATGAACTTTGCCCGCACGGTCGAATTCCGCACGCTGCGCTTTCGATACCGCTTCCGGCGAGCAGGGAATATGCAGGAATATCCAGGGCACCCGTGCCGATTCGGACTGTCGCTGTTGTGCATGCCACATCTGATAGATGAGGTGATTGCAACAGAAGCCGCCGGCATCGGCAGAGATCGCCGGAGCCGCGAGATTGGCATCGACAGCCCGCCGGATGAAGCGGTCCGTATTCCACGCGTGCAGATTCACGCGGACACGGTTGCGTTCGGAGGTGCCGGTATCGATCCGTCCAAGGTTGTATTCGAGCGGGCAATACCGCGAATCGTTCTGATTACGCGCTTCGAGCTCGATGGTCGGAACGCGTTTGTCGGATGCCATGCCGAGCGCGATGATACCCGAGGCGTGATACTGGCGTGCCAGACCGAGGACCAAGGCACCGCGATCATACTCGGGAATAGTGGCAGGGAACGTGTCTCCGTAATACCACTGCGGACCCGAGGGGTGACGGCTGCCGCGTAGTGCTTTCATGATTTGTTCTCCGGAGTTGGCCGCGTACTGGCCGAACTTGCCGAATGATGCGATGAAGATATTTTTCAAGCTCATGGTTCACGATACGACGTGCAGGGCGTTGACGAGTTTTGCGTGGAGCCGTGCGCGAGTCTCCGGGGAGACCTCGTTTGTAGCGGACGCATGAAGCTCCGCGGCTACCGCGGCATAATCTGCAGGATCGATGACGAGAATGGCCGGACATGCAGTTGCCACATCCGGGTTCATGTCGCCGGCGTTCAAAACTACGATATCGCCCGGTTCGATGAACATGCGGTTCAGCGTGATCCGGGAACTGGCGCAGTTGATGCCATTTTTCCGAAGAAATAGGCAAACATCGACTGAAACGGTGTTCACCAGGATATGTCTCGGCGCGGCGCGCAGAAACACGAGAACACCCTCATCAGGTGTTCGGAAGCCGACAATGATCTTTTTCATGGACTGGGGGGTGAGTTGAACTGAGTTGTGATTGTCTAATTCCAGACTAGCACTATTTTCTCACGGGTCAACATATGGGGGATAACCTGTGACAAGAGTGGATGACTTTACCGGTGACGGGCGTATACTGCAGGTATGAAAAACCCCCGCATATTTAATATAGACCGGGAGACGATTACTAACGAGAATTTTCGTCACGTGATCCATACGGGTCCGCATAGCCAGGTTGTGCTCATGTCACTTCTGCCGAAGGAAGAGATCGGCATGGAAGTGCACCATGTCGACCAGTTTCTGCGCATCGAGTCCGGCACGGGCAGGGCAGTTATCAATCACGAGGAGCACTCCATCAAAGAGGGCACGGGCGTCTTTGTGCCGGCAGGAGCGCATCACAATGTCATCAATACCGGTGACACAAAGATGAAACTCTATACGATCTATTCTCCGGCCAATCACATCGCCGGACGCATTCATAAGACCAAGGCTGACGCAGAGGCCGATGATGCAGATGAGGAGTTTGGTAACATGGCCTTCTCGGGAAAGTACGATAGCTAGCAATCGAAACATTGTATAAAAAATCCCGCCTGCAAGCGCGAGGCGGGATCGGGAAAATGAGGAGGAGGGAACCTTTTTATTATTCGAAATCGACCTCGACCGGTCCCGAGAGAGTGGTTAGTCCCGTGATCAGTTTACCGCCGAGACGCAGGTAGGCATCCTGAACTTCCGACAGGGTTTGACCGTCGCTCAGACCTCCGGCGGTTATCCAGAATCTGTGTTTTTCATCGATGAACACAGTGCCGCTCTGGCCGTGCCTGCTGACATAATCGATCACGACGCGATCCGGACTCTCTCCGGGATACACCGCAGTTCCGATGATGCGGGCATGTTCGCCTGATAGTGCGGATTGCATGATGGCCATTCCGATCTCCGAGTAGGGAGACATCATGAGTTTCCCCTTGGGTTTGGTCCGTGATGGGGAATTGTACGTATCACTGATGCGTACACGCTCGTGGCCGACAAGTACCACTAGGTAGTCGTGATTGCCGGGAAGTTGGCTTCCGCGTGCGATGACTTTCTGGAAGAAGAGAGGCCTCGTATCGGATGATGGTCGGATACGCTCAACTCGGAAGTACATACCACCCTCCGAGGGCGTAGGAAGCATGTGTTCTGCCGTAAGTAGTTTGCAGGTGCCGGCAGGGCTGATGCGAATCATGCCGACGCCCCGGTATCGTTCCGTGAACAAAAAGCTTTCTTTGCCGAAAATCAGGACTTGCTCGGTACCCTCGATGATGGGTTTTTCCGTGGCAACCGAGCGTACGTAGTCGCGGACCTGGCGAACCTCCTTGTTGAGGTGGTACGCAAGTGCCGTGTAACCGCCGAGTCCGAACGCAGCCATGAGCAGTGAGACAGTGAGGAGAGACAAACGAGGTAATTTCATTGGAAAAGGACAACTAACACACGAAGTCGAAGGAAACTGAGGTTGAGAGACAGAACAAAAAGACTTCGTGAAATTAACACAAAAATACACAAACGTCAAAAAACGTGCGCTAATGTCAAAAATACGCTATATTGAGCCCTCATATGGCCAAAGGTAAGGAATCAAAAGGCGCCCAGACATTCGCAGGTGATACCATCATCAGGTTTGATGAGGTGTCGTTCGAATACGGTCACAACAAGCCCATCCTCGATGAGGTGACCTTCAATGTGCGCCGTGGCACCAAGGTGACCATTATGGGTCAGAACGGCGCCGGTAAGTCGACGCTCTTCGGTCTCATTCTCGGCGCTGCCCACGAAGGCGAGGGACATCAGCCGACCTCGGGTGAGATCTTCCTCACCAATGGCACCACTGTCGCCGCCGGTCGTCAGACCATCCCGCGCGATCAGCTGGATCTCACCGTCCGTGAATTCTTCGCCAAGGCTATGGAAAGCAATGGCCGCCCGAAAGTCTACGATCTCGACCCGCGCATCGATGAGGTTCTCGACGTGGTCAATCTCCATGCTCTCAAGGCGACCCCGAAGAACGCCGCCGCGCACCCGGAACTCACCGCCGATCTCAAGGATCGTGTTGTGAAGTCATTCTCGGGTGGTCAGCAGGCACGTCTCCTCCTGGCGTCAGCCCTCATCCAGAATCCCGACATTCTCCTCCTCGACGAGCCGACCAACAACCTCGACAAGGCTGGCATCGAGCACCTCACCAAATTCCTCATTGAGTACAAGAAGACCTGTCTCGTCATTTCTCACGATGCCGAGTTCTTGAACAGCTTCACCCACGGCGTGTTGTACCTCGACGTCCACACCCGCAAGATCGAACAGTATGTCGGTGACTACAAGGATGTGGTCGACCAGATCGCTGCGCGTATCGAGAAGGAGAATATGGAAAATGCCCGCCTCCAGAAGGAGATCCAGGCCAAGAAAGATCAGGCCGGTGTCTTCGCCATGAAGGGTGGTGGTATGCGTCTCGTTGCCAAGCGTATGCGTCAGGTCGCTGAGGAACTCGAAGAAGAGATTGTCGAAGTCCGCAAGGAGGACAAGACTATCAGGCCATTTACCATCCCTGCGCAGCCTGATCTCGTCGGTGAAGTGGTGAAGATGACCGAGTACTCGATGATCAGCCCGACCAAGCACACTCCGGTGACCCTTTCGTGCAACATCGGTCTGCGCAAGAAGACGCACCTGCTCCTCGCTGGTCCCAACGGTATCGGTAAGTCGACGCTCCTCGGCAAGATCATGGAAGCCGCTCAGATCGGTGATGACTTCGTCGCCAAGGGCAAGACGGTCAACGGCATCACTATCGCTGCCGGCATGCGCGTCGGTTACTACCGTCAGGATTTCTCCATGATGGATTTCAATGACACCGTCTATCAGTCTCTCGAGAAGGTT
>DASVLR010000024.1:0-4796 GCA_036384775.1 Minisyncoccota bacterium
ACCGGGAGGGTTCCCGGCTCGATCAAGGCGACGAAATCACGCTGTTCTTCAGCGAAGCGAGTGTGACTTCGATCAACAACCTCAGCGGCTACCGCTTCGGACTCATGGTGCATGAGCTGCGGCAGCTGCTGCAGCACTAGACGATGCGCATCCAGCGCGCAAATATACCGGCCGGGAGCAATCTCCCCGGCTTTTTTGTTGCAGAGGATTCTTCAATCGTAAGTTCACCGATCTCGACTGAACCGCCGTAGGTTTCGATGAGCGGAAGCAAAATATTTTCGTATGCGACTGCCGAATAGCCGGCCGAGTAACCATTGATGAGGAAGAAGAGCGGCTGCGGCTTGAGCAGCTTTTTACAATTCTCGATGAGTGGCAGCAGATGTTCCTCGATCTTCCAGAGTTCGTTATTGACGCCGTGGCCGAATGCGGGCGGATCCATGATGATGGCATCGTATGAGCGACCGCGCTTGATCTCACGCTCC
Organism: Minisyncoccota bacterium; assembly: GCA_036384775.1. Taxonomy (GTDB): domain Bacteria; phylum Patescibacteriota; class Minisyncoccia; order Phycocordibacterales; family PALSA-1337; genus C7867-002. The sequence continues at coordinate 483 of DASVLR010000024.1, forward strand.
ACAAACAGACGTGCATCTTCGACGATCCAGCGGATCGGCTTATCGGCAAGACCCGATGCTTCCGCATTGTCGCGGGCCCATGTTACCGCAGCCTTTGAGCTATCGATATGAACAACCTTGGCACCGGCCTGCGCGCACGCAAGCGACGCGCCACCCGTATATCCGAACAAATTGAGTACTTCAATATCACCCGTGCCCTTCTTGAGCGCCTGTTCAATTGTGCCGCGCATCCATGCCCAGTTCATCTCATGCTCCGGAAAAAGTCCGGTATGTTTGAATGCCGTCGGCTTTATAACCATTTTGAGGCCGCCAAATGCGATAGTCCAGCCGCTCGAAGCAGCTTTCTTTGCTGCTTCATTGCGGAATGACCACTCTGCACCTGCCGCATCGCGCGTAAAATACGCATCGGCTTTGTTCCACTCTGTCGGCGGAAGCTGACGCGCCCACAACGCCTGCGGATCAGGGCGCGAAAGACGAACCGTACCGAAACGCTCAAGTTTCTCCCCTTCTCCTGAGTCGAGAAGTTCGTAATCCGCTGATGGCTTAGTTACAAGAATAGAGGAAGTCCTCATACGAGTTTCTTAGGGAGTATGCACATCGCAATGATGAATAAGATCGTCGAGGTAAGAGCCGAACCGATACAGTACTGACACCAGGCATGAATGACGAAGGCCATGAGAAATACAAACCCCAGCGAAGCAAGAAAGCCGAGAATGGTAGCAAAGAGAGTCCATTTTAAGATCGCACGCTGGCGAGGGCCGACCGTGCCGTTACTCATCAGTGATTCCAGATACATGAACGAACCGAGAGCCATCGCAAAATAGAAGATGCTGCCTATGAGCGAATCAGGTACACCGAGCATGGTTGCATACGCGCTGGTAAGGACCGTATCACATCCGGCTATCGTGCACGGAGGTACTACGCCGCGATAATGCTCGACGGTCAGAAACGTAGCATCGGCAAAACCGATGAGTGCAACAAGGAAAAATACGGCGACAACGCCGGGACGGACATTAGCGAGCTGCCTTTTGAAGAACGGAGTTGAATTCTGCATAACTTTGCGGATTTGGAATCATCTTGCCGTTGACGAAGAAGGTCGGGGTCTGGAAGAGGCCGAGCTTCTGATCGCTCGTAATAGCTGTGTCGATGAGGTCGTGAACGGTCTGGCTTGCGCTGTCAGACTTGAATTTCGTGACATTGAGACCGATGCGCTGGGCATAGCCCTCGAACACCGGGGTCGGATCTGCGAGCTCTGTCCATTCGGCGTGATTCTTGAACAAGAGGTCATACATCTCCCAGAACTTACCCTGCATCGATGCTGCTTCAGATGCATATGCGGCAGGTTTGGCATTCTGGTGCTGCGGCAACGGGAAGTGCCTATAAATGAACTTTATCGGCACCGTCGATGACGCAAGAACCTGTGACACCACAGGATAATACGCCTCACATGCCGGACACTGGAAGTCGCTGTATTCCAAGAGCTCTATCGGCGCAGCGGCAACGGTTGAGGTTCCCTGCGTTCCGGTCGGACCATACGTACGAATATGGTCGGTCGTCGCAGAGACCGCCGCAGGGGTACCGACCTTCGGCGTAGAAAGATCCTTGTTCATGGAAGCAATAACGCCCCAGATGATAAGGCCCAGAACAACAATAAAGATAACCCAGCTCAGTATGCGTTTTGTATTCATGAAAACGATAATACTACAGAATCAGCATGGCGTCACCGAACGAATAAAAGCGGAAGTGATCGCGAACGGCGACATCATACAGATCCCGCCAGCTTTTCCTGGACTGTTTTGACTGCAGGAAGGCGTCCAGCAGCGATAAGAGCGATGTGCCGGGCAGATGGAAATTGGTAATGAGGGCATCCGCCACGCGGAACTGATACGGCGGCCTAATAAAGAGGGCCGTCTCTCCGTCATACGACTGACCGGCAAGAATCTGGTCCGGCGCCGATTCAAGCAGGCGGATGGCGGTAGTACCGGATGCAATTACCGGTTTTCCCGCCGCTTTGGTGGCACGGATGAGTTCCGCGCTTTCCCCGCTGATATGAATGGGTTCGGCATGCAGCTTCCCCGTCTTCTCCATATCTGCCGTCACCGGCGAAAATGTACCGCGCCCCACATGCAGCGTGACGTACGTGCGCTGAATTTCTTTTGCCTCGAGCGCCGCAAAAACTCGATCGGTAAAATGGAGGGACGCCGTCGGGGCCGCCACCGAAGCCGGACGAGCGGCATAGGTCGTCTGATATTCGACGCGCACCCTCTCTTCGGGCAGATCCGAGTGAATATATGGGGGCAGCGGGGTACGGCCATAGACTTCGCACAGCTGCCGGAACTGATCAGGCGTGACCTTGAGATTGAATGTAAATTCCTCGCGCACATTCGAAACAACTTCCGCGACCGGCCGGTTCACCAGATACAAAGCCTCTCCCGGCACTATCATCCGATCCGGCAGACCCTTGATGGTCGTGCCGCCGTTCCACTCGTTCATGAGAAATAAAATATTGACGGTACCGCCGGTGACCTTTGTCAGCGGCATTCGCGCAGGCACCACCTTGGTATCGTTCAGTACGAGCAGTGACCCGCCTGGCAGATATCGGGAGATATTGGCGAACGTATCGAATACGATTTCATCCGTCGCCGTCGAATAGATCATGAGACGCGCGGCGTCGCGCGGTTCAGCCGGCTTGTTAGCAATAAGCTCGTTCGGCAGCTTGTATTTGTAGTCGTCGACAATCATCGGAATTATATAGCCGCGAGCTTAATCGCAAGATACAGCACCCCTGCTCCGAGCACGGTCATGATGGTCGTGATCATTTTTGGGTGGGCGTGATGACTTTCGGGAATGAGATCCGTTGCGCCGATGTAGATAAAGAAGCCGCAGAAAACCGCGAGAATGATCGACAGCGCACGCTCAGGCAATGAGACGAACATCGTAACAATAATACCGGCGACGGGAGCCAGTGCGTCGATTGCAAGCCAGCGGATAGCACGGACTCGTTCGCCTTTGTTTTTGAGAACCAGACTCACCGTATTGATACCGTCGGAAAAATCATGGACCAGTACGGCGATCGCGACGATCGCGCCCACTGCGGACGACACCTGGAATGCGAGACCGATGGCGACACCGTCCAGGAAGCTGTGGACGGACAGGGTCGATGCTCCGAGCGAGCCGCGATTTACGTGATGGCTTTCCTGCTCCGACAGATCATGCTCATGCGCCTCGTCGTGTGCATGCGCATGCAAAAAGATCGTACGATCGAGAATGAGATATATCAGGAAGCCGAGCGCTACGAAACCGGTAATGTCTCCCACGGAGTAGGCGCTGTGGCCAAGCTCGAGTGATTCCGGAAGCAGATCGAAAAAGGCTACGGCCATCACCGCGCCCGCGCTGAAGCCCAGGATCGCGTGCATCTTGTCGCGGAACTTAAGCGCAAGCAAACCGCCCGCAAGCGTCACAATAAATGCCCCGAGGGCGATGAGAATAAGAGTCATGAAGCTACGATATCAGAAAACGTCATATTTCGCGAGATGTCAATTTGCTATCGATGCCCCGGGTCCGCCGGATAGCGTCATATGCATGTAATTTCCCCGCAGTCGCCGCGTTTGTATATGCGTGTGCATTAGCACTAATTAATTCCTTTTATGGCGACAGTCATCAATAATCCGAACTCGAGTGATGAAGGTGTCGGCGCAGGTATGATCATCGGCATCATCCTCGCGGTCATCGTCATCGCCCTTATCATCATTTACGCTATTCCGGCTCTCAATCCGAATGGCGCAAGCAATACTACGTATAACACCTCGACGAACTCGAATACGTACAACACGCCCGCTGTCCCCGGTCCCGGTGATTCAAATACCAATGTGAACATTAATCTTCCGGGCAACTCAAACGGCTCATCAAGTTCAAACACCCGATAAATAGATACACGCGTATCTATCTATGCGTGTAGACACCGATTATTGCCGCCGCGCAGCTTGCACACACGCACAGCTCCGGCGGCAATATCCTTTTTATAACAGCTCCCCTCCCGCATCGTCATGCCGCATATCAGGTGACGACAATTCCGTCATCGGCGCACTCGGGAACATGTTCTCCGCAATATCTTCAATATCCTCGGGCAGCTGTGTCTCGTCCTCTTTATCGATAGTAACCTCCCTGCTTTCGAAACTATATGCCCAATCCGGACCTTCGCCATGATCTTCCGGATCGCTGTAGCGAAATCGCAGATGCTGCGTTTCAAATGTACCGAAGAATTCATCCCAGGTTATGTGGACCGCGTTCTTATCAGGATCGGTAAACGAAAGC
>DASVLR010000025.1:0-21335 GCA_036384775.1 Minisyncoccota bacterium
AAAACTCGAAGCGGGCGGCGAATACGAAGTGAAATAAATTGAAGAGTGCGTTACTATCAATCACATGAAATTCTCCAAGAAAACATTGCCGAACGGCGTGCGCCTGATAACGGTTCCCATGGCCGACAATCCGTCTGCGACCGTGCTTGTCATGGTTGAGGCCGGCTCGAAATACGAGACCCGCGAACAGAACGGTATTTCGCACTTCCTGGAGCATATGATTTTCAAGGGCACTCCGAAGCGTCCGAATGCCTCTGATATTTCCCGCGAGCTCGATTCGATCGGTGCGCATTACAATGCATTCACGACTCAGGAGTTCACGGGTTATTACGCCAAGGCAGATGCGCGCCACCTCGACCGCGTGATCGATATCGTTTCTGACATGTGTCAGAACCCGCTCTTCCCGGAGGCAGAGATCAAGAAGGAAAGCGGTGTGATCGTCGAAGAGCTCCGCATGTACAACGACCTGCCGCAGCGCCATGTGCACGATGTCATTAACAGGCTTCTGCACGGCGATCAGCCTGCCGGTTGGGACGTGATTGGCACCGAGCAGAACATTCGTTCGTTCACGCATGACTCGTTCATGAAATACCGTGCTGACCACTATGTCGGTTCGGCGACCATCGTTATCGTCTCAGGTTCGTTTGATGAGAAGACCATCGAAAGTAAGATTACAACGGCATTCTCAGCAATTTCTACTGCGAACAAACAGCCGAAGCTCCCGGTGAAGCAGTCACAGACCGAGCCGGCGATCATGTGTGAAGCAAAGGACACCGATCAGACGCATCTTGTGATCGCGACGCGCACGTTTGATGTCATGGACCCTCGTATGCCGATCATGCAGGTGCTCTCGACTGTCCTCGGTGGCGGCATGAGTTCGCGTCTCTTCCAGAAAATGCGTGACCAGCTTGGTATCTGTTACTACGTGCGCACCTCGCACAACGCATACACCGACCATGGCGAGATCACTATCTCAGCCGGCGTCGACAACAGCAGGGTGGAGCTCGCGGTGAAGGAGCTGCTTGCCGAATGCTCACGACTCAAAGACGAACTCGTACCTGAGGCTGAACTCAAGAAGGCCAAGGACTATCTTTCCGGTACGACCATGCTCGAACTCGAAACCTCCGACGCGCGTGCCGAGTTTGTCGGTGTTGAGGAGGTGCTCAGGCGCAAACTTGAGACTCCTGACGAAGTCATTGCCAAGATCCAGGCGGTCACTGCGGCTCAGATACAGGAGCTCGCCCGCGAAGTCTTCGTAAACAAGGGACTGAATTTGGCTCTGATCGGCCGTACCAAGGCTGAAACATTGAAGCCGATACTCCGTTTTAAGTAAGGCAGGCTGCGCGTGTGGCCCGTGCTATACTTTGAGCGTGCATATGCCTGAATCATTCAACTTCCACAAAATTTCTATTTCTACGTCGACCATTATCAAATTCTTTCTGGTCGGCATACTTCTGTTTGCTCTCTACTATATCCGTGACGTTGCGCTCATCGTGATCGCATCGATCATTTTGGCATCCGCCATTGAGCCGATGATCAAAAAACTTCAAGGCTGGCGTGTGCACCGCGTGCTCGCGGTCATTCTGGTCTATCTCTTTATTGCCATACTGTTTGGTGCGTTGCTCGTCTTCTTCATCCCGGTGGTGGCAAACGACCTTGTCTCGTTGTTGAACAATCTGCCGCAGACCTTCTCGCTGGAAAGTCTCTGGGCCCCGGTTCAGAATCTCGGCTTCCATATCGGTGACACGGCTATCGCTCCGGATTCTATTTCGATCAAGGATTTCATCACGACCCTGCAGACTATCGTGACCGGCAGCTCGACGGGTGCCATCAAGACCGCGTCGCTCATCTTCGGTGGCGTTCTCGGCCTCATCCTGATCGTCGTCTTGTCGTTCTATCTCGCGGTGCAAGAAGACGGTGTCGGAGATTTTCTGCGTATCATCACGCCTGTCAGGCGCCACGGGTATATTACCGACCTCTGGAAACGTTCACAGCACAAGATAGGCGCCTGGCTTCAGGGGCAACTCCTGCTCGGTCTCGTCGTGGGCATTCTCGTGTATCTCGTGCTTATGATCGTCGGTATTCCGCACGCTCTCTTGCTCGCGCTTCTGGCCGCGGTCTTCGAAATTATTCCGGTCTTCGGTCCGATCATTTCATCGGTCCCGGCAATTCTCATCGCATTCGCTGATGGCGGTATCGGTACCGGCTTCCTCCTCATCGGCCTCTACATCATCATCTACCAGTTCGAAAGCCAGCTCTTCTATCCGCTGGTGGTCAAAAAGATTGTCGGTATCTCGCCGATCGTGGTCATTCTCGCCTTGGTCATCGGTGCCAAACTCGCAGGTGTGCTCGGTGCGCTTATCGCCGTGCCGCTCTCAGCTGTGTTGATGGAATATGTAAATGACATTGATCGCTCAAAGAAAGAAGAAATTGCGCAGAGAGAAAAAGTGGCGCAGAAGTAGCCATTCATAGTTTTGCCGCAAACCATTGCGGAGGTGCCTGTACTCGGCTAATATCACACCATGTCTCAGAAACCCTTCTATATCACCACGACCCTTCCGTACGTGAATGCTGAGCCGCATGTCGGTTTCGCCATGGAAATCATCCGCGCCGATGCCATTGCGCGCGCCCAGAAGCTTGCAGGCAGGGAAGTCTTCTTCAATACGGGTACTGATGAACACGGCCTGAAGATCTATCGTAAGGCTCAGGAGCTCGGCATCACTGCCCAGGAATATTGTGATCAGGCATCAGCAAAGTTCCGTGATTTGACCAAGACTCTCGGCATCATGCCTGAGGTGAATTTCATCCGCACAACTGACGCGCATCACGTTGCTGCCGCCCAGGAATTCTGGCGCCGCGTCGACAAGAACGGTTTCATCTACAAGAAGAACTACTCCGTTAAGTACTGCGTCGGTTGCGAACTTGAGAAGACTGAGTCCGAACTCGTGAATGGCCGTTGCCCGATTCATCCGCTCATGGAGATCGAGCTTATTCAGGAAGAGAACTACTTCTTCAAGTTCAGCGCTTTTCAGGACAAGCTGACCGCGTACTACAATGCTAACCCGACCTTCGTGGTTCCGGATTTCCGTTTCAATGAAATCAAGGCATTCGTCTCGCGCGGCCTCGAAGATTTCTCGATCTCGCGTCTCGCCACCAAGATGCCGTGGGGTGTTGCGGTTCCGGGCGATGACAAGCAGGTCATGTATGTCTGGTTTGATGCACTCGTAAACTATATTTCAGCAACCGGTTGGCCGGATCGTCAGGCTGACTTCGACAAATGGTGGGCACACGCAGGCGATGTCGTTCAGTATTGTGGTAAGGACAATCTCCGCCAGCAGTCTGCAATGTGGCAGGCAATGCTCATGGCCGCAGGTCTTCCGAACTCACGCACGATTGTCATCGACGGTTTCATCACCGGTGAGGGGGGAGTCAAAATGTCGAAGTCACTCGGTAACACCATCGATCCGCTCATGGTTGTAAGTGAATACGGCACTGAAGCGCTTCGTTATTTTGTGTGCCGCGAAGTTCATCCATTCGAAGACTCCCCGTTTACCATGGCGATGTTCAAGGATGCATATAACGCAGGTCTCGCAAATGGCATTGGCAACCTCACCAGCCGCATTATGAAGATGGCTGTCGATAACGGCGTCACCATGTCTGCTCCGGGGAAGACCGACCTTACAATCCAGGGCTATGACATCAAGAAATATTGCGATGCTATTTGGGAGCGTGTGAAGGCGATAGACCAGAGAATTCAGAGCGAGCAGCCATTTAAGCTTATCAAGACCGATGCCACTGCAGGCAAGAAGATCATCAGTGAACTCCTTTCGGAACTCTATGCGATCGGTGTGTTGCTCGACCCGGTTCTTCCGGATACTTCGGCAACTATTCAGGATCTGGTGAAATCTAACAAGATGCCCGAGAAGCCTCTCTTCATGAGAAAGTAGAAAATCCCCATGCAAACCAACAAGACAATCGGTGTCATGGCTGTGATCGTGATTGTCTTCGTTGGAATTGTTATAGCTCGTACGCATACGAAGCGGTCGCCGGGCGTTATACCGATTGGCGGTGCTTTTGCACTGACAGGGGACGTGGCTGTGTATGGTGCATCGGATCGAGATGGGGCTCAGATGGCCGTCGATGACATTAACGCAGCTGGTGGCATTAATGGTACGAAGCTCCAGTTGCTCATTGAAGATACTAAGAGCACGCCGAAAGATACGGTCACCGCGTTCACGAAGCTACAGAGTGTTGATGGGGCACAGTATTTTATCGTCTCATTTCTCGACAGCTATCCGGGTGCTGAATCCCTCGTAAAAAATAACGAACTGCTAATTTCGCCGGACGCCGCCGTTGAAGCAATGAATGGCACAGTTGCGCATCCAAATGTATTCGGCACGTTTTATCGCACGCAACCAAAATCGGAGTTGGCGATCAAACAGATGATTGCCACCGGCAAAAAGAGACTCTACATTGTCGCTAACAATGATGCGTACTATACCAGTGCTGTCGGCTACATGAAGGAGGCGGCTCAGAGACTCGGTCTGCAGATCGTTGGTATCGATATGCTCGGCAGCTCAGCGACGGCTAAGGATTTTCTGCCAAAAATAAAAGCGAGCGGTGCAGATGCGGTTTTCTTTTCAGTACTCGACAAAAAGATATATGTCGATTTCCTTCAGCACAAAGATCAGTTTATCAAAGGCGTCTCCTTCTACACGGATGAAGGTGCGACCGCCTATCTTACCCCTGAGTATGTCAGGTATATGGAAGGCGCACTCTTTTATACGAATGTAGACGCACCGAAGTCATTCCTCGATGCATTCAAGGCGAAGTTTGGCCATGATCCGGAAATTACCGCCAGTGTTTCCTACGACTCTATCAAAATCATGGCCCAAGTCATGAAAGATGCGCCTGCAGACATCTCCGGATACATGAGGTCGCGTACATTTGATACCATGAGCTATGGCAGAGTAACCTTCGATAGTCTCGGAGGTATTCAGACAGATACGAAATATTTTGTGATGAAGCAAATTACAAACGGTGTTCCGGTAGTTGTTTATCAATAATCTTTTATTTCCATGCCAGAGTTTCCAATGATCCTCGGTCACGAACAGATTGCGGCATTCATCCTTCGCATCGTGCTTGGTGTGACGCTTGTTCATTTTGCATGGCGCAAGATCCAGCACAGGGGACAGAGCTCCGGCAGCAATACGGTCGCGTACGGGTATATCGAGCTTCTGGTCGGTATATGTTTGGTCGTCGGCTTCTTTACGCAACTCGCTGCGTTCCTCAATTTCCTCATTCTCGTCATCAAAATCGCCGCAAAGGCAAAGGAGGGCAAACTCCTTTCGGACGGTATCAATTACTATATTCTCTTGTGGGCGATGGCAGCGGCACTTCTTTTCGTTGGTCCGGGTATCTGGGCAATAGACAGCCTGATCTAATCATTCCGCGACAAAGCGACCATTCCTGTAGACGTGAATATCTGGTGGCAGATCTTGTCTCGTACCATCCTCGTTAAATTCTATGTGGCCTGATGCGCGGCCGTCGTAGCTGAATCCATATGCAGACAACTCGCGTATCCACGATGTGCGATCTCCGTGCGCGGCGAGAGCTTGTATGAGCCCGACCGCATCGTAGGCATAGTCAGCGGTGATCTGTGGTTCTGAGCCGTATGCCGCCGTGTACGAGCGTACAAAGTCCGAGGTTGCCGTTGCCGCAAGATTTGTCGACACGCAGCCTTCCAATCGATCTGAGCCTATGGCTTCCGCATATTCCATAACTGCCAGTTCGGTACCAAAGTCGCATACGATATGGACGCTACCCGTTCGATCCTGCACACGAAGTGCTCGCAGGAATTTGAGCGCGTCTTCTTTGGGTATGAAGGTAGTCACGGCTTGCGGTTTCGTGGCAATTATTTTCTGAACGATGGTTCGGTAGTCGTCGTCAGGACGAACGACAAAGTCATTGGTGTGAGTGTTGGGCGATAAGCCCTGAAGGAACCCCTTTGCATTGGCTGCGAAAAGGTCTGCATCGCTGTGCGCCACTGCTATATGGTCGTATTTCGCACCATATAGTTTGCCGAGCACAGGAAAGAGAAGATTGCTTGCAGGCATCAGTTGGAAGACACTGTCCTTTTCATACACGATGGTGTCACCAAGACCGAGCAGGGGAATATTGTCTGTGTTGGTGAGTGGCGCCACAGACTGGATCGACGGGGCACTCATGATGACGACGGCATCTATATCATCGATACTTTTCAATTTATGATATGCGGTCACTGCCTTTTTGGCATCGTATGCATCGTCTTCGAAAAAGAGTTCCATGGTGTCGGCGCGAAGTTCCTTCTTGGCGAGCAGCATGGCATTCTGATCGCTCTCTCCAAGTGCGGCATATTGGCCGGTCAGGGGCACAATGACGCCGATGCGAATCACAGAATCCTGATCTGACAGGGAATGCTTCACTGATAGGGAAGCGATCAGTGCGATGCCCGCCAATCCCGCGCATATAGAGATGGTGTATTTCATACTATCCATTTAAGCGTATGCGCGCGCCAGATTCACCGAATTCGGGATATGCACATCGACATGGGGCGCATATGGCTCAACCTCGGCTCCGCTTATCCTCATTATATTGACGAAAAAATCGTCAGATCATACACTGATCTACATGGATATCCGCGCACGACGCTTGCTCGCTCTGACTGAACATGAGGCTGATATGTGGGCCTCGTTGCAGAAAGGTGACAAGAATATCAGCAAGCTCGCGCGTGAGACCGGTTTTCCGCGCACGACACTGTATACAGCGATTGAGTCTCTAAAGCGGCGCGGCCTGGTTACATCACGTGCGAAGGGCAGAGCGGTCGTGGTGTCAGCCATCGATCATGGGACTATTTCGGAATTATTCACGAAGTCCGCACTCGAGTTCAATGACACGGGCAGTGTCCGCATTGCGACGAACGACGATCATTATTCCGGTTTCACGGTGATATACGGAAAGGACGCTATGCTCAATACGTGGAAGCGGCTCGCGAATAAGAAAGGAGAACGTGTGTATTGTATTCAGCCATCACGTTCACTCGTGAGTACGATTAAGCGATTCAAAGCGGGCGAATTTGTTCCGCTCAATGAGGCGATCAAGAAGAATAGAGTCATCATGGAGTCGATCATCCGGGAAGATAATCTTTCGACGTACCTGGATTTTCATGCGGCAAAGCCTGCTGTGCAGAAAGCGATCATCAAGAGCTTCCTGGGACGCATGGCCGATACAACGCTGGTCGGGAACGAGCACTTGAATAACAATGCGGATCTGCTGATAACCTCGCGCGAGGCATTTCTCCTGAACTGGGAACAGGAGGTCGGTATCGAGATCAGAAATAGGGACATGATCGAGCTGTTGAAGGAATTGTTCGAGCTCGCCAAAGGATATGGCAAGAAAATAGACTTCAATAGATATATGGAAGGATATTTGAGGCGGGTGGGCTAGCAGGCATTCTGGTTCGAATGAAAATTCATCATTTCTTGATTTGCTTTTGAAGTAGATTTGAACCAGCTCTGATACGCTCTGAAGGCCTCTTTCAGGCACCCTTGTGCACGAGGGGAACGTGTGGTATTCTCATGACGTTACTAATAACCGGTGTACGTCCCGCGAGACCGAAAGTCAGACGGGTTCCCATCGAAGATGATGCCAGTGAGGCCAGTCTACGCAGGACCACGTACCCACAATATTGATATGGAAAACGTTCGCGAAGACCGCTCGTCGGTCTATGAGCTCGGATTCTTGCTCGCCGGCTTGCCGGAGGAGAAGGTTGCCGCTGAAACAGAGGCGATCAAGGGAATCATTACCAAGAATGGCGGTACCATCATTGCTGAGGAATCTCCGAAGAATGAGAAGCTCGCCTACACCATGAGGAAGAAGCTCGTGTCTGGTTCATACCAGAAATATGACGAGGCTTACTTCGGTTGGGTAAAGTTCGAGGCCGCATCAGCTGCAGTCGATACTATCAAGAAGGCAGTTGAAGCTCTCGAATTCACGCTCCGCATTATGGTCATTACCACCGTGCGCGAGAATACCTATCTCGGCAAGCGCGCTCCGGCTGTTGCGTCGGCTTCGTTCCCGCGCAGGGCAGCAGAAGGCGAGGTTGCAGCCGCTCCGGCTAAGGCCGTTGAAGCAGCTCCGGCGGCTACCGTCGAGGACATGGATAAGAGCATAGACGAAATGGTGAAAGAGGCATAAGCTACACATATAGCCAGCCAATCTAAACCATCATGTATCTCAACAAAGTATATTTGATCGGGAATTTGACCCGCGATCCCGAGCTCAAGGCTCTGCCGTCAGGCACCAAGGTCGCAAGCTTCTCGGTAGCCACCAACCGCACATTCCGCGACAAGGATGGCAACCGTCAGGATCAGTCCGAGTTCCATAACATCGTTGCATTCTCGAAGCTCGGAGAGCTCGCCGCGCAGTACCTCAAGAAGGGCTCGCAGGCACTCGTCGAAGGACGCATCCAGACCCGCTCATGGGACAAGCCGGATGGTTCCAAGGCATACCGCACCGAGATCATCGCCGATAACATTCAGTTCGGCACTCGTGCAGGTTCCACCGGCTCGGGTAGCGCAGCAGTTTCATCGAGTGCTTCGTCAGCAAGCTCGTCATCCGCAAAGACTGGCAAGTCAGAGCCGAAGGCAGACATGCCGGCAGGCGAGGCGATCGAGTATCCGGAAGAAGACATCAATCCCGACGATATACCGTTCTAACATAACTACCACTACTTACTTAACGTATTACTATGAAGAAACAGTGTTATTTCAGTCAGCACAACATCAAGCATATCGACTATAAGGACACGGAGATCCTCCGCAAGTTCTTGAATCCGCACGGTCGTATGATCGCTCGCAAGCGCACCGGCATCACTGCCAAGTACCAGCGTGATCTTGCAACAGCTGTGAAGCGCGCACGCTTTATGGGTCTTCTCCCGTACGTAGCACGCTAAATCACAGTCTATGGCCAAGAAAGAAACTTCCAAGTCTGAATCGAAGCCGCAGCCGGCGGCGTCCAACCTAAAGAAGGGCAAAACGATTGAGGATGTTTCCGCTGCCCTCGACAGTATCCGTACCAAATTCGGTGACGATGCCATCATGCGCCTCGGCGACAAGTCCAAGGTGAACGTTGATGCCATCCCGACCGGTTCACTCGGTCTCGATGCCGCTATCGGTATCGGGGGTGTTCCGCGCGGCCGCATCATCGAAGTTTTTGGTCCTGAATCATCAGGCAAGACGACGCTCGCTCTCCATATCGTTGCTGAAGCCCAGAAGAAGGGGGGCATCTGCGCTTTCGTCGATGCGGAGCATGCGATGGATCCGGATTACGCCAAGCGGCTCGGTGTGAAGACTGAGGATCTCCTCATTTCGCAGCCGGATACGGGCGAGCAGGCACTCGAGATCGTCGACAGCCTCATCCGCACCGGCAACATGGACGTTATCGTCATCGACTCTGTCGCGGCCCTCACGCCGAAGGCTGAGATCGAAGGTGACATGGGTGCTCATCACGTCGGTGCCCAGGCGCGCCTCATGTCTCAGGCCTTGCGCAAGCTCACCGCTATCGTCGCCAAGTCCAAGACTGTTGTCATTTTCATCAACCAGATCCGCATGCAGATTGGCGTCATGTTCGGTAATCCTGAGACCACCCCGGGTGGCAAGGCGCTCAAGTTCGCAGCATCGGTCCGTCTTGATATCCGCCGCATTGCCCAGATCAAGAAGGGCGAAGAGATCATGGGTGGCCGTGTTCGCGTGAAGGTCGTCAAAAACAAGGTCGCTGCCCCGTTCAAGCAGACCGAATTCGATCTCATGTACAACGAAGGCATCAGCCAGGAAGGCGAGATCATCGCTCTCGGCGAAAAGTACGGCCTGCTCGATCACTCAGGTGCTTCGTACAAGTATCAGGGCGAGTCTATCGGCCGTGGATATGACGCAACCCGCCAGTTCCTCAAGGAACATCTCGATGTTCGCAATGAGATTCTCGGCAAGATCAGGGAAGAGCTCGCGAAACAATAGAAAAACACTAACCAGTACCGCTGTTTTGCTCCACAAAACCCCGCTTTCATGGCGGGGTTTTGTTTACCGATTCGTGCTAAAATCAGGGCCAATTACACATTATCCATATATATGAAACCTCGCCTCGAAAACAAAGTTGCGCTTATTACCGGCGGTGCCGCAGGCATCGGTCTCGCTATCGCTAAGCGCTTTGCTTCAGAAGGCGCGAAGGTCGTTGTTGCTGATGTGAACGAAGCTGTGGGCGTTACGGCGGCGACATCATTTGGCGGCACATTCATGAAGCTCGATGTGAGTTCAGAGGACGCCTGGAAGGGTATTATGGCAGCGATTGAAACTCAGTTCGGCCGTCTCGACATTCTCGTCAATAATGCCGGCATCATGGGTAAAGGCGCTCAGGATCCGGAGAATGCCACCTTGGCTGATTGGAAGCTCATTCACTCAATCAATCTCGACAGTGTTTTCCTCGGCTGCAAATATGCGATGCCACTCATGAAGAAGACCGCAGCTCCGGATAACACGGCGTCTATTGTGAATATGTCGTCACGCTCGGGCATTGTCGGCGTGCCAGGTGCCGCTGCGTACGCTTCGACAAAGGCCGCTGTCAGGAATCATACCAAGACCGTCGCGCTCTATTGCGCAAAGCAGGGCTATAACATCCGCTGTAATTCACTCCACCCGGCATCTATCCTCACTGACATGTGGAAGGCGATGTTGGGAGAGGGTGAGGCCTACGCCAAGAACATGGCGAAGTTCGCCGCTGATGTGCCGATGAAGCGCTTTGGTACACCGGAAGAGGTCGCAAACGCAGCATTGTTCCTGGCATCCAATGAATCTTCCTACTGTACGGGCTCAGAATTGACTGTGGACGGTGGTATTATGGCCGGCACGACAACCAGCCCGGATACTGGACTGGAGAAGAAATAAGGGCTATATTGGGCTCTACATAACCACGCAAATCGCGACCAACTACATGGCAATTCTCGAATATAACGAAGTTACACAAGGCAAGTATATCGTCCACGAAGGCGCACCGTACGAAGTCCTTTCGGCACACGTGTTCCGCAAGCAGCAGCGCAAGCCGGTAAATGCCACCAAGCTCAAGAATCTCATGACCGGCAAGGTGACCGAATACTCATTCCATCAGTCTGAAAAGGTTGAGGAGGCAGAGATCGACAGCAAGGAAGTGAAGTATCTCTATACGAACCGTGGTGAGTTCTGGTTCTGTGAGACCTCGGACCCGTCGAAGCGTTTCAAGGTAGATGCTGAGGGAGCAGGCGAGCAGATCCGCTTCATGAAGCCAAACACTGTCGTCGAGCAACTCCTGTTCCGCGAGCAGCCGATGGGATTCAAGTATCCGATCATGGTTGAGCTCAAGGTTACCGAGGCTCCGCCGTCTATCAAGGGTGACACCGCTACTGGTGGCAACAAGGTTGTGACCCTCGAGACCGGTGCAACTATCAACGCTCCGCTCTTCGTCAACGAAGGCGATGTCATCAAGATCAACACCGAGACTTCTGAATACAAGGAGCGTGTCGGTAAATAGATCTCAGTTGTAGATACACAAAAGCCCCGCGAAGGGGCTTTTGTATTTATACGGTATAGGTCGAGATTTTGACCGGTATTCCTTTTCTGCGCGCCTTGTTAATTGTGTGCTGGGTTCCTTCGCTCGCGTTGACCTGGAAGGCAACCAGCTCATCCGCAACATCAATAATCTCTGTAATTCTATTGAAGTAGGCAGTCTTATCGATCTCTGCAACAATCGGATTTTCGATAAGTGACGCTGGTCGTGCGTCGCGGACCTTCTCTAGTTGTGTGATGAGCGCCTCGGCTTGTACGGGTGTTATTACGCCTTCGCGCGCACGCTTTCTATAGTGTGCAGCATATTTTTCTAAGGTGGTTGGTATAAAAATCTTCAAGTGAGCAGCCGACGGATCACATTTCAAATATTCGTCGGTAGCAATGTAGTCAACGCCTAATGCACCGCCAGTTACGAGACCTTTACCCGCCTTCACTATTTCTTGTACAGCAGCACGCACGTGCTCCTCGAGCTGAGGAGCACCATGTTTCCAGCTTCCAGCAATGGCTGACCATTTCATGCCATCAGCATACTACTTTGAGGTTGTTGTTCCA
Source organism: Minisyncoccota bacterium (assembly GCA_036384775.1). Classification (GTDB taxonomy): domain Bacteria; phylum Patescibacteriota; class Minisyncoccia; order Phycocordibacterales; family PALSA-1337; genus C7867-002. Next base: position 12,183 of record DASVLR010000025.1, read on the forward strand.
ACACGTCCCTGAGGTAGCTCTTTTGTACCAAACAAACGAAGTTCGAACTTAGTTGCGCGCTTGAATTGGTCAGTAGCCTCCAGGGTCACAATATTGATGCCGGGGAAGACGATGATGGTTTGTTTGAAATTGCCCGATTCGTCGACCTGGATGGGATTATCGTTGAGCGCGAGAGAGTTAACACGGTCGACACGTCCGATGATGGTTACCGTCGTGGATGCAATAGAAGCACCGTTGATCGGCTGGAACACCTGGATGACCGGACCGCGTATATAGGCGAGGGAACGATAGGCTGCGTAGCCAACGACGATAAGAATGACGACGATGGTCGCCACAATGCGTATCAGACGGGAAAATCGGCTCCTGGAGAAATCCATAGAGCCGATTCTACCTTTATCGGACTATCTTTTACAAATCGATTGAATCCGGTACGCGCTGGTCGCTTTCGCCGCTAGCGCCGCCTGATGAACCATCCATGCCCGCACCGACACCGATGACTTCACGCGGCTTTGAGCCATTTGCTGGGCCTATCACGCCGTGTGATTCGAGGAGATCCATGAGTTTAGCTGCGCGCGAGTAACCGACGCCGAGTTTGCGCTGAATGTATGAGGTGGATGCCTTACCAGCGGCGATAACCGCTTCGCGAGCCGGCTCGTACATTTCATCTTCGTCTTCGAGACTGTCGCCATCGAGTGCGCCGCCCATAGCATCGAACGCGGCGCTCGAACCAGCTTCAGGGCCAGGACCGATATTGATCTCACCCATGATTTCGTCCTTGTATTCGTTGATGAGGTGCTTCACGACTGACTTAACTTCGCTTTCTGAGATATATGCAGCCTGGAGACGAACCGGTTTGGACATATCGCCACCGAGATAGAGGGTATCACCGGCACCGAGGAGCTTTTCTGCGCCAGCCTGGTCGAGAATCGTGCGTGAATCGATCTGGGAAGCCACCTGGAGGGCGACACGGGTCGGAACGTTTGCCTTGATGAGACCGGTAATGACGTTCACTGACGGACGCTGGGTCGATATGATGAGGTGTATACCGACGGCACGGCTCATCTGGGCAAGACGGACGATGGCCGACTCAAGCTCGCGAGGGTAGGTCTGCATGATATCTGCCAATTCATCAATAACGATGACGATATACGGCATAATCTCGGGAAGCCTCGACTTCTCCTCGTCGGTGACCTCCTCACCGTCAGCTTCACGTTTCTTGATAGCCTCAAGTTCAGGTGCGAGGACGTTCTTGTGATATGAATCGATATCACGGACGGCGCATTTCTCGAGAAGGTCATAACGGCGGGTCATTTCTTTTGCAGCCCACTTGAGCGCGAGGATGGCTTTCTTTGGATCGGTGATAACCGGCGTCAAAAGATGCGGTGACTTGTTATAGAGCGTGAGCTCGACGCGCTTCGGGTCGATCATGATGAACTTGAGATTCTCAGGCGACCTGCGGAAGAGGAGGGAGGTAATGATGGTGTGGATGGTCACTGACTTACCGGAACCGGTAGCACCGGCAATAAGCATATGCGGCGCCTTGGCGAGGTTAGCAAAGTGAGCCTTACCCGAAATATCCTTACCGAGCGAAACGAGGAGCGGCTTCTCCGACTCGGTGAAGTCGGGATTGTTCAAAAGGGTACCGAGACCAACGGTGGTCTTAGCCATGTTTGGTACTTCAATACCGACGAGAGATTTGCCCGGGATCGGTGCTTCGATACGAATCGGGTGAGCCGCAAGCGCAAGCGCGAGGTCGTTGTTGAGGGCGACGATACGTGCAAGCTTCACACCCTCTGCCGGCTTCAGGGCGTAGCGGGTAACAGACGGGCCGATCGAGATCTCATCCATTTCGACGGTAATACCGAAGTTCTGGAGGGTACGCTTGATGATATTGGCGTTAGCCTTGATGTCACCGGTTTCCGGCTTACCCTTGTCGCGCTCAAGAAGACTGAACGGAGGAGGGGTAAACGGTTTGAGAGTCGGAACTGCTGCGGGTGAGACAAAGCCGACACCGTCACCTTCGGCAAGATCGAGTTTGCCGCCCGCTACAGTCTTGGCGTTCTTGGCATCTGCACGAGCAGCCTGTTTTGCCTCGAGTTCTTTGCGGCGTTCTGCCATCATGCGATCGGTCTCGTCCTGGATTTCCTCATCCTCTCCTTCGGCTGCGCCAGCAGCAGCAACCGCCTGATTGATGCGGGCCTCTTCGTCCTCATCCATTTCTCCATCCGCAACTGCAGCCTTAAGAGCCTTGTCTTTGTCCTTTGCGAGTTCGGCCGGTTTCTTCTTGAAGATAGACAGCCATTCGAGAGTGGGTTCCCATTCGAACATCATAATGAGAGAGACAATGAAAACAGCTACCAGAAGAATGGCCGCTGCCCACATATCGAGAAGTGCAATGAGCGGACGCGAAATCCAGCCCCCGAGAACGCCGGCAGCAGTATCGGAAATAAGATAAATGAGACCCAGGCTTGAAAAGAAGAATAGGACGGAGCCGACGATCTTCGGAGTCTCCAGGCGACGTTCTTCAACGGTACGCAAAAAGCTCAGGCCGAGGAGTATAGAGATGATGGGTATAAGATAGTAACCGACGCCCAGGAAGTGAACGAGAGCATCAAATACGTGGTTACCCCAACCGGCCTTACCGAAGGCAGCAAGCAGGGAAATAAATGCTATCGCGAAGAGTATAACAGCCATGATCGCCCGTACGGTACCGTCTTCCATTTCTCTCCAGAAACTGACTTTCTTGATGATCTCGGGTTCTTTCTTCTTTGCCATTCCGGAATTATATCATGTATGCGGATATGCGGCTTAACTGCGCCTTGTGGTCGAGATGTGAGCTACTTGCTTTCTCGGTCATGTCCCATATATACTGCGACTGTCTGATACGGAATACGATGTCCTTTTTTAAAGGACAGAGTCCTCAACAATAAAAGACAATGGACACAAAGGACAATTCTTCAGCTGGCTTTAATGATCCAATCAATTGGAAGTCTTTGGGCTTCTTTTCTGCTGAGGATTATCTGGTCTATGTTTTCAAAAAGACAGAAAAGATCACCGCTGCCCTTTATCTCGTGTCCGGACTTCTCAAGGACGAGGAACCGATGAAGTGGGAACTCCGTGATCGTGGCATGGATCTTCTGTCTTCGTCCTTTACTGCATCGAGTTCGATGCCTGGGGATAAAAATGTCGTCATCCAGTCTCTCTTCTCTGCAGCACTCGAGACCATGTCGCTTCTCAATGTGGCTCGCATATCAAACTTGATTTCGGACATGAATCACAAGCTCCTCGTAAGCGAGATCGATAATATAGTCAGTATGCTTCGTGATCGCTTGGTTCAGAATGCGCAAAATGCAGGATATATATTGTCTGAGTCTTTCTTCAGGACCCCAAATCTCTTCGCGTCCGGTTTCAAACCCGACACTCGGTCAGGTGAGCGTTCAGATCGTCCGCAAAATACCCAAAATCCTGCTCAAAATCCAGCTCAGAACAAGGGCACTGCGCGTGTTTCTGCCGAGACAGCAGCAAAGAAAAATGACCGCCAAGAGCGTATCCTTGCCGTCCTCAAAGACCAGTCAAATCTCACTGTAAAAGACTTCGCCAAGGTCATAACGGATGTGAGTGAAAAGACAATTCAGCGCGAGTTGTTAGATTTGGTCCAAAAGGGCGTCATTAAAAGGGAAGGTGAGCGTCGTTGGAGTCGATATTCTCTGAAATAGCCCCGAAATTGCCTTCATAGGGTATTGGGGTCAAAAACAGGCTGAGTACAGGCCTGAAATAGCTTTTACGGCTTCGTTAAGCCGTATCTATTGACTTTTTGGCTTAAATTTGCTAGAGTTATCCCCAAATTCCCGTGTAGCGCCGCGTTGGAAATGCGCGCTATAATGCTTTGCAACGAGCGCCCAATCGACCAGTTTCGGTTTGGTGCTCGTCCCAGGGCGTCAGCTTTGGAAGAACGACCTTTGACAAACCAATAGTCCGCGTCAATGGCTCGTTATGGATTGCCATAAATCCCTGGTTTGGATGTCGATATATACACATCAGGGAGTATGGAAAAAAGTATTATTAGTCTTACTAAGGTGATGTAATTCCCGATATATAATAGTAAGACCGGGAAGCATCATTAACTATTAAACAAACATTTATGAAGAAAGTTCTTGCAGCAACTGGCGTCGCGGTTCTCGCGATTGCTCTCGTTGCTTCAGCACAGGGTTACACCTTCTCGACTAACCTCACGGTTGGTTCGACTGGCCCTGCAGTTGTCGCCCTCCAGACCGCGCTCATCGCACAGGGTTACAGCATTCCTTCAATTGCTTCTGGTGCAGCAGCCAAGGGTTACTTTGGTGCACAGACCCAGGCAGCAGTTAAGGCTTATCAGACCGCACACGGCGTTCCGTCAACCGGTTTCGTTGGTCCGCTCACTCGCGCAGCTCTCAACGGCGGCGCAATGGCAACCGCACCGATGACGTCATGCCCGGCTGGTTACGTCTGCACCCCGACGGGTGGCACGACCGCTCCGGTCACTGGCGGCACTCAGGGTGGTATCACCACCCCGGGCGTCCCGGGTATCATGTCGGTTACCGCAGGTCCTCTCTCGAGCTCAGTCCTCTACGTTGGTCAGTCAATGGTTCCGATCATGACGATCCGCGTCCAGGCTCAGTACTCTGACCTCGATGTCCAGAGCTTGAACCTCTCGCTTGGTAACAACACGGGCTTCTACAACAAGCTCTTCAACACGATCTTCGTCACCGATGGTACGAACGTCCTCTCTTCACAGCCGGTCAATTCTTCGACCGCAGTGCAGAACGGCGATGAATACCTCCTCGGCGTCGCAGGTTTCCACTTCATCGTTCCGAAGGGTACCTACCGTGACCTCGTCATCAAGGGTTCTTTGAACTCTTCGATTGACTCAGCATACGTCAACGGTAACAAGGTTCCGACTTCAGGTAACGGTCTTAGCAACAAGATCAACGGTACGACAGTCAGCGGTTGGGGTATCGGCCTCCAGGCCCTCGGCCTCCGCGCAGTTGACGGTGCAGGTTTGAACCTCTACGGTCCTTCAACCGGCATCATGCAGACATTCACGATCAATGCTTCGCTCGTCGACAACGCACAGGCAAACATCTCGTTGGATTCTCAGTCACCGCTCGTTGCTAACGTCCCGGTCAACGACACAACCAACGGTCAGTACCTTGGTCTCCCGGTCTTGATCTTCGACATCAACGCTCAGAACGACACGCTCCACCTCCGCTCAGTCAACGTTAACTTCGCAGTTAACGGAACTGGCTCGGTCGGCGCAGCTTACCTCTATCAGGGTTCAACTCAGATTGCATCTGCTTCGATCTCTGGTAATGCAGCTACGTTCTCGAACATCAGCAATGGCACCGCAGGTGCTACTATCCCGGTCAACACCACCGTTCCGTTCACCGTCAAGGTTGACGTAACCGGCGTTTCATCCGGTATGCTCAATGTTACTGCTTCTACCTCAGCAACTCAGACCATCTTGTCTTCAAACGACTCGACGGTTACGATCTCAGGTACAGCACAGGGTAATACCCAGACCATCGCATCAGCTGGCCCGCTCTTCACCCTCGTTGGTTCACCGACGATCACGAAGACCCAGCAGGTCTCTGGTTCAGGTACCGACATCGTCTACAACTATGACGCTGTCTTCACCATCAACATCCAGGCAATCGGTCAGAACGTCTTGATTGGTCTCCCGGCTTCTACTACGGCAGCTGGTAGCGCATCATTCGGTACGACCTCAACTGGTAACGCAATTGCACAGGTTTACGAAAACGAAGCAGCTTCGACGACAGCTATCTCTGGCGGTCTCGCAGCAGTCTACGGTGCTCCGACTAACACGACCGTTACGAGCGGTACTTACACTATCTCTCGCAACCAGTCTGTTACTCAGACCGTTCACTACTCGTTCAACGTCATCAACCCGGGCAACAAGAAGTACGCAGTTCAGCTCCAGGGTATCTACACCAACGGCTCAGTTCTCACGAACTTCATGATGAACCAGCCGGCATGGAGGACGCCTTCTATCTAACCTACGCAGTTTTTCCTCACGGAAAAGCGCTAAGTTAGTGTGAACAACAAAAACCACCCCACAAGGGTGGTTTTTGTTTTGTTTGCATCTCGAACGCCTGTGCGGTCGTACTATTTGCTATACTATACGTATGTATAAGACGCTCACCGCTTTTTTTGTAACGCTCATTGCTTCTGTTGCATTTGTTCAGGCTCAGTCTGTCACTGTCAACGTCAGTCCAAATAACTTCACGATCAATGCGGGTGAACAACGCACGGTCAATCTCTCCGGTGCAAACACATACTTTCTCGGTTCGAACTCGAATCCGGCCGTAGCATCAGCGATCGTGCAGGGTTCATTTGTGACCATAACTGCGGTTACTGCAGGTACGAATTCGGTCAGCGTATGTGCATATGACACCAATAATTCCGTCACCTGTGCACCAATTAATTTCACCGTTCAGAAGACGACCACAACCACACAGCAGCAGACGCAAACCGCCCAGACAGCTACTATTTCGTTCAATACCAATCAGGTTACCGTAAATGTCGGCCAGATCGTACGGATAACAGCAAGCGGATCGGGAACGGGATTGTATTATGTATCCGATATCAACAATCCGTCGGCCGTTTCTGCCTGGTCTGACGGTTCTAATTCAATCGCGATCCAGGGCTCATCTGTCGGAGGATCCAATGTGACCGTGTGTCAATCAGGTGGTGCATGCGGTAACATTTATGCCTTTGTACCATCGACCTCTACGAATCTGCAGGCAGTCACTACAACGGCGCTGACGCATCCGGGACTCTCTGCGTTTTACATTGCATCCAACGGTGCGCAATTCTTGTCTCGAAACTCAGTGCTGACCATTAAGTTTAATACGACTGCAGATATCACGAGTAATGTTGTGCGCGTGGGATCACAGAGCGTACAGGTCAACGGCACCTCATCCGGTCCGTATTCGGCGACATATACACTGACGGGCAATGAAGTATATCCGCTGCCAGTCAGTATAGATTTCTGGGCGGCAGATGGTACGGCAGGACATACTTCGTTCGCTATTTCCGACACCGGCATGCCGGTGCAGACCGGTGCATCGACCCCCGCATCTTCCGGTACCGCGGTCACCTTTACCAAGGCACTGCACAATGGTTCGGTTGGCTCGGAAGTTAGCGCGCTTCAGACCCTGCTCAAGCGTCTCGGCTACTTCAGTGGTCCCGTTACGGGCAACTACGGTCCAATTACCGTCGCATCCGTCAAAAAATATCAGGCGGCACATGGTCTCGATCAGCTGGGGTCAGTTGGACCGGGCACGCGCGCCGCCCTCAACAGGGAATAATTTATTGCGATGGTCAATCCGTTTGACAAAAGCTTCTTTAAATTCCTGCTTGGCTTTGCGCTGATTCTTATTCTCACGTTCTCGATTATTTACTTTGCGGCACACCATCTGTCATAAAATCCGGATACATACAACGGACATTCATTACTTCTTGAACTCTTTTTGAAGCCGATTTGAATGCAGTATTGATACGATGAGCGCATTATTAGTAATGTGCTTCAATTTATATCAATGCATATACGCATGCGCGCGATTTTCGTGCTCTTGTTTGGCTTTGTTGAGGTGGTGGTACTGTGTATGAGTTTGCCGGGCATGGTTCGTGCCGCTGAGCCTCTCACGCACATCGCCGACGATATTCATACGGATACGGTATGGATACGGGAGGCAGGTCTCTATATGCTTGATAAGGATATCTCTGTTGATCCCGGAGTTACGCTGAAAGTCGGACCCGGTGTCAGAATTACCGGGCGCGGCTCTACGCCGGGCTCGATTATCGTACATGGTTCTGTAATTTTTGAGGGCAGTCCGGCTGACATGATAGACCTGGTCGGTCTGGGAGGCATTCTTGTTGATACCGCTACCGCAACAATATCGTATGTAGCCATGCACGATGGTCTGGGAATTCGTGGTATTCATGCACAGATTACTATTGCCTCGTCGACGTTGTATTCTCTGATCGGTCCAGCCATACGTATGGATGGGGGAGTGTTGCGCGGTTGGAATCTCAAAATCCAAAATGCCTCTACATATGGTCTTATATCAGGAGCATTTGCCTCACCCTCAAAGCAGAACGACATTCCGCAGATTGATATACACAGGTCTGCATTTGTAGGAAATGTCAGCGGCTCCGTATACAACTCGTATACTGACCGGATACATCTCGAGGAAAACTGGTGGGATAGTATGACTGGTCCGCTACGGTCAGGAATAAATAGTCTCCGCGGTCCTGTTTCGTATGAACCTGCACTTGAACATGATCCCACGGATGTTCTGACTCCCCAGTTCAAGACCTGCTGTTCGAGCGTCTTGTTCATACCCGGACTTGAGGGCACTCGATTGTATGACGAGGCGCATACGCGTTTGTGGGAACCCGTGGGCAATGAGAACATCCGAAAATTGCACCTTAACGAGATCGGTTCAAGTACCGAACTTATTACCGCCGATGACCCGATAGACTTTGCACTTGGTCTCAGGAGTAAAGGCATATATGGAAGCTTCGTGCACTTTATGGACGGACTTGTATCCCAGAATGTCATACGGGAGTGGAAGTCGTTTGGATATGACTGGCGAGATTTTCCGGATTACACCGCGAGCAGGCTGCAGGATAGGGCTACATCAACGGAATCTCTTGTTGAAGCTGTCGACTCCCTTGCACGCAGATCGCCGACCGGCAAAGTAACGATCATCGCCCATTCGAACGGAGGATTGGTTGCAAAATCATTGATCATGAACCTCTCTGATGCGGGTCACGCTGATCTCATAGACACTCTGATTTCCGTCGCGGTTCCATATCTTGGTGCCCCCGAAGCTATTGCAGACCTGCTCCATGGCGATCATCAGTCTATTGCGGGCGGTTTGTTTGCCTCTCAACAGACTATGCGTGATCTTGGATTGTCGATGCCGAGTGCGTACGGGCTTATTCCGTCGGCAATGTACTTCTTGAAATCCCTGGGACCTGCGGTGGTATTTGCAAGTACCACGATGTCGGAATTGAATGACGGATCATATCCGGCCTCGGTAGAGAGTCCGCTTGATCTCCGTAATTTCCTGACAGACACTGCTGGCG
>DASVLR010000026.1:0-4873 GCA_036384775.1 Minisyncoccota bacterium
TATAGGGTGCACAAAGTAGACTAAGTTCGAAAAAACTGGTACTCTCCTTCCTATCGGGGCGTAGTATAGTGGTAGTATACACGCTTCGGGTGCGTGAGGTCCGAGTTCGATTCTCGGCGCCCCGACAAGTATTCGGCACCCACAACATCCATGCATTCCAGCATGCCCTCTTCACACGCAGTAGCAGTCCTCATCGTCTCGCCCGACGGTATTCCGCTCGTGCGTGACCCCAAGAAGCCGGCTCCCCGCTACTGGAAACTTCCCGGCGGCCGCAGTCACGGTAATGAAACGCCCGAGGAATGTGCCGCACGTGAAATAGACGAAGAACTCGGCCTGGAGATCGAGATCGATGATTTACATATGATCGAACAATACGACCGCGGCAGTCATACCCTGACGTTTTTCAAGCTCCAGCTCGCATCGCTCCATGGTATCAATGCGATTGGTAACGAAGGCGAGGAGATCAAGGTATTTGCGAAATATGACCTCACCAAAATACCCGATCTCTTCCCTAACCATTTTGAGGTGATACAAAAAGCGCTCTAGGCAGATGCGCTAGAGCGTTTCGATCGGACCTGACCACAGAACTTGGCCGGCGTTCGTGTCAGTGATACCGGGCGGCGATTATGCCGCGACGCCAGCGCTTCATCGAGAGGATGAGATATATGTTGGCGATGGCGACTGACGTCAGGAATGCGGCTAGTGCTCGTTCCTCAAACGGACCGCGGGTAAAGATCTGCGGCATATAGTGCCAGAACACGAACGTCATGAAGACGATGGATACGACCTTCACGCAGGTTGCCGGCACGCCGTCGACGCGACGCTTCGAAAATGGCGCTCGCCAGAATACAATGCCTGTGGAAAAAAGTATCAGGGCTGATACGGAGAGCCGCAGATCGATTTCATCGGTGATGAAATACAAACTGCCGGTCGTAAAAAGGGCCAGAAACATGCCCGCGAAGTCCAATGCACCCACGAGTATGTAGGCTATGATTAATTGACGTTTCATAGATTTGTCTGGCGGCAAGTCTAGCGCCGCTTGAGAACTCTGTCCATATCGTGTATATTGTTTCCTGTTCCTTTACTTGGGCCCGTAGCTTAGTTGGTAGAGCGCCTCTTTTGCAAAGAGGAGGTCAGGAGTTCGAATCTCCTCGGGTCCACCACAATAGAAAAGAGCATCACTTTGCGTGGTGCTCTTTTCTATTGTGCAAGGGGCGTCGGGAGGAGATTCGAAAGACGGACTGAGCGTAGGCGAAGGAGTCGGGGTCGCGGGCCGAGCTAGCAAGCGAGGACCTGTGACCGAATCTCCTCGGGTCCACAAAATAACACAACCGCCTTCGGGCGGTTTTGTTTTGTGTCGCAATTTTATTATCCACCACGTCGCTTGCCGCAGCGTACCGCAGAGCTATACTGATATCGAACCCGCGTCGCAACCTTAACAAACAGTTCCATGTCCCACGCTGCTTCTGAACCAGTTCCGCATTTTGCGTTGTTTGCAGTCCACGAGCGCGATCATCAGCATGGTCGTATCCTCGTCGTCCGCCGGGGCAAATACTTCGGCCTGCCGATAGTTCCGTTACACGGGACGAAGCCGATCGAAACGTTGTTTCGCGAGGCTGTCCTGCCGATCGCGATAACCACCACCATCGGCCTCACGCCCCGGCTCCGGCAGATCGCCCCTGACTTTCCTGGTGAATGGGAATTCAGGCCCGCTCGCTTCAGCGTCTACACGCCTGTGAGTATCTGGGCCATCGCACGCCTCGGTGAGGCGGTGCTCATCAATCCGTCCCAGCTCGCCATGGACGAACGCCTGCAGATCGGCGACGGAGATTTTAGCATCGATTTTCTCTACCGGCATGCCCATGCGCCTGCTACGGTCTGAAATATCAGGACCGACAACTATCGTCCTCCGCTCCGCGTCTTGTGCGCGGAGCTTTTTAATTGCGGCACATATACCCTATTCGCCCATCTCAAGTTGTACGATGTGATGGACTAATTCGTGCAAATCCGAACCCACCGCGCGCAACGCCTTCGGAATGAGTGACTGCTCGGTCATGCCCGGCAAGGTATTTACTTCGAGCACGTACACTCCTCGTCGCGGATGGATCATGAAGTCTGTGCGCGAAAAATGCCGTAGGCCGAGAAGTGTATGAACGCGCTTGGCGAGTTCTTCCAGTTCGGCCTTTATCGCCGAAGAAAACCGTGCAGGGACGATCTCCTCCGACTGCCCGCTGTATTTTGCATGAAAATCAAAGAAATCATGTGCCGGTTTGATCTCGATCGGAGGCAATGCGTATGTTTTCTGGCCACGGAAATTGTCTATTACGCCGCAGGTAGCCTCATCGCCCTGAATGTATTCTTCAACCAGCACAACGTCTCCGTGTTGTGCGGCGGCAAGCAACGCGGCGGGAATGTCTTCTTTGGTACGAACAATCGAAACGCCGACCGAGGAGCCGCTGGTCGCGGGCTTGATCACCGCCGGAAACAGAAATGAGGTGAACAATGCATCCGTTTCGAAATGGACATTCTTGCGCACGTTTGCAGATAAAATTTCCTTGGAATATGGTGATTTGATGCCGGCATCCTTCAAAGCCCTTTTTGTGAGCACCTTATTCATGCCTATGGCAGAACTCAGTGAGCCTGAGCCGGTAAACGGAATACCGTGAGACTCAAACAGCGTCTGAATCTTGCCGTCTTCGCCGAATGTACCGTGAAGTGCATTCCAGGCAATATCAAAGTAGCGGAACGCCTGGGTGGGGGTGACGGGCTGATCGTCAATAGACCACATGCCGTTAGTGTCGATAATCACATCGACAGCCTCGTAATGTTCGTCGAGCTTCGTACGAATGGCAGCGAGCACTGCCGCACCGGTGGCCAATGAGACATCGTGTTCGGCGCTGGGACCGCCACGAATGACGCCGATTTTAATCCTGCGGGACATCGTCCGGATATTGTACCACGGGCTCTTGTGGGCTTTCTCCACGGAGCGTGCGATTGGCGAGCATGCGCTCGAGAGATGTGTCGCGACGCTTGCGGTGGTATGTGATTGCGAATCGGTGGGCTTCTGCATTTATCTCTATAACCTCGGCACGATACTGTTTTGTGATATCTGGATTACCCACGAGTTTTTCGGCCTTATGGCGGTCATCCTTTGTGACAGCGACGACCGGAATCTCCAGTCGGCGTGCTGCGAGAACGGCCTCGGCATGTTGTGCCTGGACCTTGCTGCCGTCCACGACGATGAAATCCGGGTATGGCCACTCAGGATGATTGAGGCGGCGTGACAGGATCTCTGTCAGACCGGCGATGTCGTCATTTTTATTGCGAGAAATCTTGAATTTGCGGTACTCGTTGCGGTCGGGCTGACCATTGACGGAGACAACCATCACGCCGACGTTCTCCATGCCGCCCAGATGAGCCACGTCATATGCCTCGATGCGGAACGAACGCTTGTGGTTGCCCTCGGCATCTACATACCCTTCCTTCAGATCGCGCTTAATGAGAGAAATATCGTTTATATGCTCAAGTGCATAGATGAGTCGCTTGATACGATCCGCATCTTCGAAGCGCATTTCCGTGGCTGCAGTCTTCATCTGACGCTTGAGCTCGGTCTGAAGAGCGCCCTTCCTGCCCTCAAAGAACATCATGAGGCGGCGAACGGTCGCCAGGTACTCCTGACGGGCAGCTTCTACATTTTCGGCAGCACCGACATGCGGCGACTGGCCCATGGCGCGGTAAAATGCCTCATGACGAGGATCGACAGCTTTCTTGTCCCTGAATGGGAACATTTTACGCAAAATCTTGAGTGCCTCTTTGATCAGACCGGCTTCAGTGAACGGACCATATTTATTTTTGATCTTGTACGGTACCTCCCTGTCTTTGAGTTGCTGATCGAGGTCACGGGCACGGGCCAGGAAAACGCGCGGCCACTCTTCTTCTGTCACGACAATGTATTGATCGCTTTTGTTATCGCGCGCATCGATGTTATAGAACGGCTGGTAGCGCTTGATGAGTGCAGCCTCGAGGAGAATCGCTTCCAGGACAGAATCCTGCTCCTGGAATGTCACCGTATGAGCCTTGGTGACCATATCAACAATGCGCGGACCACGTGTGGCGATGAGATCAGCCGAAAAATAGCTGCGAACGCGGCTCTTGAGAGATGTGGCACGACCAATATACATCGGGCGGTTTTTGTCATCCCGGAAGGTATATACGCCCGGTACGTCGGGGAGATTGAGTTGGGTGAATTCCTTGAGGGTCATGGGTGTAGTATACGATATGTCTGACTTGACTAGAGTACCATCTTTGTGTCAATATACAAGCTAGCTTTACCATGAGTGCCAAAGAAATCAGAGATCTTCGAGAATACCTCGAGGGATGTGCGCTTCAGTATGTCGCCACTTACCCTCTTTCGGAAAATACCGGGCTGACCTTCAAGCTTACCGTCTGCAATACCCTCTGTCTGGCTCAGGTGATTGAGCCGGAGCCCGCCGCGAATGTGGACGAAGCCGCCTATCAGCGCGCTTTGCAGAAGACACCGCAATCTTCACGTCTGCAACATGCAGACAGCTTCAAAAGCCTCTTGTCACTGCGCGATGTAAAATATGAAGACCTAGTGAAATACCGCAACGTAGGGCACATTGTGCTCTACCGGCTCGCAAAGTCACTCCAAGCCGAAGGAATCAACCTCGCATGGATGGCGGCCTGCTTTACTGAAGAGGGGCGGCGCCGGAACCGGGCCAAGGGTGTGCAAGGGTCGGTATGCGAGCTCAAACCTTCGCATTGGCAGGCAGCGCTCGATGCGATCTTCTGTCGCCCGAAAAACATTGTCACCCGGAACATCCAACTTCGGATCATCCGCGCCCTGCACAAG
>DASVLR010000027.1:0-14222 GCA_036384775.1 Minisyncoccota bacterium
GTTTTGCCGCTGCAGACTTGTCCTTCGCGACAACTGCCTTGCGAAATGCGAGGAGAGTTACGTCGATAGCCTTCTTGCGTCGGATGTTGAAAACGCGCTTCTGCTGTGAGGCGCGGAGTGCTTTCTTTGCTGAAGAGGTGATCGGCATATGTTTTGGTATCACAGAAATTATCACACTGGCTCAAAAAAGTAAAGTTTCAGGCCGACTGTAGGCATATCCGGTCTATTTCCCGTTGAAAATGCTATGATGTGGCCATGATTGCCCGTATTTCAGGAACGATTGCCGAAATCAGCATGAATCATGCGATTGTCGACGTGCACGGCGTCGGATATAAGATATTCCTGACGGCCGATACGCTCCACACACTGAAAACCGGCAAGACGGCTGCCTTCTGGACCTACCTCGCCGTTCGTGAAGACGCGATGGATCTCTACGGCTTCCCTACCAAAAAAGACCAACAGTTCTTCGAATTGCTCATCTCCGTCTCCGGCATCGGTCCGAAGTCCGCACTCAATATATTGTCACTCGCATCGGCCGAGACGCTGGTGAGTGCCATCCGCACCGGCTCGACATCTCATCTCACCAAGATTTCAGGTATCGGCAAGAAGACCGCAGAAAAGATTGTACTCGAGCTCAGTGACAAAGTCGGCGCGATTGCGCTCGATGCTGACGGAACCAATGGATCGGGCGGCCTTTCAAGTGATCTCGATGCCATCGAAGCCCTCACTGCCCTTGGATATGGTGCAGACGAAGCCCGCGATGCGCTCAAAAAGATTTCCAAAGATGTCGCCGACGTCGGAGCTAAGGTCAAGGCCGCTCTCAAGATGCTCGGATAGCTGTGTACAAGCTGTATATAGACAGTTTTCGTCCCAGTGCTATGCTGAATTTAGACAAGTCCTCAGAGTCATTGTGGGGCCAGAATCAAGGGTTTATACAGATCGACGTCATGAATCTTTGATTCTGGAGCCACAGCCATCTCTTGGTTATCCAGCTTAGCTAGTCCGTGGTCAGCCCGTCATACGGCTCACCATGTTTGTTAGCGTATCGCTAGAGTCTCTGACAAAAAACGTTCCCACAATCCGATGAAGTCCCTCTCCATCGATAGTGTCTCGGGCGCGGGCAGAAGCCTGCGCAAGCTCGCGACGCGACTGCTCTTTGCCGTCGCTCTGATCGTGACCCCGTTCTGCGCCTTCGCGCATAACGTCGGCCACCAGCAAGCCAATACCGCGGTGATCAAGACCGACGCTCCGCCGGCCGCGAATGCCGACATCACTGCGTCGTCCTTCGCGATCCTCGACTCGGGCCAGACCGCCACCAATGCCGACAATGCCGTCACCTCGACGCTCGCTGTCTGCACGCTCAATGCCGCCGATGCGACGACGAGCGTGGCAACCAATCTGGAAGGCGGTGGCGCACCGTGCGCGAACAAGGTCTGTGCCGCGGCCGACAATAACCGTTGCAATTCCCCGGTCAATACTACGACCATCGCCAACGCCCCGAATACCACGGGCACGCACACGACCGCCGGCCTCACCATCGATCAAACGGCCCGCATCGACTCGACCGGCGACTCCTCCAACTTCGTGAGCACCTCCAACGCTCCGAACAACGACCTCCTCGTCGCCATCGCTGGTGACGGCACCCACATCAATACGGGCACCGCCACCAACACCGGCTGACGCTGACGTTTTCAGCGAAGTTTCATGCACTGCGCTTCCCTCCGGGCAGCGCAGTTTTTATTTCCTAGTAAAAATCGATTGGATACGACATACTAGTCGCTATGGACCAGACACTCATCAACATAAAGCGCATCATCCCAACCTCGCTGTTCAACATTCTCCAACCGGCATACCACCGCACGCTGGCTTTTGCCGCAGCTGTCCGCTATGGCTTTCCTTCACGTCATATAAAAGTCATCGCGGTCACAGGAACCAAGGGCAAAAGCACGACCACCGAAATCATAAATGCAATTTTCGAGCAGGCAGGCAAGAAGACTGCACTCACGAACACTATTCGTTTCAAGATCGCAGGCGCATCAGAGCGCAATCTATTCAAGATGAGCATGCCGGGACGCTTCACTATGCAGCGCATGCTTCGCCGCGCCGTGTCTGCCGGCTGTGAATACTTTATTTGTGAAATGACATCTCAGGGCTCGCTCCTCTTCCGCCACAAGCATATCGATATTGATACGCTTATCTTTACCAATCTTTCTCCTGAGCACATCGAAGCTCATGGTTCGTACGAAAACTACGTACAAGCAAAGCTCGACCTCGCTCGAGCACTTGCCACCTCACACAAGCACGGAAAGCAGACGACCCTTATCGTCAATG
This sequence comes from Minisyncoccota bacterium, assembly GCA_036384775.1. Classification (GTDB taxonomy): domain Bacteria; phylum Patescibacteriota; class Minisyncoccia; order Phycocordibacterales; family PALSA-1337; genus C7867-002. The sequence continues at coordinate 2,332 of DASVLR010000027.1, forward strand.
CTGACGACGCCGAGGCTGGTCGTTTCCTTGCATGCGACGCTGACACCAAACTCACCTATTCCCTCAAGAAGGGCTTTTCGTATATCACTCCTCTTCAGGGCATTTTCAACCAGTACAACATTCTTGGAGCTGTCACCTGCGCAAAACACGAAGGTATATCGGATGCGGATATCTCTACGGCGGTGAGTACGTTTGGTCATGTTCCCGGTCGCGTTGAAAAAGTTACGGTCGGTCCCGATCAAAAATTCGATGTCATTGTCGACTACGCCCACACAGCAGATTCGCTTGAGAAGCTATATACCGTATTCAAAGATCGCGGCATCATTGCCGTTCTCGGAGGCACCGGCGGCGGTCGCGATACTGCAAAGCGTGCCGTTATGGGCAGACTGGCTGACACCTACGCTCGGGTCGTGATTCTCACCGACGAAGATCCATACGATGAAGATCCCCGCAAGATTGTTGGTGATGTTGCTCAGGGTGTCACCTCAAAAAAGCCGATCATTATCATGGATCGCCGCGAAGCTATTCGCGAAGCCATAAAACAGGCCAAACCGGGTGAGGCCGTTCTCATCACCGGCAAGGGCACTGATCCGTATATCATGGGACCGCGCGGCACCAAGATTTCGTGGAGCGACTCTGAAATCGCCCGCGAGGAACTTATTGCGGCCGGCTACCGTAAATCTTGTTAAGCATTTCTATCGTCTTCGGACCGACGACATTCTGTTCGCCTGAAATATCGTATTTTGCCTGGAATTTGGATAGGCCTAGTTTTGTGCACGGTCCGAACGAACCTGAACGCGGACACTCATTCATGGTCTTGCCTGTCGGCGGATAATCGCCGTCGAGAATAAGGGCTGTCTGCAGGGCAAAAATATCCTCCGATGAGTCACCCGATCCCGAGCCGGTAATGATCTTAGTCCACTGATACGGCATGATCTGCGTATCATAGAGATGAGATACCGACGATGCCACGGACGGGTCAAAAAAATCAAGAAGTCCAAGATATGTTTCATATGCCATCTCATCCAGCGTGCGATGACGCACGTCGGGATCTTGGAAGCGCTGTTCGTAAAGATACCCGTACTCGGTGAGCATGCTTGCCGCATCCACGGAGTTAAATGCGCCTATGGCGATGAGGTCCTGTTCTTCCACTATGCCCTCGTCTTCGCCTGGCAGATTCGACACCGGATTGTAGCGGGCAAGACGTTTGAATACCGCACCGGCAATCGCCTTGCTCGTTGTGCTATTGAAGTATTGTTTCTCCGGCACATAAATAGTGAAGCCGCTGTACTTACCTCCGCTTGCAGCGTGGCCCGGATAGTCGTTGAAATGAATGTGCAGCGCGATATCAATATCGTTCTCATTTGCCCACTTGTTTACGCCATATAAGCGAAGTGCCACATCCGGGGCTGCCTTGGTGTGATGCACCGTCGGTGTGACCTGCGCGTACTCACCGACACGTTGCAGTGATCGCGTCTCTACTACGTGTGCATTGGTCCATGTCTTGATCTGTTCCCACTGTGTTTTGAAATAGTTCGCAAAGTCCGGAGTCCAGTTGTTGGTATCGCGAGTCGTGAAAACCTCATAGTGCTCATTCTGCTTGAGGTATTTGATGAGATCCTGCGCGAGTTCAACAGTCATATCGCGTTCCTTGAGACCATACCCTTCTGCACCGCCAGAGGTCGGCTCATGGCCCGGAACAATAAGAATACGGACCTTGTGCGGCTGCGCCTGGCCGGCTGCCATCGCAAGTGTGGCCGTCGCGTAGTCATTCTTTACCTGTTCAATGGTGACGGGGTTGTGAGCGAGGCCGACAGCAGCAGTGAGTCTGTCGCCGATAGAATTCATCACGCTGAGAAATGCGTGGGATTGTGCCGGAAAATTCAGGAGTGCTGATGGCACAATGAATACCGCGATGATGAGGAACGCGACAACGTAGTAACGCATATGATGCAATTTTATCATCAGAGTGTAAGATACGCACATGCCAGAACTCCCCGAGGTCCAGACAACGGTCAACGGACTCAATGCTCGCATCACCGGACTGACTATCCGCGACGTCTGGACCGACTACAACAGCAGTTTCCACAAAGGAAAGGATTCCATCAAAGATCCGGCCTACTTCAGCCATTTTAAAAGCGCCGTTGAAGGTGCCCGCATCGTTCGAGTGGACCGCATCGCCAAGAATATTCTGGTGCGTATTGAGAAAGACGGTCATCGCAGCGTCATTCTTATTCACATGAAGATGACCGGGCATATCATGTTCGGCCGCTATGAATTCGATTCTGCGGCGGTTCGTGATCCGTGGAAACCTGCGGCAGATGCATCGGCGGCACTACACGATCCGTTCAACAGGTTCATACACCTCGTCTTCTCGTTTGAAAAGTCGGACAAACAGCTCATCCTTTCCGACATGCGCAAGTTCGCCAAAGTAACGCTCATCACCGAAGCAGAAATTGCCGAGAGTACACACCTCGCCGACATTGGTCCGGATCCGCTCACGAAAGAATTCACCTACGATGTATTCAAGACCCGTATCATGCGTCGTCCGACCGGCCGTATCAAAAATGTCCTCATGGATCAGTCTGTCATTGCCGGTGTCGGTAATATTTATAGTGACGAAGCTCTGTGGCGAGCTGGCATTCATCCTGAAGAACAGCCTAAGAATATTCCTGAACCTCTTATGAAGAAGCTCTACCCCGCCCTCATCGCGGTGCTCAAAAGTGGTATCGACTTTGGCGGCGACTCAATGTCTGACTATCGCAACATCGATGGTGAGCGCGGGGAATTCCAGGAACATCACAAGGTCTACCGCAAGAAAGGTTTGCCCTGTGCCAAGCCCGGCTGCACAGGCACCATCATCCGCAAAGTTGTCGGTGGCAGAAGTGCGCACTTCTGTGACACGCACCAGAAATTACTTATCAAGAAGTCTGTACAGAAAAATACCCGCAGCCACTGACACGTTCAATGATTCTTTTTGGCCCATTTGTGGAATTTCAGCAATTTCATCCGAAAGCCTTTGGAGCTCAGGTGACACGCCGTCCACCTCAGCCCCGAGAATAATAAGAGTTTTTGTACCTATCTTTACCTTCTTGTAGTCTTTGGAATTTTCGGCCTGTTCAAGCGCGACGACTGTGTAGCCTTCTTTCTTGAGCTTCTTCACGATGGCAGGGCCATTCACTGCGTATTCCCACTGAACCATACTCTCTGCACCGAGGGCGACTTTTGCGAAATCGGTACGCTTGTTCCCAAAACGATCCACTGGCAACGGCGTCGTACCAACACAATATATATGCTCAATACTCAGGGTTTCTGCCGTGCGAAAAATCGAGCCAACATTGTGAACGCTGCGGATATTGTCGAGCAGGACGCGAACGTGGCGGTCGGCAGTTCCAGTTGTACGGGTCTTAGTAACCATATGATTTCGTACTATACCCGATTCGTTCCAGACGTACAGGGATTTAGATTTGCGGCGAACTTGGTGACGCCGGAGCTGCAGGCGGGATAATCGGCGACTTCGGGGGTATTGATGATTTAGGCATCACAGGAGCCGACGGAGCAGCAGGCTTCGGAGGCTCCTCCTTTTTGTACTTGGCCATGATCTCGGCTTCAACCTCGGCACGTGCACGACCGTAGGTAATATATGAAATCTCCTTGTACTTCTCTGCGCGAGCCGGATCACCCTTGAGCGGTGATGGCACGCGAATATTGAACGGCTTCATCGGAACACCTTTCGCAAGAATCTTGGCATAGGCATTGAAGTTGTCGATATTCATGATGTCCTTTGCGGTAAAGACCGGAGCAAGCTGTTTTTCAAAGACTTCCGCATCCTCTGCACCTACGCGATAAATGACCATCGAACCGACGTTGCCAAAGACTGCGTCCTTGATCTTCTCGTCGAGCTGAGCGATGAACTGGTGCGCCACGTTGAGCGAGAGCTTGTATTTGCGTGCTTCAGACAGAATGGCGGCAATCGAGTCAGTGGTGATGTTCTGGAATTCGTCGATATACAAATAGAACGGTGGCAGATCCGTGCCGATCGAGTCAACGCGCGACAATGCAGCCATGAGAATTTTGCCCACCAGGATGAGACCGATGAGGTTTGCGTTGATATCGCCGAGCCTTCCCTTCGAAAGATTCACCAGAAGAATCTTCTTTGAATCCATGACATCGCGGAACTTGAATGACGACTGTTCCTGACCGATAACCGGCCTCATGATGTCGTTTGCCAGGAAGTTGTCGAACTTCGACACAATGTACGGCACGATGTTTGCGAGTGAAGCTTCACCACCGGCCTTGGTTGCAACCTCCGTCCAGAACTGAACGACGAGCGGGTTCGTACACTTTGAAAGCTTGAGATCGCGGAAGGTTTTGTTCGACAGAACGCGAGAGACGTCCACAAGTGTCGAGCCTGTGGTCGGGTCATCGATAGTGAGCAAGACGGCGTTACGGAAATACTGTTCGAACATAGGACCGCCGGCAGTCTTCATGTCGAAGAGTTTGTTGAAGATCGAGAGCATTTCATTCACGACGAAGGTCTTCTGCTCCGGATAGCGCCTATCGTACTCAAGCATATTGAGGGCCATCGGACGATCGATATATGCGGGATCGAAATAGATGACGTCGTTCACGCGCTCCGGCGGAATGTTTGCGAGAACATCCTGGATGTCCGAGCCATGCGGATCGATGAAACACACGCCGTTGCCCGCCTGGATATCCTGGATAATCATATTCTTGAGGAGCGTCGTCTTACCGGTACCGGTCTGACCGATGACATACAGGTGACGCAGACGATCTTCCGGCGTGAGGAATACCTGACGCTCGACACCCCTGTCGCTGTTTGTACCGAGAAGAGTGCCGTTCTGCGGCAGATCCATCGGTGCAGGAGCAGTACCAGCCTTGGCAATCTTGAGATGCGGAGCTGATTTGATCTGTGTCGATGGGAAATGCATGAGCGATGTCAGCTCACGGATATTTATGAGCATGCGATGACTTTCCCCTGACAAGCGATATGAGTAGTCGCGCAAAAATTCCTTAAGAGCACCGGTGCGTATCGGAGTGAATTCAACGGTGTTACCGGTCGGATCAGCGAACTGATTGAAGGCGGCTTCAATATCGGCACGGATCATTTCCGCCTGAGCCATTGTCTCGGCAGACGCCACGATGCGCATATTTACAGACACGACCGGTGATGCGATCTTGCGCTTAATCTCTTCCACGGCTACCTGATCAAGATGCTGAATAGCATCTTTCTTCTTGTTCTCCTCTTTTTCCTTCTTTTCCTTGAGCTTCTCGGGGGACGAAAACAACTGGCCGACGCCCGAGAAAAAACCCTCGACGTATTCGCCGACACCCTTGTCATTGTTGGCAATGGCCTTCGTGACCTTTTCGCCTGCAAGAATTTCATCAAGCGTCTTCTTGTAGCGCTTGATATGTTCCCCGTCCTGCGGCCTGACGATGATCTGAATAGATGCGCCCTCGCCGTGCGTTTTCACCTTTGAGAAACTATTGAGGATGCTATTGAGCGGATCGTAATCGAACTGATCATATGTCTTGATCGGCCATATAGAATTTTTGCCGAGACGGGCCTCTGACGCGACCGTCGAACCCTCTTCATTGAAGATATTGTAGTCGTCTTTCTTCTCGACGATTTTGGCATTATGGAACACTGAAAGCATCTGCTTCTCGAAAAGACTCTTCTTGTTGTCGTGGACGGCGACGTAGAACGTGAAATCGTCGCTGTGGTTTGCGACCGCAAGTTCAATGGCAAAATAGCCGGTACCCCTATCATCCTCGACGGACAGCATGCCTGAGTAAAACTGCTCCATCGAAGAAATGACTTCCTTGATGGCGCGTTCACGTTCAACATCGCCTGTTTTCTCGGGCAACGTCACCTCATACAGGGTCATATGCAGCGCGTTCCAAATTTTGCCCGCCGGCTTGAGTCCGATAACTTCATAGTTTGCCTTGATGTACTGCACAAGGAAACGATGGAAGTCATCCGTGAGATGTGCGTCATCGAGTTTCTCAAGCAGCGCAAAGACATTGGCCACACCCTTTTGATACATGAGTGCCACCAGTTGCTCTATTTTCTTGTCATGAGCCTCGGGAGCGAGTTGGAGCACAATCTCATTTGCCGCAGCCTTCTCCATGCGCATGTCCGGGTGTAAAACCTTGGCAGGTTCGTGCTCAGCATACGCCTTGACCACCTCGTGCGTGGTTGCCTCGCGCACAGCTTCTGGACGTGCGCCGCCACTGCGTTCTGCAAGGACGCGCTCCTGAGCCGCCACCTGCTCGCGGAGATATGCGAGCTCCTGGTCAACGGTCTCAAATTTCTTCTCGGGCACCTGAGGTGCAAAGGTCTCCATGTGCCTAAAGTATATCGCAAATCTAGGCCACTACCCGCACGCAAAGCTGGATAACTTGTTCCTTGTGCCCCCGGTAGGCCTTTGTTACGATTTCAGCATCACCATGCCTAACAATTCACGACCTTCGCCTTATTCACCAGTTCCTCCGAAAGCGCCTGTATTTGACCAGGCAAAAATCACCGAGTTTCTCCGCGCCGGCAAACTCGATGATGCTCGTACGTACCTCTCATCTATTATTGAGGGCACTGTCGGCCTCGAAAATGACGCTGCCGTCTTTGTGCAGTATGCCCGAGCATACATGCAGGTCATGAATTCGATCAACAAGCGCTACCTCGACGGACTACATCGCGCAAAGGCCCTCCTCTCCGAGACAAAGTCTGGTAATGAGCGCACTGAAAAGCTGCTTCGTCTCGCCGAATTAAAAGCAAACCTGTAACGCATCCACCCATCACCATGTTCAATAGCGAAAAACTCATGAAAGCGATGCGAGGTGTTATAAAGGCAGTCGACGTGCGCGGACCGGAGGAGGAAGCATCTGCAGTGGCCGCAACTGAAGGACAACAGGAAGCCGAGGATACCCAGGAGGCTGAGAGTGCCCAGGAAGCCGAGAACACCGAGGAGGCAGAGCGTGTCCCGGTCGCGTCAGAACGTGACGAATTTTCAGTACAGAGTGCCCTGGACACTCCGGGTTTCGCCGAATTCCTGTCCCAGTCGCAGAAAGCGGAGACACTGGACATGGGAGACGCCGAGAAGATTGCGGAACTGCATGCAACATTTGAGCGCATCCCGTCTGTGTCCGAGGGTATTCAGGATTTCCTGAATACGAACGAAGACTTCCAATCGCTCGGTATTGATTTCAAAAAAGGTGACTTCCCCGACAAGTTCAAGGAACATATTTCGCAGATGGCACATCAGAGCCCGGAAGCACTCGCCGACCTCTCGAACATCATCACGGAGTATACGCAGACAAATGAAGCCGTTGCCGAGGCTGAGCACGGTCTCGAAGATGAGTATGGCAATATTCTCAGTGCCGGTCAGCTTACCGAAAAATTATACGAACTTCACGGACGCAAGGCGATCTTGTCCGAGGCCCATGAAGTTTCAGGCTTTTTTGCCCGTCGCTTCGCAGGACTGAATGCGGCGATCGAAAATTTCCTTTTCAAAAACTGCAGGAGCGAAGCGCTCACTCATTATCGCTCGAAACATGATGCCCTTCTGGTTGTTCGCGAGTCGTACAACATCGATATCAATCCGGCTGCAATCGAAGCTGCAATCGAAGATACTGAACAGGAAATCGAAATAATGGCCAATAAGGTCCGCGTAGCCGAAGGACTCGAAAAAGTACGCGCGGAAACAAAGGCAAAAATCGCCACGGATACCCAGTTTATTAGCCAGGTATTGCTGGTAAACAAGGATCTTCAGCAGCTCGCATGGAAGCAGGTTGAAACGAGCATCATCAGAAGCGTCAGCGATCCGGACAAGGCGTTCGAATATATCGAGCAGGTCAGAAACAGTAACGTTCTGCGTTCGATAGATGCCGGTCGTGTTGATGCTCAGACAACCGAATGGACCAGGGTCATTCAGGAAAAAGTCGAGCGTACGGTGAGTGCCGAAATTGAGAAAGCCCTCGCACATGCAAAGCTCGGATCAAATGCATTCCAGAACCTCCAGAAATCACTCTCCCAGTTCACTGAGACTGATCGCATCGGCACAAAAGAGGGCGTTGAAGCGCGCACCTTCGTTATCGGTACTCTCCGTAGTATTGCCGAAAAGAACAAGACTACTCCGCAGGGTCGAGCAAAGAATATTCTTATTCAGGCCCTTATCCATTCCCTGTCGGATACCGGTACGCCTGAAGACGCCGTCGCAGCAGCCGAAGCTGAGGATCCTGAACTCGTCGCAAAACTGCGACTCATGGAGTATTCCGCGACGGCAAAGGTGACTGAAACGCCCGTCACAACGCCGCCCGCACCGGCCGCGGCTGAACGATCCGTTCCTCTAGCATCAGCGGAGGCCGCGTCGGGCGCGCCGACAACACCGCCGGCTACCCCGCAGGCGACTACATCCTCCGATATTCCCGCAGAAGTTGTTAACCAAGCTACAGAGACTCCGGCGACAAACAACCGTGAACAAATTGTCGACGTCGAAGCTTCAACCGTAATCGATGAACTCGTCAGTTTCAACGAAGCCCAGAGACTCGGCGGACTTCCGGCCGTGATGGAAGTTATTCACGAACACGAGCTTGTGGCCGATGAGGTTATGCAAAGCAGCGAGTTCCGTACTATTTGTACCGAGATTTTGGACGGAACCTGGTATAACGGCCAGCGCCCGGATGATAATTTCGATACGTCTGTCCGCCACTTCACCGAACTCATGCGCGAATTCCCTCCGGAGGTATACGAGGAAATTATCACCAGCGAAGCATACATAGACGCCGTGACCGTAGAACTTACCACTCATGTTGACGGTTCACCTCGTTGGACCGAGCAGATATTCGGCTTCCAGGGCATTCAGCAATTTCCTCCGCAGGTTCGCGAAGCCCTCATTACCAACGAGAAATTCCTCGATACGGTTGTCGAATCACTCCTCATCACCCGCCACAGCTGGGATTTCAATCTCATGGCGCTCTGCCTCACTGATATCCCGATTGATTTCCGCGATTCAGTATTCAATACGCCGAAGTTTGTACAGATCCTCTCCGACTTCATCGGCGGAAGCTATCGTATCAAGCGCGAAGGCGAAACCGTCGATGATGGCATCAAAAAACTGTCAAAGATTCTCGGCGCTCGCGTCCTGAAGAATCCTCAGGTCCAGGCAGCTATTGCAGCCGCTCGCCCTGCCCCAGCTCGCCGTGACACGACTCAGCAGTCGGCTCCGGCAGCAGCAGCTCCGGCAGTTCCTACTGGTTCAGATGCAGTCGCTCGCACGAATGAACAGACGGAACGTCCGGTGACTTCTGATGAGATTGTACTTCGCAGAAACCCTGCGGGAACCTCGGCGGTAGGTCGCTCAAGGCGCATTACTCGCAGAGACCGTATCCTCGATGACGCTATCGATATTGAGGCAACTCCGGTTCCTGAAACAGGCACACTCCCCGGCACTACATTGAGCATTGAGGAAAACTCACAGCTTGGTTCTAATGCGCCGGAGCAAGTAAATGAATCGGTACCTGCAGCCGAAGCAGAGACTACGCAGGCAAATGAGCGTCGCCCACGATCAAGAGGTCCACGCATGAGGATCCCTCCTACCCAGGAGTTCAGTTCGCTCGAAAACATGATCGAAGGAAAACCCATGACACCTGAAGAGTCGAAGCGTTTTGACGCGCAACGCCGACAAAAAAATCGCGAATGGCAGGGTGAGCCGCAGAAACCCAACGATAAATAAGGAAATAAAAAACTGTTGCGTTCAGGCAGTCGTTTGAAAACGTAACAGATTGGTGATTTATGATTTAACTGGAATAAAAAAGAACCCTGCTCTTGGTAGAACAGGGCTCTCGCGTCGGCCGAAGCCGATCAAGTTACTTTTGTGCCGTCACAGCGGTATCCGTGCCCCGCAGCCAGTCGAAGAGGTTGCCCGCTTCGAAACTACTGAGGAGCGCAATAACGGTCTGGGTGAAGTGCTTGCCGGGACTCGACTCCCAGCCCTGACCATTCATAAACCGTGGCATCGTCATATAGATTCCGTTACCGTTCGTCAGATCCCTTAACTCACCCACGTGTTCCTTCAGGAAACCGATCGTGTCCGCGATCAGTTCGTTCAGAAGCGGAAACGTGCCCGTGCCGCTATAGCGGCCGAGAACGAAGAAGAACGGGATGCCCTTCTTGAAGCCGACCACATAAGGATCAATCGGCCGCTTCCAATTCGACGACTTCCAGTCAGTCAGTGCCTGGTCGTGATACGGCGTCATGACAACGACGTAATCGAAGACTTGGACAGCTTTTGTCATCACACGGACAACGGCAGGCGGAATCGATTCGCCCCTGTAGAGGTGCATGGGACGTGCACGCCAGTTGAACAGCTGGAATGTGGTCATCCAGTTGTCATTCGGGAAGAGGCCACAGAAATGGCGAATGATCGACGAGCTATATTCGCGATTCGATCTATACGCCTGCTCCATCTGCAACTTGTCGCTGGCCTCGCGCGGTATGACATACCACACTGGCGCGGCCATGAATAGGTCGGCCAGATACGGCATGGGGATCACCGTATCAGGACGCGCCAGGTTCTCATCATGGAGCAACTTGAGGACGGCACGCATCGACTTGAACCGGGCGACTTCGTCCTTCAGGATCGGAATCTGCTCCGTGATCCCGAGCGTCTGATAGTTCATGATGGCCTCTGCAACTTGCTTGTCGAGGAAATCATCAGCCGCATCCACCACACTGAAGTCAGTGCCGAACTGTGACACCGCCGGGAACAGGTAGGCGAGCAGCTTTTGGAGCTGCACGTCTTTGTTCTCGACTTCTGGCGCACGGCCGTCGGGCGTCTGGGGGCGAGGAACCCGCGCGAGCGGCATATTCTCGACCACCTTGGCCACGACTTCCGCAGGCACATCCTTCATCTCCGAGTGAATCGGCAGCCGACGCGGGAAACTGAGCTCCTCACGACTGCGAACGGGCGGCACGACCAGCGTAAACGCTGGGAATGTTCCCGGAGCAACTAACTCGAAACCGTTCGTAGCAGCCGTGGCACGGAAGTGCCCGGGCCCACGGTTGTGATCGAGGGTGACGTCGAATTCGACGCGCTTCCCGACTTGGAGTTTGACGCGACTTTCATCCTGGTGGATGAAGATGTCCGTCGTGGTCGGCAGGCCGTGGCGCTGGCCGTCCTTCGTGGTAACGGAATCGATGGCGATGAAGCCAAAGCCGTTGCCATTCGGAACAGTTGCGATACGACCGACGAGCCGATTTTGCGTAGCATTCATAACAGTAACCAGTCAGCAGACATAAGATGGCAGAAGACAGATCTGAAGAAAGCCATCCATTTCCTCCAGAGGCTTTGATGCCAGAAAGTGGCACAAAAGGTTCTGAAGAAAATGGATATTTGTGACGGGTTTACAACGAGCTTTTAACTAACTCATATTATACTACACGATGATAAATAAGTCAATGAGAGTTTATTGGCAAATATGGCTCCGCAGAGAGCTAAAATCTGATGTGCGCCCAGCTGGATTCGGTCTCGCCTCTCGGCTCACTACCCGTTCGCCTCGGGCTGACCACCGCCTCGCGGCCTCGCCTGCTGGCTCGGCATCCGCTCCGGCGTTCGAATCCAGCTGTGCATCAGCATAGACGCTCAAAAAATGACTGCGCTCAGGCAATCATTTTTTGATCGTAGTGCGCCCAGCTGGATTCGAACCAGCGGCCAACTCCTTAAAAGGGAGATGCTCTACCAGGCTGAGCTCTGGGCGCAAGCGAGGACACAAACCCGAACGGTCCAGCGTTCGGGTTTGGTCCGAGCGCAGCGCCTATATCGAAGCGTAGCGTAGATATGGGCGCACATAAGACTATTCGAGCGTGCCGTTAG
>DASVLR010000028.1:0-2655 GCA_036384775.1 Minisyncoccota bacterium
GTCAGCACAGCTGGAATTAGTTTTCTTCGCCGAAGCGGCGGAGAATTGGGATAAGTAAGAAAGTCAGGGCGCCCGGTTAGGGGTAGCCGGGCGCCCTCCTCACTTTTGTGAGAGTGGTACAGAAAACCTAAACTGCCGGACTCGCTTGTATAGGGGTCCGGCACGTAATTTGTCGACTATGCTACAATCGCCGCATAGGGATGTATTCGTGTACTGCCATGCTTACGACATCATACAAATCGATCTGGTCCAGTTTTATATAAGATAGTCTTCTGCATATCTGCTATCAGTCTGATTTTATTTATTCTGAACAATTCCCATGAAAGATACACAAATTAAAAAACTGATCGAGGCTGAAAAGAAGCGTCAGAAGAAAGTGATAAATCTCATCGCCTCTGAAAATTATGTTTCAAATGATGTGCTCGAAGCGCTGGGCTCTGAACTTACGAACAAATATGCAGAAGGATATTCTGCAGCCCGCTATTACGGTGGTAACGAGATTGTCGATAAGATCGAAGACATTTGTGTTGCGCGCGCACTGAAACTCTTTGGGCTCACTATTTCGGACTGGCATGTAAACGTCCAGCCGCTCTCGGGTTCGCCGGCAAACCTCGCCGTCTATACGGCGCTCGTTCCGCAGGGAGGTAAGGTTATGGGTATGTCGCTCGATCACGGAGGCCATCTCACACACGGCCACAAAGTTTCTCTCACCGGCAAGGCGTGGAGTCAGATTCCGTATGGCATCGATCCGGTCACCGAGGTTCTCAACTACGATCAACTTCTCGAACAGGCGACTACGGAAAAGCCGAACATGATCATCGCTGGTTACACTGCATACCCGCGCACGATTGACTGGGCAAAGATGCGTTCGATTGCAGATGCAGCCGGTGCGATCCTCATGGTCGACATGTCTCACATTGCAGGCCTTGTCGCCGGAGGAGCATATCCGTCTCCGTTCCCGTATGCAGATATCGTCACCACGACGACACATAAGACTCTTCGTGGCCCGCGCTCCGCTCTCATCTTCGCCAAGAAGGACGCTCGCGACATGTACAAGAAGATCGACAAGGCTGTGTTCCCGGGTCTGCAGGGTGGTCCGCACATCAATGCGGTTGCCGCTGTGGCAGTTGCCCTCAAAGAGGCGGATACGCCTGCGTTCAAGAAATATGCATCACAAGTCGTGAAGAATGCCGCGACACTCGCAGCCGAACTCAAGGCAAAGGGCTGGAGACTCATCTCCGGAGGTACCGACTCCCATCTCATCCTCGTCGATACCTGGATGAATAACCTCGTCAACGAAAAGGGAGCAGGTGGCGTACCGGGCAAGATCGCCAGCGATGTTCTTGAAAAGAACGGCATCATCGTGAACAAGAATACTATTCCGTTTGATTCGCGTTCGCCGGTTGATCCGTCAGGTATTCGTATCGGTACGGCCGCTGAGACCACTCGCGGTGCCACCGAGAAGGACATGAAAAAGATCGCCGATCAGATCGACATCATTCTCAAGAAGGCCCGTGCCAAACTCGGGAAGAAAGAAGAATAAGAATGCCAAAGGGCAACTATAGTAAAAAGGGCCGCGGGTAGCGGCTCTTTTGTTGCTCTGCTAGACTGGTCGCATGAAGGAAATTCTCAGCAAAGCTCTCGCGGGTGCCTGCGCGGCCGTTGGTATTGCCAACGCCCGCATTACTCTCGACTACCCGGAAAACGCCGATCACGGTGATTTTTCGACCAACGTTGCTCTCGCGCATGCCAAGGAAGCCAAGCTTTCGCCTCGTGCGCTCGCGGAGAAAATCGTCGCCGAGTTAGCCAACAAGCCGATCGATATCGTGTCTGCAGTCGAGATCGCGGGTCCGGGATTCATCAACTTCAAGATCAATGATGCGGTTATGACGAAGGCGGCGATTGCGCCTCGTGTCGCGCCGGAAAAAACCGGCAGGAAAGTGCTTGTCGAACATACGGATCCAAACACATTCAAGCCGTTCCACATCGGCCACCTCATGGCAACTACTATCGGCGAATGCATGTCACGTCTCATGCAAAACACCGGCGCAGATGTTGTCCGCATGTGCTACCCGTCAGATGTCGGTCCGCATATCGCAAAATCTATCTGGGCCTGGAAGAAGAATGCGTCGGCTACTCCTGGAGATGATGTTTCAATGAAGGACAAAACCATCTTCCTCGGCAAGATGTATGTCGAAGGCACGGCCGCATATGAATCTGAGCCGGCAAAGTCAGAGATTGATGCCATCAATAAGTTGCTCTACTCGAAGACTGACGCAGAGATAAATTCATATTACGAAAAGGGTAAGAAGTGGAGCATTGGCTATTACGACTACCTCTACGGCAAACTTGGTACCAACTTCGACACCTTCATCTTTGAAAGTGAGATTGCGCCCGTGGGTCGCGACATTGTCTTGGAATATGTGAAGAAGGGAATATTCGAAATGAGCGAAGGTGCGACTGTTTTTCCCGGCGAAAAGTATGGTCTCCATACACGCGTATTTGTGAACTCGCAGGGATTGCCGACCTATGAGGCCAAGGAAGTCGGTCTCAATGTCACCAAGTTCAAGCGCTATCCGGGTCTCGATCTCTCTATCATCGTCACGGCAAATGAGATTAACGAATACTTCAAGGTTCTATTGAAGGCACTTTCGC
>DASVLR010000029.1:0-14036 GCA_036384775.1 Minisyncoccota bacterium
GAATCAACGCAAACGTAACCGCTCGGAGTCGTAGTAGCGTAGATTGCATAGTCATTCACTATCCACTCTGTGCTGTTCGAATAGATAACGGCTCCTGAGTGCTGCGTCGTTCCTTCACACTCAAGAGTGACGTCATTGGCCACCGTATTTACATACCCGTTCTGCTTACCTATCTCGCAGAGAAGCAACGAAAGGTCGGCGTATCCGGAGCTCGTCGCGACGAGCGTACTGCTATTTCCGGGACCGCCCTGCAGATCCATATAGGCGTTGTTAACGAGCGACTGTTCAATGCGGGTACGGAACTGTCCGATTTCGGCCTGCACTTTGGTTGCCGACGCCCTTGAACGGGCGCTGCTCACCGAAATAATAACCACGCCCGCGAGAATACCGATAATAGCGATCACAACGAGAAGTTCCACCAGAGTGAAACCCCTGCGAACAACGGTCTTGAATGATGTCGTTTTCATACGGGTAAGTATACCACTCTCAATTCCCCGTACAGAGAGCCTATGGGATAAGCTTGTACAGCAGTTTATTGAACACGGCATCATATCGTACCAACTCAAAATGCGCGTTATGGGAGGCTATGTAATTGAAAAAATTGTAGTCGTTCGAACTTACCACATATGACCCCTTGAGATTCAGCAATGCCCGCGCAATTGCATCGCCCTGAATCTTCGCCCACTCCTTGCTGGAAGAATCCTGCTTCATCGCCTTCCGCGCCGCTTCGGCAAGTTCAGGACACTTCTCGGTTTCACAAAAATATCCGTCGGTAGTTGCGTGCTGGAGAGTCCAGTAGACTTCCGGACTGTACGCATAGGTAAACCGGGGCTCGAGACCTTCACTGTAATTATTCTTGGGACTCCAATAATACAGCTGCGGGAACCAGCTCCAGTTTGCTTCAATGACGACGTCTCCCGGCTTTGAATTCTGTGCGAGCCATGTGCCGATCTGATAAAACTCGAACGGCGTCTGGCCGAAGGCGATCTTACGCTGCAGGAACAGCATGTTGCTTGAAAACAGATAGACAAGCACAATCGCAAAACCTATGCCCAGACTCGTTCTGATCAGCTGCTGCCCTTCTATTCTGATAAGTCTTCGCGCATAGTCGAAACCGAGCGCAACATAGAGTGCCGCAAAAAAGGTGAAATAATCGCCGAAGCGGCCGGATGCAACGACGGTGCCCAGGAAAAACACGGCAGTCAGGACAAATACTGCGGTTTGCAGATGTCTGCGCGCATGCGGCAGATCTGCATAATAGTCCGATTCCGGCGTGCGGTTATATTTGAATCCGATATAACTGGTCACGTCAACGACGAGCGCCATGACGAATGCGGCGAACATGATCGCATTTGTCTGAATGAAGTTGAAGAAATCAACCGGATACAGCTCCAGGCCTTCATTAAGCGCGACTTTCTTGCCAAGTATTGTCTCCCAATAAATATTAACGACCGTATCCCACAGAAACACGTGAAGTCCCGAGGACACCAGATACGTGGCAAGCATCGCTACGAGCGTACCCGCGGCAGAAGCCGCCAGGCACCGCCAGTTCCTGCGCTCGCCATAAAAACACTCGATTATGTAGTATACGAGAGCCACGCAGACCGGCAGAAAGAACGTCGAGCTGTTCCAGAAGAAGTATGCGCAGGAGACGACGGCAACGCCCCAGTGCTTGCGACGATAGAGCAGATACACGAGCAGGAGCAGGAATGACGGAGCCAGCGAGAATGATCGCGACAGAAAGAAGCGCCAGATCGAATGTATGTTCGTGATTGCCAGAATGATCAGTGTCCATACGAACGGCTGCCTGACCTCGAAACGCTTGAGACACCAGTACAAGAATCCGAACGCCACCGCGGCCGCACATACCGCATATAGTTTGATGCCGAGATAGAGCGGCGTGATGAAGGTGAACGGAATCAATACTACGAAAAACAGGAAGTTGTAGTACATGAAGTACTCATTCCCCATCGACATTTTCGAGTAATAGATAGACGTAAAATCCTGGAACGAATGGAAGAAGCCGGCATGCGGCAGATTCTGGGCAAACCTAAACAGGAAAAAATGGTCATCGCTGGATGACAGCGTTGAGACGGAAAAGTACAGGGCAAAAAAGATGCCGAAGAAAAACGCCCCGGCAAGGAAGACGGACCTCCACGGCTTCACGGTTGCGGCGCTCTTGAGCATATTCACTCCCCCGCGGCACGCGAGAGAGATCATACGGATCAGGCAGCGCAGACCGTGCTTCCAATTGATCTTCTTGCCCTCGGAATTGTCGCGGGAGTCATAGCTGATCGGCACCTCGGCTATGCGTTCGTGCTTCATGAGCACGTATGACAAATCGACGACATCGAAGACGAAGTCGTTCGAGCGCTGCTTGAGAAGTTCGGGGACGAATTCGCGAGGAAAAACCTTGTAGCACGTCGCCACGTCAGTCGTGCGAGTATTAAAAAAGAGATTGAAAATACGGGTTACAAACAGACCGCCGTAGAAATAAATGCGCGAGAGCGGAACCTTGTTGCGGCCGAGTGTTCGTGAACCGAATACCACGCGTGTTTCCCCTGAAATGATCGGTGCGAGCAGCCGACCGTATTCAGCAGGATCATATTCGGAATCCGCGTCCTGAATAACGATGTAATCTCCCCGGGCCGCGGCAAAACCGGCCTTGAGTGCAGCGCCTTTTCCACCATTAACTGCCGACAAAATAATGGAATGGGGCGTTGTAATATCGAGATCGGCCGTATTGCCGAGAATCGCACGCGTTCCGTCAGTAGACCCGTCATCAACGATAATAACCTCCTTGGTCCAGCCGGACGGAAGCGCCGCCTCATCTACCCTGCGAAGTATGTCGCGAATAGTACTTTTTTCGTTGTATACGGGAATGACGATCGAGAGCAGTTTGGACTGCGCCAGTGAGGCCGAGCTTCTCGTGTCTGTCATAGCTCAGAGAATATAGCAGGAGTGGTCAATAAAAGAAATGTCGTAACCGGTATTATGGACAGGACGGCGATGTGTTGGTGGTAGCTGCCGCGTTAACGTTGCCTTTTGAGTCCATACAATAGAACTTACCGGTATTTGCAAGAAGCGGGCCATAGACCGCAAAGCCGTTTACGGGAGTCGCGCTCGACTGGTTGCCGACGATTGCCGGAGTGTAGCCATTGGTCATCTGGCTGCAGATATCGGCCATGAGCGGATCCATCTTGCTGAATTGCGGTCCGCTGATATTCCAGCTATTGGTCGTACAGGCAGCGTTACCTGTTGCGCCTCCTCCGGCGCTATTGGCATTGTTTTTGAGATCAGCATAACCGGTACCGTTCCAGCTTGCGCCCATCGCAATCATTATTTGTCGAACATCGGAGATAATACGTGCATCCTTGCCCTTATTTCGTGCCGATGTCAGCGACACGAGAACCAGAGAGGCGAGAAGACCGATAATAGCTATAACGACGAGCAATTCGATGAGCGTAAAACCGCGTAAATGAATTTTCATGGTTGGATTATAGCGCTGCACTCAATTTTGTGGAAGCTGCCGCAATCCCCTTCTCCGGATGACGACAAAAAACCGCACCATAGGGTGCGGTTTTTTGTCATGCGACTAGAGGAATATTACGGGCAGACGACTGATGCTGCGGTACCTGCAGACTGATTGGTCTTGCCGGTCGAATCGATACAGAAGTACTTGGTCGAATCAGATGAAAGCTTTCCGTAGATGGCGTAGGCAGTCGTGTTCGAGGTTGAGTTCGTACCTGCACCAATGAGGGTAAGAGCCGAGCCCTGGCTCGTGAGATCCGAGTTGAGCTGCGCGGTGACGGTGGTCTGAGGACCGCTGGTGTTCAGAGCTGAAACGACATTGCCTGCGTTACCGGTTGAACCGACGTTAATGTCAGGATAGTAGGATCCGTTATAACCGGACTCAAATGCGGTGCGGAGCTGCTGAACGTCGGAGATGATGCGTGCATCCTTGCCCTTATTCCTTGCGGAATTGAGGGAAACAAGCACGATCGACGCCAAGATACCAATGATGGCGATGACGACGAGCAATTCGATGAGCGTAAAGCCCTTCGTATACTTTTTCATAAAAATTGCGTCTAATTGTTAGTTGCTAATTTCGATTAATACCACTTTGCATGGCTCCCGGTATTATAGCATCGTACCGTCCTGTCTATATTTTCTATGTGGATAACGGGTTTTATGAGCCCGCGGAGGATGCGATCGAGTAGATCGGAACAAGCACGGCGGCAAGCAATATAGCCACCCCGGCACCAAGCATCACGATCATAAGCGGCTCGATAAGCGAAACGAGCGAGTCAACCGCGGTAGAAACTTCGCGCGTATAGAAACCCGCCATGGTCTTTAGCATTGAACCCACTTCACCCGCTTCTTCACCGACCTTCATCATCTGAACGAGCATTCCGGGAATTTCCTTGGGATTGCCTGAAAGCGCGTCCGAAAGGGTCCTACCTCCCTTCACCTGCTCCACGGACGAACTGATGATGTATTCGTATACGGAGTTACCGATGACTCCGGACGTGAGCTGCAACGCCTGGACTATCGGGATGCCCGAGACAAGCATGGTATTCATGTTGTCGGCAAAGCGTGAAAGATACAGCTTCTTGTAGAGCGTGTTGAGGTACGGAATATCGATCTTGAGCCGGTCATAGACCATGCGTCCCGCCGGGGTGCGGACATAGCGGACGAGAAGGAATCCTCCGATGAGCACACCCGCCAAGATCACAAAGCCATACTGGACAAGAAAGTGAGAAATACCGATGATGACCTGGGTATAGACCGGAATATCAGCACCTGACTCTTCGAGAATCGGACTGATCTTCGGAATGACCATGGTGAACATGAGAATCATCACCGAGATAAAGGTCACCACGATGAAGGCCGGGTATATGAGTGCTCCACGAACCTTTGAAGTAAGCTCGTATGCGCGGTCAAGATAATCAGCGAGGTAGAGGAATGACTCATTGAGCTTACCTGACTCTTCACCAGCCTTGACCATGTTCACGTAGAAATCATCGAAAACCTTCGGATATTTTGAGAGTGCCGTGGAAATAGAATTACCAGACTGAAGATCATCGGCGATAGCGTTGAGTTTCTGACCAAGTGATTTGTTTTCGACTTCAGCAGAGACAAGACGGAAAACGCGCAATGCAGAGATCTGTGCATTGAAGAGGCTGGCAAGCTGGCGAGAGAGGATCACCACATCCTTGGTCGAGATGCGATCAAAGAGCGTAATGTTCTTGGAAAGCATTCCGCCCTCCTGACCGTCGGTAGGCTTGATGCCGGTGATGACGAGGCCGCGTCGTTGCAGCGAAACGATTGCAACATCCATATTCACGGCATCGATGGATCCGCTTTTCTTGGCTCCGGTACTGTCGAGTGCTTCGTAGGCAAATAGCATTGGCGTGAATGTTGGCTGATAACGGTTACATCATGCGTTCGAGGACCTTGGGATTCTGACTGTGGAGATAGGCGCTTTCTTGGGAGATTTCGCCGGCACGGACAAGTTCGGCGAGCGAACGGTTGAGATCGATCATTCCCTCCTGCGAGCTTGTCTCGATCACGGTGTCGATTTCGTGAATGCGCTTCTCCCGGATAAGGTTAGAAACGGCCGTATTATTGATGAGAAGCTCGTATGCGGGAATAAGGCCGCCGGAAACACGCGGCACGAGGCGCTGCGAGAATATACCCGTGAGCGACGTCGAGAGCTGGACTCGAATCTGATCCTGCTCGTTTGCCGGGAATGAATCGATTATGCGGTTGATGGTCTGCGAGGCGTTATTGGTATGGAGAGTGGAGAAGATGAGATGACCCGTCTCCGCCGCCGTCACGGCGGTGGCCATGGTCTGGCGATCGCGCATCTCTCCGATAAGACAGACATCGATGTCTTCGCGGAATGCGGCTACGAGCGCTTCGTTGAAGTCGGGCGTATCAATGCGCACCTCCCTCTGATCGATGATCGACTTCTTGGATTCGAACTGATACTCGATCGGATCTTCGATGGTGAGAATATGCTCCGTGCGGGTTTGGTTGATCATTTCCAGCATGGTTGCAAGCGTAGTGGTTTTACCCTGGCCGATCGGGCCCACAACCAGGAAGAATCCCTGGGGCTTTCGGGTGAAGGTTTCAAGAATAGGCGGCAAGTTGAGTTCGGTAAGCGTACGGATGACGCGCGGAATGATGCGGAGTGCGATAGCGAGAGCACCCTGACGGTAAAAAATATTGCCGCGGAACCGGCTCTGGGGCAGAGCGAACGAAAAATCGGCATTCTTGCTCCTTTCGAGAACCACCTTGCTCTCCGATGAAAGCAGCACGGATGCAAAACCGCGCATGTCGACCGCCGTAAGGATCGGGCGCTTGAGGAGCGGGATCAATTCCCCGTTCACCCTGATGATCGGCGGACGGCCTTCTGACAGGTGGAGGTCTGAGGCTCCTTCCTTGATCACTACATCAACGAGTGCCTCTATTTCTGTACGATAATCCATATATGTAAATCTCGGCGCGGCGTTACTATGCGCGGTGCTTATTTTGATAAATCTTCTCGACTTCGGCGAGGACCTCGGACGGGATGGTGGTCGCCTTTACGATATAGCCGTCCGCATTGAGTTTTCTGGCACGATTGATATCGTCCGGCTCGCCCTGATTGGTGAGAAATACCACAACGGCGCCTGCCGCCATGTTCTCTTTCCTCACCTGCTCAAGAAAAGTAAGACCGTCCATTCCCGGCATGATGATATCGACCAGGAGAATGTCCGGCACGAATCCGTCGTGAAGAATTTTGAGCGCAAGCTCTCCTGAATCTGCGGTCTTTGCTTCGTAGCTTGCCTTGCTGAATTTCAAGGCATACATATCGAGGAGAAACTTGTCATCGTCAACGAAGAGCACTTTCTTCTGGTTCATAGGAAAATTATACCACGAGGAAAAGATTTACGAGTTGGGATAAGGAGATGTGTTGCTAATACGAGGGACCATCATATAGGGATCGTCCGAGCATGTGGTACCTCCCTCCGGGCAATCCCTCGTATTAGCAACACATCTCCTTCTCCATAGTCACAAATCTTTTGCCTGTGCTCTAAATGAACCAGAAGAAATGTGAATAGAGGCTGAGAGAGATGGGCGTTTGTGCCGTTTCATGAGCATTGCCGGAGGCGAATACCACAAACACGGTAGGCAATAAAAGAGTTGGTGCTCTGGAAACGACACAAACGCCCATCTTTCCTAGAGTTTATTCACTTCCTCTATCGGAATCTTGCCCTGGAATGCCTTCACGATTGCGTCCTCCTTAAGGGAGAGCATGCCCTTCTTTCGGAGAATCTGGGCAATTTCGATCTCGGTTGCGCGTCTCAGGATGGCACTCTCGATGTCCTTGTCCATCGAGAATATTTCGTATACCGCCATGCGTCCGCGCGTTCCCTTCGGTGCGAGCGAGTTCGGCGCAATCTTGTATACCGTCTCGCTCCAGGGAATTTCATTCCTGAATTCATCCGGAAGATCCGCAAACTGGTGATCGATCATGGCCTTGAGGCTTCCGTCGACCGGTATCTGCTCCGATGCCTCAGGCACGCGCAGGCCGACAAGACGCTGCGCGATGCCGAGCACGAGGGTCGGTGCGATGAGGAACGGATCAACGCCCATATCCATAAGACGAGGGATGATGCCGGCGGAGTTATTGGTGTGCAACGTTGAGAACACGAGGTGACCGGTCAGTGCGGCTTGCACAGCCAGCTGAGCGGTTTCCTTGTCTCGAATCTCACCCACCATGATGATATCGGGGTCCTGACGGAGCGTCGTACGGAGACCCGAGCTGAAGTCGTAACCGATCTCCGGACGGACCTGAGACTGCGAGACTCCTTCGATCTCGTATTCCACCGGATCTTCAAGCGAGAGAACGTTGTAGCTTTCTCGGTCCATTTCGTTGAGGATCGAGTAGAGCGTGGTTGATTTGCCGGAACCTGTCGGACCGGTAATGAGAATAAGACCATACGGCTTGTCGATAGCCGCACGGACTTGTTTGAGGTTTTTCTCGGTGAGGCCAAACTGGTCGAGCGTGCGGACTCCTTTTGCCTGGTCGAGAATACGCATCACGACCTTCTCGCCATAGTTTGCCGGGAAGGTCGAGACGCGGAAGTCGATACGGCGCCCGTCGATACGCGCGCTGAAACGTCCGTCCTGCGGTTTACGCTTCTCGTCGAGTCGCATATTCGAAAGCACCTTGATGCGGGCAACCACCGCAGAGTGCACCTGTGCCGGCAAAACAAGCGACGTATTCAGGATGCCGTCAACGCGGAACCTGACGCGGATCTTGTCGCGCATATGCTCAATATGCACGTCGGAAGCATTGCCTTCCACCGCATAGCGAACCACTGTCGCCACGATCTTCACGATCGGAGCATCCTCCACGATGAGGGTCTCCTTACCCTTTTTTGCCGAAGCATCGGCTTTTGCCTTTGCTGCAGCGGACTGATCGTCTGCCTCACTGGAAATCTCGGTCTCAAGCTCGGAAAGCGCATTTGAAACCTCGCTGGTAATGCCCTTATACATCTCGAGGATCTTGTCGTAGTCCTCGGAGGTAATAAGAAATATCTTATAGGGGATGTTTTTCTTGGCCGCCAGGAATGAGAGTGCATCGCGTGCCTCCATGTTATCCGGATCGACGATACCGACCTCGAGCGTGCCGTCTGTCACCGCAAGCGGAACAAAACGGTAATGCGCCGCAGATTCCTCAGGAATATATTCGAGGACGTCAAAAGGTATCGGGCTCTCGCCCGCTCCCGTGCGGACCGGGATATTGAGAAACTCGCCGAGCGCCTGAGTGATAACCTCGGGTTTTATGCCTCGGGCAATAAGCGCCTGATTGAGGTTTGCACCGGAGCTTGTCTCCTTGCGTAGCTCCGCGATATCGGCCTTTGATATGGCTTTTTTCTCAAGAAGGATGTCGAGAACGCTCATCTGGATTTGGTCGGCACCGCAGACGAAGAACCTCCGGCATTCTGGGTCTGTGACGCCGCCGACCTCACGGCTTCCCCGGGCAACGGTGCAAATGGATTCGGACGACCGACAATTTCAGGTGTAATCGCAACGGAATAATCCTTGAGCGACCTGAACGCGGCGTCGTTAAATAACGCCGTGTCGATGGTGAGCGACTTGACCTGATTGAGGAGGCCGAGCTCGGAAGAGCCAACCGTTCCGAAGGTGGAACCGGCCGTCAGATTTCCGGCCGTCGGAGTACTACCCGAGGTATAGAAATAGATAAGAAGGAATATCAGAATAACAATCACGATCGTACCGTATGTCTTTGTTTTTGAAGGCTGTTGCGGTGTCATAATGGTGATTGATTATTGGCGAAGCCAATAGGTCTGGTACTGGGCCGTAAATGCATACGTACCGTCGGCATTCGCCGATACGGCAAGATGCGTCAGATCCATGATGCGAAGATTTGACTCGATGGACTGCATAAATGCAATAAACTGTTCGTAGGTCGTAACCGCGGAGAATGAAACCTGGACCTTATCAAGGACGGGATCGCTCAGGGATGAACCGAATGAAGACGCCGAACCCGCCGCCACGGCAGCATGTCCCGGCGAATTATTGGTGGACGGCACGACGGCCTTCACGTCTGACAAGGCAAAGTGATTCTGAAGAGCGATATTGTTGAGGTCGATGACAAGACGGATATTGTCCACCGCGCTCGGTATCATCTTGTCGAGCCTGTTACGATTCTCTTCCGAGATCTGCTGATATTTCTGCGTAACATCCGTACGAGTCTTGATGATGAGGTCGGCGCTCTGCAATGCCTTCACAAGCTCGGCATTATCAGCCTTGACCTGCTGCGCATCGGCAACCATGGACTTGGTGATCGTGAAATAGATACCGATCGCCGCGATGATAAATATTGTTGCGAGAAGATTGCGGTTCATGATGATTATTGAGAGCTGTCGGTACTTGTTCCGTTGCCGTTCGCTGCGGCATTTGATGCGGCGTTTGTCGCCCCGGCAGTCTGCGAAGCGTCACCTCCCCTCATGTTTTTCGGGTAGTAGAAGTTTGCCGGATCGACCTGAGCCGTAAAGCCGAAGGTCACGCTGCCGTCATGATTGAGGGTCGGGTCTGAAACGATTGCATTCTTGACCGTGCCGTGCAAACCGTATTTCTCAAGCGAGTTAAGCACGTCTGACTGGAACGCGACCGACGGGAAGCTCCTGCCGTAACCGGTAAGAGTCAACTGGAATGCTGACTGATTGCCGGCCGGAACCGTAAGGTCCATGGTCTGGAAACGTACATTCTCATCCGTGAGCTGGGATATCACGCTGAAAATCCTTGATGCGGCAAGATGGTTGGTTACGAGACCGCGGGCCAGATTGATCTTTGCCGCCTGCGCCTTGAGGAATGAAATTTGTTCGATATTGAAGCTTGTTTCGACTGTCGAAAGATCCTTCTGGTATTTGGCCTGCGAAGAAAGGAGTACCCGCTTCCAACCATAGACGCCTCCGATAGAAAGCACGGATATGACAAACAGAACCACCGCAACCGCCATGTAGAGATTGCCGATCGAATGCGAGCGATGCTGTCCGGAGAGCGGACTGAGCGGAGTCAGTCCTCCGCCTGGAATAGAGCTCGACGGTTTTTTCGGAATGAACGATGTTTGAAAGTGGGTCTCCATGAGGTGCTTCGGGCGGCAGTACGCCACACGTTACCTAAAGTATAGCAGACACATCCCCGGAAACAGGCTGTGAATAAGAAGTGACTAATCCCCCGCTTCTGACAGACAACGCAATGCGGCACCGATGGCTACGGCAAATTCCGGACCCGCCGACGAAAGCTCGCCCGCGAGAAAAGCCGGCGTCTCCAGCTTGGTAAACGGATCCGCGTACGCAACATCGGTCTGGAAACTCACCTTTGCAAGATCGACAAACCCCTTGAGCAGTACTCCGCCGCCGGTGAGGAAGATGCGGCCGACATTTTTCTGATATTTCTTCTGATAATTGAGGAGCGTCGAATTTGCTTCGTAGAAAATGTAATCGAGATTGAGGGTGATGATTTCGGTGAGCTCCTTGAATTCGGGACCGCCCTTGAGGCCCTTTGAACGCTTCATAGCCTCGGCCTCTTCTGACGAGATAGACAAAGCCTTCGACAGCGCCAGAGTGATGTCCTGGCTGCCCTTATTGATGATATGCGAGGCACGAAGAATGCCGCGCTCGACAATATACAGTTTGGTGGCGCGCGCACCCATATCGATGATCATGATAGTCGAGATTCCGTGGTCCGCCACGGCGCGAATCGCACTGAAGATCTCAATTTCGTAAAAGCGCGGATCGAGTCCGCCGCCCGCCATGATGGACTGGTACTCGGTAAGGTAACTGTTATGAATCGCGACCACGAGCACATCGTGATTCTTCGGTGCCGGCATCTTTTCGGTCTTGCCGTCGTCATCGAAATTCTCTTCCTGAGGTATGACCGAGTAATCAAGGAAGACTTCATCCAGGGGAACCGGTATGTATTTGCGGGCTTCGATCTGAACGACATCCTGAATCTGCTTGGTTGGTACCGGCGGGATAGAAATAAACGTAATAAGGCTCGACGTCAGCGGCAGCGCAGAACCACAGATAGCCGTGCTGGTCTTGGCTGCGGTGAGCAGATCTTTGATAGCTTCGACGGTTTTTTCCGGCTGGAGCGCGACGGCTCGGCCAAGCTCAACACCGCCATACGGACCAAGTGCGAGTTCTCCGTATGTTTCGAGTACGGCACGACCGCGCTTTTTCCTGATCTGGACGATTTTTATCGAAGATGAACCGATATCAACGCCCAGTACGCTCGTCTCCTTCTTAAAAAATGAGGAAAAAAGTCCCATGAAGTCTAGTATATCAGATTCTCGTCAGGACAAAATGCTTTCCGGACGATATACTTTCCGTGCATGAATCTCATTCGTGCACTCTATAGCGTCGTACTCGACGCGCTTTTTCCGTTGCACCCGGCCGAACGGGCGGTCCTTTCCTGCGGACCGGAGGGTGCGTGGAATACGCTCCCTCGCGCTCCGCACGTCCGCGAAGCACGCATGTGCGGTATCTTTGCCTACAAAGACGAACGCGTCGCACAGTTGATCTGGTCCATTAAATATAAGAAATCTCATGCAGGTTCAGCTATCGCCGGCTATGCAATGCATCAGGTCGCGCATCAATTTCTTGCTGCCCTGCCGCACGATATGCCCGTTGTCATCGTGCCAATGCCCATAACTCGCAGACGGCGTCGCGAACGGGGATTCAACCAGTGCGAATTGATAATGGAGGCAATGATCGAGCTCGATACCGCGCACCGACTCGCGTTTGCACCCGGCATTTTAGAGCGCGTACATCACACATCGCGCCTTACGCTCAAAGACCGCCAGCATCGGCTCGATGCCACTGCCACAACCAGGCTGTTTGCAACGCGCACCGACTCAGTCGAACGACTCATGACCGCAACCAATACGGCAGATCCGGCACAACTTTTCATTATCGTCATCGACGATGTCATTACGACCGGAAGCACTATGAAGTCCGCACTCGAGGTATTACACAACACCGGCTTTACCAATCTTTGCGGTTTGTCTGTCGCTCACTAACGGACTGGGAATACTTCCCAGCGCACGTGCAGCGGCGCGTCGGGTCCGAAGAATCCGAGCGTTCACGCGCCATGTTTTCCAGTTGACTGCAATGTCGCGCAGGGCGCGCGTTGTGTAATGCATGAAACTTTTCATCAGCCTCGATGTGCGCGTCGGAGATCCTGCGATCGGAATTTCTGCAATGCGCAATCCGGACCACGAAGCCTGCACATACTGATCATACGTATAGGTGAACTGACTTTGAATATCGATAAGCTCCGCGGTTGCGCGGCTCATGGCGCGGAATCCCGACGTCACGTCCGTCACACGCCGGCCGCAGACAAGACTCATTACCGCCGAAAAAATTTTGTTGCCGAACCGTTTGTGAACGCCGTTTGCATACCGGTCGCCTCCCAAGAATCGACTGCCGATCGCAAGATCGTACCCCGCCTCAATCTGTCTGATCAGTTCGGGAATTTTCTCCGCAGGATACTGCCCGTCGCCGTCGGTGTGTACGACAATATCCGCGCCATGCATCAGACAGTTCCTCATATTTGCCTTGAATGTGCGTGCGAGGCCGGCACGTTCACCTTCAGCGTACACAAAATCGGCGCATCGTCTGCCGATCTCATGCGTACGATCCGTTGATCCGTCGTTTTGGATGAGCACACCGTAGGTATACTCCGTGCGCGACATAGCTTCACGGATGTCCGCGACGGTTTGCGCGAGGTCCTTCTCTTCGTTATGAGCGCAGATACCGATAATAACGAGTGATGACATAGAGAATGAGTGGCACGCCGACGATCGAGAACGGCATATGCCATGCGATCGGGTCGATGAATATATGATACGACGAATGTCCCTTGAACAAAAGGAACCACGATAGCGCTCCGGCAAAACTCCACCAGACAAGCGCGATCAGGGCCGGGATTGTGCGATTGCGGGTCATCCGATACAGCTGCCAGCCTCCGACTGACGTCACCAGAAGCGCAATCGCGTATTCAGTAAACGAGATTATGAACGTCTTGAAGCTCACGAGGGCCGTCGACATGTATTCTACAAACAGTGCGCCGGTACCGATCTGCATTGCAGTGTAATAAAACGGCTTGTTATTCGGAGTCTCAATATACGTACGGGACAGAATTCGATCCGTAAAATGCGCGACGGCATCCGAGAACGAGGTCGAGATTGCGATCTGTATCGCAAGGACGAGAAGACTGACAAACGTCGCTGCCGCGACCGCGAGCACCTGCCATTTGAATTCATGCCAGACTTTTTTCCAGGTATATCTGTCGCGGATCGCGTAATAAACGAGCGGAGCAAATGCCAGGAACCATCCGGTTGTCAGATATTCATAGCCGGTGAACATATACTTCACCAGTACCGCCACGAACATGATACGGGCACGATGCTTCGACGTGCGATGGTATGCCCACAGCATGGCAACCAGCGG
>DASVLR010000030.1:0-6271 GCA_036384775.1 Minisyncoccota bacterium
AGCCGCCCTTTTCGACGACCTCTTCGAGATCCTTGAGATAGACGGTCTTGAATTCGTCGCGCTTCTGCTTCTCCTTTTCCTTTTCAATTGCGCGCTTGTTGGCATTGATCTCACCCTCGATACGGCCAAGCTCGCGCATGATGGCGTCTTTCTCACCGCGAATAGACGCGAGGCGATTTTCTATATCGATAACGTCCTGACTCTTGGCGTCCTTGTTGACCGACTGGGCCAGAATAGCCTTGGCCTTGTCGAGTTCATGACCAAGCTGTTCGAGTTCTTTGGTCGGCGCTGCAAGCTCATGTTCGAGACGAGCTTTTTCAGTCTTCAAATACTGATTCTCAATAGCAAAATACTCCTTGTACAGAGTTACAAGCTCAGCGCGCATCTCGCGGGACTTCTCTATCTTTTCAACCTGCTTCTTGAGGAATTTGATGTGCGGCGCGATTTCACGGCGGAGCGATTCGACCTGCTTCATGTTTTCTTCGGTGCGTTCGAGTTTGCGCTCACTTTCGGCCTTCTTCCATTGATAGACCTTGAGACCGAGTGCATCTTCAATCATTTCGCGGCGCTCACGAATAGATGCGGTCAAAATACGGTCTGCCTCACCCTGTGAAATGATGTGGTGGCCGGTCGCGCCAATGTGCGCAGCAAACAGGAGTTCGGTCACGTCCTTGAGACGGACCTGTGAGCCGTTGATGAGATATTCGTTGGAGTTGTCACGGTTGACTGCACGTTCGACGGAGACTTCGTCAAAATCAATAGCCGGAAAAATACGGCGTGAGTTATCGAAGGTGAGTTTGACGCTGGCACGGTTTGCACGTGCTGCACCGGCAGAGCCGCCGGCTGTACCAATCGGTCCGCCATCGCTGCCACCATTCCAGATCAGGTCCTCGCCACGCTTACCGCGCATGGACTTGATCGACTGTTCGCCAAGTACGAACTTGAACGCCTCAGCAACGTTTGACTTGCCTGAACCATTCGGACCCACAATGCCCGTAATAGAGGAAGTGAACGACAAAGCGCCCTTTTTGGCGAAGGATTTGAAGCCGGATATTTCGAGCGATTTCAGATACATGAAAAATGCGAGCGACCGGCGCGGATAGGCGGCAATTTCGCCCTACTATTGTAGCATTTTTATGAGCTATACTACCCACATGCCTCCATTCAAAAAACTCCAGGGACCCTACGGTATACCTATCTATTTCCAGCAGCTTGGCGATCCGGTCAAATCAGTCAGCATGAGCTGGACCGTCTTTGTCGGTGGCGCAGACGACGAATCAGTCGGCGCCCCCGGCCTCTATCACTGGTTCGAGCATGTGCCCTTCCGCGGTACTAAGAATTACCCCGGCGGTTACAAAGAGATCAAAGGACTGTGCACGCGTAATGGCGGCAGTATGAATGCCTGGACTGATCCGCTCTGCACGACATATCACGCCACAGTTCCGACGAGGATTTGGAAAGAAACTCTTGCCGTCATTACCGACCTCCTAGCCAATCCGCTCATCAAGGATGATGCGGTCGCGGCGGAGCGTGAGATCATCGTGCAGGAGATTACCCAGAGACGATCTACTCCAGGTGGACTCCTGTGGCATGAACACCTCCTTAATTTGCTATATCCAGGTCACCCATGCGGTCACCATGTACTCGGCACACCAGAAAGTCTTGCATCGATGTCAGCGCAAACACTTCGTGATGCTCACGCAAAGAATTATGATCGCTCGCGCTGCGTCTTCTTTGCCTCGGGCAATATAGAAGAAGCTGATCTCCTCAAGGAATTGGCCGTTGTCGCCAAAGAGATTCCTGCGAGAGGGCTTCCGAAAAGTCATGTCGTTCGCAATTACGGGCCTGTTCCCGAATGGAAACCGGGCCGTACCGAAATTCAAACAGAATTCGACGCCTCGCTGGTGACGTTTCTACTGCCACTTCCGCAGAAGCTTGATCTCCAGACATGGCTCGATCTGGGAGTGTTGGGCAGTCTCGTCAGTTACGGCGGCTTGGATTCGCCGCTGTTCAGAATTCTCCGCGACGAACGGAAGCTGGTATATCACGCTGATCTTATGGAGTTCATCTTCCCCGGTGGAGGATTCTATGGACTCGGTGCCGAGACCAACTCCAAAAACATTGATGCTGTACTTCAGGCATTCAAAGACGTCTTCAATGATCCGGTTCTCTATTCCGAGGAACGCATCCGCACCATTCAGACCGGTATTCGTGGAGGCATAGAAATAAAGCCGATCAATCCTGCAAATTTCAGGTCATCAGGACTTCAGCGACTCAAAGAGATTGGGCATGTATACAGCGATGAAGAATTGCTGGCGCATCTGGATTCGATAACTCCAGCACGAGTGCGTGAAATTCTCGCGCATATAGATATTGAGAAAGCGCGGGTAATCGTACTTAGGGGCAAATAAAAAGGCCCCACTGTCACATGACGGTGGGGCCATGATCTCAGCGGGAAGCGAGAATTGGATTGAACCAACTCAATTCTTCCCACCGGCTCCGGCGTATGCAGCCTGCGGACCCTTGATAGAACGCTTGGGCATCCAGGGCATGAGGCCACGCAAGCGGGCGCCCGTAACTTCGAGCTGGTGCATCGTGCCGGCCTGGAGCTTCCGGTGGTAGTTCGGCAAGCCGGCCTTGTATTCACGGACCCAGCCGCGGACGAACTTGCCCGACTGGATGTCCTTGAGCACACGCTCCATGCGGCGGCGCGTGGCGCGGTCAATGATCTTGGGGCCGGTCTCGACGTCGCCCCACTTCGCCGTCTCGGAGATCGAGAAGCGCATGCCCGAGATGCCCTTCTCATACATCAGGTCGATGATGAGCTTGAGCTCGTGCAGACATTCGAAGTAGGCCATCTCGGGTGCGTAACCGGCCTCGACCAAGGTCTCGAAACCCGCGGTTGCGAGAGCGGTGAGACCGCCGCAGAGGACGGCCTGTTCACCGAAGAGATCCGTTTCGGTCTCCTCCTTGAAGGAGGTCTCGATCACACCGGCGCGGGTGGCGCCGATGCCGTGCGCCCAGGCGAGGGCGATCTGGCGAGCCTTGCGTCCGCCTTGAGCGACAGCAATGAGCGAAGGGATGCCCTTGCCTTCTTCATAGAGGCGGCGGACGAGGTGGCCTGGACCCTTCGGGGCGACCATGACGACGTTGATGTCACTGCGCGGCTTGATAAGGCCGAAGTGGATCGACAGGCCGTGCGAGAAGACGAGCGTGCTGCCGGGCTTGAGTGCGGATTTGATCTCCTGGCGATAGAGGTCGGGCTGCACCATGTCCGGCGTCGCGACGAGGATGATGTCAGCATTCCTGACAGCATCTTCGACATCCAGCACGGTGAAGCCGTTCTGCATAGCGATATCGATCGACTTGCTGTCCGGCTTGAGACCGATGATCACATCATTACCCGAATCGCGAAGATTGAGCGCGTGCGCGTGACCCTGGGAACCGTAACCGATGACGGCGAGCGTCTTGCCCTGGAGGACAGACGGATTCGCATCTTTATCGAACAGGACGCGTTTGCGTCTGGAGGAATTGCCCGAGGAACGGGCTATGGTGGATTTTTTCATACGGAACAAGCTAGTTGGGATATAGAAAAAGCTCCCGGCCCGATCGTGGGATCAAGTCAAAGAGCAGATAGAATGGGACAATACCACTCGTTTGGGGCTGCGTCAATTATTTACCACCCCTTCGCCTGAAGCGCCTTCTCAGCCGCCTGCTGCTCTGCTTCCTGTTTTGATGGTCCGTTACCGGTCGCAACCTGTATGTCACCAAGAAACACGCCGAGTGTAAACTGCTTGTCGTGATCGGGACCGACTTCTTTGAGAGTCTTGTATGTCGGCGTAGTATTCACCTTCTCCTGTGCTTTCTCCTGGAAACGGCTCTTGGCATCCATCCATGATTTCTTGGCAATGATATCTTCGATGTCGATGACATTCAAAATATGGTCAGCGATAAACTGCGCCGCTGCGTTGTAGCCTTGATCGAGATAGATCGCGCCGATGACTGCCTCGACTGCATTGGCTACAATAACGCCACGGGCACGGCCGGTATCCTTGGCCTCTCCGCGAGACAACAGCATGTAATCAGAAAGACCGATACGTTCAGCAACTTTCGTGAGCGAGACCGTGTTCACGATCGCAGACCTGAATGCGGTGAGCTCGCCTTCGTGCTTCTTGGCATACTTGCGGTACAAAAAACTAGTGACGACGAGTTCGAGGACTGCATCACCGAGGAATTCCATGCGCTCGTTGTGTTCGAGACCTGCGCCGCGATTTTCATTCAGAAAGGAACGATGCGTACATGCCGTGCGCAGCAACGACATGTCCTTGAATTCAACACCAATGTGTTGCGCCAACGCTTCGATGTCCGGAGTCTTCGTCATAAAATGTGAAATTTCGCGATGCCTGTACGGCCGCGCATGATGTTAACCTTCCTGCTCGCTCAGAATAGTGACGGCCTTGGTTACGATCGGGAGGATATCGTTATAGAAATTAAGTTCGAGAATGTCCGAAAGCTTGAACCACTTTGCGTCATCGAGACCCGGCTTCTTGGCAAGAGTGAGATCGCCGAACGGCGCCTCCGCGAGATAGTAGTGCACCTGCTTGCGGATCTTGCCGAGCTCGGGATCGTTGGCGACATACTCGTTCTGACCGAGATCTGCCTTGATCTTCACCTTGAGACCGATTTCTTCATCGACTTTGGCAATGGTTCCCTCTGCCGGATCAACACCTTCAAGTATTTTGCCCTTGGAGAGCGTCCAGTGACCGAAAATATCGTGCACGAAGGCGAGATAGATCTCCGTGCCCTGCTTGCCATACACGACCGCACCACCGAGGTGCTGGATCGGCATCTGCTCGAACGGAATATCGGCGATCTTTTTCTTCTTGGTCGGAGTTGCTTCCTTGCCCGGCTCGCCGAGCTCCTTATAGACGGCACCGAGCACACCGTTTACGAAACGACCCGAGGTCTCGCCGCCGAATGTTTTGGCAAGTTCGATAGCTTCGTTGATAGCCACCTTTGCCGGAACTTCCGAACGATCCGAGAACAATAGTTCGTAAAGACCCAGACGGAGAACGTTGCGGTCGACAACGGAAATCTTCGAAATCGGCCAATCAGGAGCGGCTTTCTCAATGATCATGTCGAGCTCGCCCTTCTTGGCTGCGACACCCTTCATGAGATTTTCCACAAACGCAATATCAGCGAGTCCGGGAGCGAACTCGGTGGTGTTACGACCTATAATAGCGGCGGCGGATTCATGGGCAAGGTCGGCCTCACCACGCTCAGAGCGGAAATCCCACTCATAGAGCGACTGGAGTACGACTGACCTGGATAGATGTCGATTTGCCATGAATTGAATGAACCGCACCGGAACCCGCACTCAGACCTGACTACTTCTTCTCCGCTGTTTTCTTGTTAGCTTTCTTAGTCGCCTGCGCTGCAAGATCAATGACCTTACGACCATTGTACCATCCGCAGTTCATGCAGATAGTGTGGCTCTTGTGCATCGCACCGCAATTCTGACACTTCGAAGCACGAGCTGCATCGAGTGCATGATGTGAGCGGCGATTATCACGATGTGAGCGCGTTGCGCGCATTCGATTGACCATGGACAGAGTATGCCATATAGCCCTTAAAAACTCAAGCGCGCCTGCTGCCCCGTACGATTTTGAGCCGTTTTTCTGTCAGAAATCGCTCGATGATTCGTCTTGTAGTAATCGAACTTCTGTTAGTGCATCGCAACTTGAAAATCACATATTTTGAAAATGAATACTTCTTACGACGCCTCACGGCGTCTCGATGAACGCGTTCATGACGTAGTTACAATTCTGCTCATACCCTTCATGCTTTTTGGAGGGAGTGCAGCGTTCACCTGCGCCCTGTTCGAAGAACACCTCATCACCAAACTTCCGTATCTGCAGCAGGCCGCGTACGAACAACGGGTTCTGTGGTGGGCGACAATCTGTGCCCTCACCGGAATCATTGTTCTATCGGGGCGCATCAGTGCGTATATCTATGCGCTGGAGATATACTGGGAACTCGACCCTCCGCCGATGATCGTATGTCGACGATGGGGCATCGTATTCTGCTGGTCGGAACACCTGAATGAGCTCTGTACGATGCCTTTCCGCTGGATTCGCGTGCCAAAACTATCGGAATTTTGTTCCCGCACAATCGCCTACCCGCAGGCAACCATGCCGATAGCGGAAGAAATGCCAGCATCGCCCGGACCCGCGCAGATATTACCGGCACGGACCTCTTCATGGGTATCTGC
>DASVLR010000031.1:0-6735 GCA_036384775.1 Minisyncoccota bacterium
TCTTATTGGTCTCTGTCGGGGCAACCGCACTCAGCGCCGAGAGCGAAACGTCGGCACCCGATTCACCCTGTACTGATTCGACGGCTTTGATAAACGCCACGGTATCCTCGCTCGGGACAAAAAACGTTCTGAGTTTGGACCTGCTGTCGACGGTATTTTGCTGAAGCTGAACCACCTCGCTTCCCTGTACGCGCGTTGCCTGTGCCGTTCTGAGCGCAGACCGGTCAGAGAGCGTCTTCTCGACTATAGTGCCGGTCTGCATATAGAGGTAGACATACAGACCGACCGCGACTGACAACAGTATCAGCGCAACAAGAAACATGCTGTATCTGAATCCGGTTTGCTTCATGGTAGTTTTATGGTAAAGCGGAGATTGAACCCGAGATTGCTGTTCTTTGCCAGATCATTGATCGGAATGTCGATCCTGGTGCCTGCGAAGAGAGTCTGGAGACGGGTCCGGAACGAAAGCAATGCATCGCGGGTCGGCGCGGTTCCGATGACCACTATAGCTGCGGACTTGGTATCCGGAAATGCAATATCGATACCCGTTACGGCGACCCCCTCGGAGACCGTCGTAATGGCGCGAATGCTAT
Source organism: Minisyncoccota bacterium (assembly GCA_036384775.1). Taxonomy (GTDB): domain Bacteria; phylum Patescibacteriota; class Minisyncoccia; order Phycocordibacterales; family PALSA-1337; genus C7867-002. The sequence continues at coordinate 594 of DASVLR010000031.1, forward strand.
CAACAAAACTTCCCTGCATGGTATCTGCCGTCAATGCCATCACCAGCGCATTTGCCGTGGCGAGTTCCGCTTTGACATTTGCAAGCGTTGAATCTACGACAGTATTCTTGCCGTCGGCGACAATCGCTTCAGCCGCGGAACGACCATCCTCGAACGATCTGATAAATGCCGGAAACAAACCCGCGCAACCGATCAGTATGGCCACGGCGATGGCCACGATCGTCACGACGGACACGCGCATATAGTACTCCCGGTGGAGGCGATGTCGTTCTTGCGGTGGAATAAGCGTATGGTGCATGGCGGTTATGATCTGCCCGGGGTATCAAATGCCAGGCCTGCTGCGACGGCATATTCGAGGGAGTCTGATCGTGAAATCGGAGGCAGGGCGGCTTCGAGATCGAGGGCGTTTTCCCAGATATTCGGAATAACGAGCGACAACGGCATATCGCCGCCGATTTTCTGGAGTTCCTGATCAAACGTATCCGCTCCTCTTCCTACAAGCATTGCCTCGTTGATCTGCTTGCCGTTGCCGTGCGAGAGCCAGTATGAACGGATACGGGCAACCTCCTTACCAAGCTCCTCCCGTGGCAGACCGTGCTCTGTGCTCTCCGTTCCCCACGGCGCAGTAAAGGTAAAGTGTATAACATTGCCGCTGGTGATATAAATGCCCGTTTTACGCTTCATGAAGTGGATAATGATCCGCGCCGTCTCCGATGTCTCATGCACGATCGCACGTGCAATCGCCTTCGGCGCTATCTCAAACGAAACAGGTTCAAGTCCCGCAGCAACAAGAAGTTTTGTACAGCGCTCGATATAGCTGCGCGGCACAACCGAAACCGAAGCACGCACGGTGCCTCCGGTGACGGATTTTGGGAGAAGATCAAAATAGAAAATGGCATCCTTGGCGGCAAGCGGCACATTTTCTTCAAGCTTGAACTCTATGTTGTGTTCGACGTCGCGCTCGACGGTCGTCGGCACGTCGGTCTGGAATAAATACGCTTTCTCTTCGGGGACGGACACTTTGACATCGTGTATGCCGTTCTTTTTTGCAAATTCCGCCATCAGCCTGATGAACTCCGGATCATTCTGCGAATCGCCGTCGGCGAATAAACCCGGAGGAAATTCCAGCGCATCAAATGCCTGAATACGGCGGTTGTCACCTACCCCGGTATAGGCGACAAAATGAATCCCGTCATCGGAAATATCCAGACCGGCATGCGGCATCAATATAAATTTCGGAGGAGGAAAGATCTTGAAAAACGGAAGCGAGGAACGCATATCCCTATTGTATCAGAGTGATTATGACTGAAACAGTGTTCTCCTTCTCTTCCAGAGTTCTCGCAGGGCCGGAAATGCCGAAATAAGGATGATTACGCCTATTGCAGGGAGCAGGTATTTATCGGGATCAGGAATAGCGCGGCCAAAACCATATCCGAGACCGACCACGACAACCGTCCATATAAACGCTCCGATCAGATTGTATTTGATGAATTTTTTATATTCCATCGCGCCAACGCCGGCAACTATCGGAGCGAACGTGCGGACGATCGGAATAAAGCGCGCCAAAATAATCGTGCGTGCGCCGTATTTTTCATAGAAATGCTGGGTATGCGCAAGATGCTCTCGCTTAAAGATTTTTGAATCTTCCCTGCTGAACAAGGCCGGACCGACTTTCTTGCCGAAAGCATACCCGACGCTGTCGCCTGCAACTGCCGCAACAAATACGCCTATGGTCAGCCACGTGATCGACATGTGTCCCTGCGAAGCCAGGAGGCCCGCCGTGAAAAGCAGTGAGTCGCCGGGCAGAAAAAAACCAAAAAAGAATCCTGTCTCGAGAAAGACGACGGCGATCACGCTGAGCGGACCGAAGGTTGCGATAAGTATGCGAGGATCGGTGACAAAATTGATGAAGGATTCCATGAGGTTTATTTGGCCATCGTGCCGGGCTTGATCGAGCTATTCGGTTCAAGGATAGAGAAATTGCCCTGCTCATCAGAAAGAGCGAACAGCATGCCGTTTGATTCAAAGCCCTTGATCATCCGCGGCTCGAGATTTGTCACGAACATGCAGGTACGGCCGACAAGCGTTGTGGGATCAGGAAAATAGGCGGAGATACCGGATACGATTTGACGGACGTACGGTGCCGTCGTTTTCACAATCGTCGCTTCCCCCTTCTCATTCACAACCTCCTGCGCAACCTCTTTGGTCTCCGCGAAATCAACCATGAGCCTCAGAAGCTTGTCCGTGGCGGGAATCTTTTCGGCGGCAAGAATCTTGCCGGCGCGGATCTCAACTTTCTTGAATTCGTCGTAAGTAATCATGGTATATGGTTTCTATGTTAAGCGGACTGTGCGGACTGTTTATCCAGATAACTTTGTAATATAAGCGCAGCTGCAGAGGCGTCAATCTTTGCATGCTTTCCTTGTTCTCGCTCCGCCTGCTGGGAAGTCATGAATTCAAGCTCAAGTATGACGGCAAAACCGCGTCCCTCGAGATGTTCCTTGAAATCGATAATGTCCTCCTGAATGGGATTCGCGGTCATATCGTACTTACGAGACTCGCCAATGATAATGTGCGTTATGTTGTGTTCTCTGGCAAGAGTTTCGATAGCGTCTATCAGGTTTTTATCGTTCGAAATGACCCGTTCCGGAAAGGCAAACCTGGCCGATTCGTCTGAAATTGCGACTCCGACGCGCTTCGACCCATAATCGATTCCGAGATACCGCATTGCTGTACGATAGCATACAATCATTGCTCAGACAGCTTTTTTACCTTATTATAGGCCGCATCGTTCGTATAGCGCGTATCGTATACACGATCCGGATAGGTGGCTGAGCGGTCTAAGGCAACGGTCTTGAAAACCGTCGCCCTCTTACGGGGGCCGTGAGTTCGAATCTCACCCTATCCGCATTCAACAAAATTGCCGCAATACTGCGGTCTTTTTTGTTCACTTAGAGGCACCGGCCGGTAATGGTATACTTTTGCCATGGCTTCGGAAGCTCTTATCTCCTGGAATGCCCCAGCACATATCTACGTCGAGAAGAAACCCGACTGGTACTGGGCCGTTGGCATCATTACTCTTGCCCTCGCCGTTACCGCGTTTCTCTTTGGTGCATTCATCAACGGCCTGTTCATCATCGTAGCTGCGCTCGCACTCGTCATTCACGCATCTCGACCGCCGCACATCGTAAAATACGAAATCAACGATCGCGGTCTCGTTGCGGACGATACGCTGTATCCGTTTGTAACGCTTGATTCGTTCTGGATTCCGCACGACGAGTTCCCTGCCAAGATTCTGATTAAGTCCCGCAAGCTGCTCATGCCGTACATTGTCATCTACATCGAAGGAGTCGATCCCGAAAACGTACGTCAGATTCTGCTCACGTATATCGCAGCGACGGAGCATCACGAACCACTCATTCAGAGAGTGCACGAGTGGCTGGGATTCTGAGCAAAAAACCGCCGGCAATGAGCTGGCGGTCCGAGTTTGCATGCGCGCATCACGCGGTCGCACTATGGCCGTAAACCGGATGAGCCGCGGGTGGCTACGACATGATCGCATCCCGCGGTACTGCGAGAAAGGCTCCGGTACAGCCACATCCAGTAGACCCGCACATACAGAATGCCCGCACAAAGAGTCAACGGAAGCATGCCCGACCAGGGACAGGTTCGAAGACGGGTCCATTGGAACCATGCGAATGCGGCTGCGGGCACAGTCCCTAACAGTGCCCAGAGTACGGTCACATCCAGAGTGTCGGCGTCATCAAAGCGGGTCGGCCCCATGACGGTATGGTAGTGGCACGCACTTTGGTAGTGTACGATCGCTGCAGTGATTGATGCAACAATCTGGAGGCCTGTCATGCACAGGCACACTCCGATTACGATTAGATCACGATAGTGCACGACGACGGACAGACTGACAATAATGAGCAGCCAGTAGACGAAGACAAGGACACACCGAAGCACGAGCCCCGAAACGGCATTCGAAGCATATGAAAGTTTCATGGAAGGAACGGGTTGGAGTATGTTCTGCCGTCATTTTTATACCTCCAAAAAAGAGGTTGTTCAAGTAGCTTCCGATTCTCTCAAATCGATCGTGGTACTATATATTCATGAAGAAATTCTGGGCGGGCGTGCTCATTATCCTTGCCGCTGTTATTTTCATCGGGACCATCTCATATACAATGCGTTCAGAAAGGCCGGTGAAACTTTCTACACTGCCGGCTGATGCCGGCTTTGCATTGACGGAAGTTCCGACCATCATTGCCGACAACCGCATTCTCATCATGCGTGACGCAGACCTCGCGTTGCAGGCTCTTCCCGTATCCATCACCGCCTTTGTTGCGCCGCAAAGTCCGGGCAGTCCGCATGATTATTTCTCAAATGCCGATTACTACTGGCCGGACCCGAAAGCGCCGGCAGTAACCGCCAGTTCGTCGGTTCCGTACGTTCGCATCGACGGCATGATTGATCCCGCAAATTTTGAAATGCATCGCATGGCACTCAGACAGACAAGGGACAATGTAGCGGCCCTCGCAGCAGGCTATGTACTCACCCGCAATGACGCGTATGCCGCCAAGGCAGTGCAGTTGCTCACCGTCTTCTTTATCACGCCCGAGACGCGTATGAATCCGTCTCTTGAATATGCTCAGTATGTTCCGGGAAACGTCACCGGCCGTTCATTCGGCATTATCGACGGCATTCATCTCGTCGAGATCGCACGGTCAATCGAAAGATTGCACGGAGCGCCCAGCATGTCGGCTACGACCGAATCCCGCCTCAAGCGATGGTTCAGCGATTATACGGACTGGCTGACCTTGAGCATCGCGGGACGGCAGGCGGCGGCAACCAGCAACAATCACGCCGTCGCCTATTACATGCAACTTGCCGAATATGCGCACCTTCTCAACAACAAAATACTCATGGACACCGTTCGCGATGCCTTCAAACGAGTATTGATTCCCGTTCAGATGGCTACCGACGGCAGCTTCCCTGCGGAACTTTCACGCACTCGTCCCTATAATTATTCGATGTTCCAGCTTGATAATCTTGCTACCATCGCACAACTCGCCACTACGGAAAAGGATAATCTTTGGAGATTCAGGATGAAGGACGGTCGCGGCATCAAAAAGGCGGCCGCATTCATGTATCCGTATATCGCGGACAAAACAAAGTGGCCATATCCCCCCGATACCGCCGTCTGGGACATATTACCCTCACGACGACCCGGCTTGCTCTTTGCCGGTCTTGGACTCAACAATGAAAAATACATAATCCTGTGGGACAAGCTTGCCCGTTCAAACAATCTCGAAGTGCGCCGAAATATTGCCGTTACCCAGCCGGTACTCTGGCTTGATCTCACTCCGCAGATAGCCCCGTCAGCGACGGCAACCTCGACTGCTGCCACAAGCACGATCGCTCACTAATACAGCGGCAATCGATCCGATACGAAATAGCTGAACGCCACCGCAACAACGACAACACTCAGAACGGCGAGGAAGACATACTCGGCGTATCTCCCCAACCCGGAGCGGCCTACGCGCTCTCGCAGTGCGGCAATTTTCCGCTCGACGCGGGATTTCGGCAGACAATACAACGCTACGAAAATAATCGCGCTTGCGCAGATAATACTTGCCAGTATCCAAAACCAATATTCGATACCACGGGCTACGTTAAATGCGGCGACAACGAACAGCGAAAGATATACCCCCGCGAGAGCGAGAAAATATACCAGTGACCATACGATCGCGGCCGGTGATCCGGGTATCTTCCGTATAGAACGTTCAAAAGATGTTTCATGCATAAGCGTTGTCCACACAACTGCGGAAGCTGTGCTCAGAACGGACAGGCACGTCCACGAAAACGCCGGCGAGAAGTGGGCTAGTGCATTGAAGCCGAGTACAAAAAACCACGGGGCGGAAATACTACCGAGAAAAAGTGAGCTGTAGATTCTTGCCATGAGAGAATTATATACCAAGGTACGGGAACATCCGGCTGCGGGAATTGAATGTAATACAAATGTATCTGTGCCCTCGAGAGGAATCGAACCTCTATTACAAGATCCGCAATCTTGCGTCCTATCCGTTGAACGACGAGGGCGCGTGGTGACGCGCTCTGACTACATAACTATATACGAATTCGC
>DASVLR010000032.1:0-14672 GCA_036384775.1 Minisyncoccota bacterium
ATGCGGCATACCGATCTCCCATGAGTAGCCGTTCATCAGATTCAGGAACTCGGTGCGGCTGGTCGACGATGCGGAACTTGCAAAGGCTTCGGCTGCGATATTCGACGACGTCATCAGCATCGGATAGATCAATTCCTGCGCCGTGAACGTCTCGCCTTCGCGTACTCCCGAAAGATCCGGGGCGATGTCCTCGCTCGTATGCGGAATAGTGATACGATCGTTCTTCGTATAAATATTTGTCTCGACCAGTGCCGTGATAAGTTTCGACATTGACGCAAACGGCAGCACGGCGTCCGCGTTCTTTTCGAGATATACGTCGCCCGTATCCAAATTGCCGACGATGTATGACTCTGCGGAAATGCCGTCGGCCGGAGGCGTTGCGGCTGAGGATTTCGTCGGCGTTTTCGTTGCTGTGGCGACAGGCTTCTGAGTCGTCTTGGGTATCGTCGTCGGTGCCGTCGGCTTATAGAAATTCTTTGAAATCTGAACCGGGTTATTCTTTGAGGTACCGCCGCTATCCGGTTGTTGAAGCGTGATGTTGATCGATCCGTATTTTTCGGCCTGCTGAATCTGTGCAAGTTTTGCGCCGGCGGCAATGCCGACAATCGTGGCTGCAACCACGATTATCGCAACCAGACCTCTGTGCTGCCAAATCATACATCTATAGTAGCACGACTATCTGGTCACCGAGATAGATGCGGTAAGCTCACCCGTCGAACTCGCGGTAATTCTCCCGTTCGAATCCTGCGCAATTTCATATCCCGTATCGTAATCATCCGGACCCGCATAGTGCGCACCGGGCAACGACGGATCATACGGCAGAGCCGATAGATAATCCGGAACCAGACATGAGGCGATATCGCCGGGATATGCCGGATATCCTGTTCCATACTTAACCAAAGTGGCAATTGACGGAATTGGCCGCACGGTGCCTCCGCACGTAAACATACCCTTGTGTTCAGAGATGTTTTCATGGATTGCATTCAGCAGCGCGTTTACATTCGCGGTTCTCTGCGAATCCCGGGCAAGCTTGAACTGTCGTGCCGGGTTGACCGCAACGAGCACAACCGCAGCCAGCACGGCAATGATCCCGATCACTACGAGCACTTCGATAAGTGTGAATCCTTTGTATCTGTATTGCATACGTGTGTACCTGAAATTTATAAATGCACGCGACAGCTCAACTCGGGAATCGAGATATCTCCGGTCGCAAAGGGATCTTTGGCCTTTATGAGCTCGACCGATTCAGCACAGGCTTCCGCATCCAGTTTTCTCTGCATACGCTCCTGACTTTTTATCACTGATTCCGCGTACACAGCCGCTGAACTGTTGGCCACTATCGCTAATGACGCTGCCCCGAAAGCAAATGCGATAATCATGAGAGCTGCACCGAAGCCGCGCCTATACCGCAGCGCTACTTGCAGCGATGAGTTTGAGATTCTGTTCATTGGTCATGTAGATATACGGAACAAGTATGGTGAGTATTCCAGACAAGAGGACTATATACACCATCATCTCTATAATCGTGAATCCGGAACCGCATCGGTGCTTCGAACTATCTGAATGTAACTTCATATATGGCTGGAGCTGTCCTGGCCAGGATATATATCTTGTCCACATCGCAGGTTATAGATTGAGGTAGTACGGGCAATGAATAAGACGTTACCGATGTTGTACTGAATGTCCGATCGAATATCGACAGTTCCTGATTCAAGGAATGCGTGATCGCAAAGATAGAAGAGCGACTCACGATCATTCCGTACAATCCCCCGGGATTGTTGAGAACAAAGGGTATCGAGGTACTGTGTGGCCAGAAGAACCCTTCCTTATCCGCCGCAATATCAAAGCCGCCGGAAGTCCGACCAAATCCAAGATCATTCTCAAAATCAGCTATCGAAACTCCTTCCTGTCGTTGCCAGCCCGACGGAGCGAATGTACTGCGAAGAATCGGAACCGATCCGTACACGTCTACCGTTCGGAGTTGATTTTGGTCGGAGTCAGCAATATACGCGATGCCATTTCGCACGGTAATGGCATTGACCTTACTCCCTGTTTCAATACCGCCAAGGAAGGCCGGGTTCTCGGGCGAACGCATATCGATCATTGAAAACTCCTGGCCGTCCCATTTTTCAGTCCCGAGATAAATCTTACGGAGAGAATAGAAGATCGCGGTACCCGCAGGCGGCGAAGTCGAGGCTTCGGGTAATGGAAGCTGGTATTTTGTGACGAGCTGCAATGAAGCTAAACTATTCATTCGGATGACGTGTATCTGCGCGGCAGTGCTGGCTGCAGCCGCATAGATATAGTTTTGTGCTATAGCCACGGCTGCCAATCCCGGCCCGGTATTTATCGAGGAAAGTAAGTGCGGATGTCCTGGATCACGAATGTCGACTATAAACACATCGGGATCCGGTTGCTTGTTCGAATCTGAGGTGATGTAGGCGATGCCATTGCGCACCTGCAGATCGGTCAGTGGTAATGATGCATCGATAGGCAGCATGACGGGTTGTATCGAAGCAATAGTTTTATATTCAGGAGAGCACAGAGGTGTCCCCGCACTGTCAATATCCGATAGGAGCGGGTATCTTCGTATGGCGCGAAATTGGACTGAACGGTTTGATGATGATGCTTCGATATCCGTTTCGACCCGATCATTTCCGTACCATCGTGCGGTTGCCACAACTGTAACCGCCGGCGTAGACGTCCCGTAATACGTGGCGGCTATCACATCGCCGGGCATGAGATTGCTGAACTCTGAGGAATGCGCCTGGTACGTATTCAACACCATCTTTTTCGCAACGGCACGTTCATACATGGATGAGGCAGTAAGAGTCGAGTATGACAGCAGACCAACCAGTAGGGCCGAAAGCGCCAACGCAAGGATCGCATCAAGCACCATGAAGCCGCTATCGTTGCAATGCCTTGGAGATATCATAGATTGGCAGCATGATTGATAATGCAATCGAACCGACGATGCCGCCCATCGCAATCATCATCACCGGCTCAAGCAGTGCCGTCAGTCGTTTCAGCGCATGCTCCAGATCCTTGTCGAGCATTGAAGAAATACGGCGCATACACATACCGAGCGTTCCGGAGCTTTCTCCCGCCACGAGCATCGAGACTGCATACCGGGGCGCTCCTCGAAGCTGAACTTCGGCAATACTGCTGCACGGGGCTCCTCGAATGAGCGGCTCCGACTTTTGTCGGAATTTTTCGCGAATCGGCAGCACGGCAATCGAATTGAGCGCGCGCGAGAATGCGCTCGTCATCGGAATACCGGCGATAATCATGGACCCAAGCGATTCATAAAACAAAGCCATGGAATATTTTGTGGTCAAGGTGCCCGCAATTGGAATACGCAGCATCATCCAATGAACCAGATGGCGGGTCCGCATACTCGTGCGATACAGAAATGAAACCAAAAATGCGAACCCTGAGCTTCCGATAACCATATAGATCCAATACGATGTGGTGAATCGGGATCCCCACATGACAATTCTGGTCAGCAGCGGCAGCTGTGCGTGCAAACTTGTAAGCAGCGGGATGATCTGGGGCATGATGCCTTCAATGAGGCCGATGGTCAGCCCGAGGGTGGCAATACCGATTACGCACGGATAGACCAGTGCCGATATGGATTTCTTCACCAGTTCTTCCTGACGTTCAAGCAATGATTTGCATGAGGACAGCGTATCAGCAAGCGTGCCCGAGCTTTCACCGGAATCAATGAGTCCGCGTACGGCTGAGGGCAACGGAAATTCTTCCGACAACGCAACAGACAGACTCCTGCCGGATTGGACAGACTCGCTCACGCGAAGGAGTTTCGGAATATTTCTGGACCCGACGCTTCCCTCCATACTTCGGAGTGCCTGATCGATTGATAATCCGGCACGCACATACATATCCAGCTGATCCATGAGAATAATAAGCTTTTTCCTGTTCATAGGTTCATGTATTGAGTGCGCGGAGAACTTCATCGCGAGTCGTGACTCCCCATTCGACCTTTTCATCGGCATCCCGGCACAACTCGCGGAAGCCGAGATTCAGGACATAGTCACGTACCGATGCTGCGGATTCTCCGCGAATAATGAGATCCCGCAGACCGTCGTCTATCTCAAGAACCTCTGCGACTACCGATCGACCGATAAAACCGCCGCCCCTGCATGCAATGCACCCTGAGGTGCCATCACATGCGCGGCATATCGTTCTGACAAGCCGCTGACTAATCACCAGTTTGAGCGTTGCCGCGATGAGGTATCGTTCGAGGCCCATCTGTGCGAGACGCAGGATGGTATCAAGTGCGGAGTTAGTATGAAGCGTCGACAAGACGAGATGACCGGTAAGCGCAGTCGCCACCGCGGTACGTGCAGTTTCCGCATCGCGGATCTCACCGACCATAATAACGTCGGGATCCTGACGCAGCGCAGATCGAAGTCCGGATGCAAATGTCACGCCAAACGATTCCCGAATATGCACATGTCTCACGCCGGGTACTTCATACTCGACGGGATCCTCGAGAGTCATAACGGATATTTGCTCTGCGGCCTTGAGGCCAAGGCATACCCGCAATGTCGTTGTCTTGCCGGAACCGGTAGGGCCGGTGGCAAGAATGAGCCCGTTGGGCATCCGCAGCGTCTTCAGAATCAGTGCGGCATGATCCGGCGTAAATCCAAGACCGGCAAACGTATCCGCAACTCCGAATGATGCGGGCAGGAGTCGTATCACCGCATTCTCGCCGTGATATGTGGGCATGAATGAAATGCGGATGTTGTACGGCGCATCTGCCACCTTTGTCCTGAACCTGCCGTCCTGCGGAACGGCATGCAGATCCGTGCGGGCACCCGAGAGAATTTTGAGTCGCGCAATGACTTCCTCGTGCAGTTGTCGGCGTATCGTGCCAATCGGCTCAAGCTGACCGTCGATGCGCATACGCACGACCGTTTCCAGAGGATGCGGATCGATATGTATATCCGACGCGCGCATACGACAGGCATGTTCCATAAGACCGTCAATGACCTGAACGGCCGAATCGAAGGCGTCACATCTGCACTCAATTGACGGATGCGTACTTTGTTTTTTCTCTGGCATGCGCATATTGTATGCGCCGGGAGTTCAAATCCGCATAAAAAATGACTCAAAAAGTGATGAATTCAAGCCGTAGTTCGGACATCCCCGACTTTTTGACAATGAGCCTATTTAATGCTATATTTATGCATACATGGGCAACCGCCCGTTTTTTAATGAAGGGCCGGCCCGCATCTCATAACCGCTCGTAATCAAATTAATTATTATGGAAATTCGCAATATCGCTATCATCGCGCACGTGGACCACGGCAAGACGACGTTGACCGATGCCATCATGACCCAGTGCGGTCACGGTGACGACGGCTCAATGGACTCAAACGCACTCGAACAGGAGCGCGGTATTACTATTTACGCCAAGAACACTTCGATCACCTACAAGGGCACCAAGATCAACATCGTGGACACCCCGGGTCACTCTGACTTCGGTTCAGAAGTGGAACGCGTGCTCCGCGCTATTGATACCGTGCTTCTCGTCGTCGATGCACAGGAAGGTCCGATGCCGCAGACCCGTTTCGTGCTCAAAAAGTCTCTCGAACTCGGTCTCAAGCCGATCGTCATCCTCAACAAGATCGACAAGCCGGCTGCAAATCCGGCTCGTGCACATGACGAAATCCTCGAACTCTTTATGGAGCTCGGTGCCAACGATGCTCAGCTCGACTTCCCGACTATTTACGCCATCGGCCGCCAGGGTGTTGCGATGAAGAATCTCACCGACGAGCGTAAGGATCTCACCCCGCTCCTCGACATGGTGCTTGCGCACGTTCCTCCTGCTAATAAGAGCGCAACTGCCCCTCTCACTGCGCAGGTGTTCAACCTCGGCTATGATAACTTCCTCGGCCGTCTCGCTATCGCTCGTGTCTATGACGGTACCATCAAGAACGGTCAGACCGTTTTCGTAAAGGATGTTAACGGTAAAGCCTACAGCGGCAAGGTCACCAAGCTCTTTACCTTCGAAGGTAAGAAGCGTGTTGAAATTCCGCAGGCAGAGTCAGGCGACATCGTAACGGTCGCCGGTCTCCCGCAGATCTATATCGGTGAAACCATTTCAGATAACGACGCTACCCAGCCGCTTCCGGCTATTAAGGTGGACGAACCGACCATTTCCCTTCAGTTCCTCGTGAATAACTCTCCGTTTGCTGGTCGCGAAGGTACCTTTGTGACCGGTCGTCAGATTCGTGAACGCGTTGAAAAGGAACTTGAGACCAACGTGGGTCTGAAGGTTGATTTCACGTCGACGGGCGGCAATGAGCCGGGCAGCGCCGAAGGCTTCACCGTTCTCGGTCGTGGTGAACTCCACATCGGTGTCCTCTTGGAGACCATGCGCCGTGAAGGATATGAAGTTCAGATCTCACAGCCGAAGGTCATCATCAAGGAAGAAGGCGGCGAGAAGCTCGAACCGTTCGAGGAACTCATCATCGATACCCCGGAATCTACTTCGGGCATCATCATTGAGAAGCTCGGCAAGCGTAAGGGTGTCATGACCAACATGACCACGCATGGCAACCAGGTTCGCATGGTCTTCGAGATCCCAACTCGTGGTCTCCTCGGCTACAAAAACATCTTTACTATCGACACCAAGGGCGAAGGTATCATGTCGTCACGCGTGCTTGGCTTCAAGCCGTACGCGGGCGAAATCGAGAAGCGCGAAAGCGGTTCTATGACCTCAATGGCCAGCGGCCGTACCTACGCCTTCTCTCTCTGGAATCTCCAGGATCGCGGACGTCTCTATATCGGCCCTGCAATCGAAGTGTATGAAGGTATGGTCATCGGCGACACCTCAAAGGGTGACGATCTCGATGTGAACCCGTGTAAGGCAAAGGCAATGTCGAACATGCGTTCATCGGGTAAGGATGAGGCTTTGACCCTCGTTCCCCACTACGAACTCTCTATCGAGCGCGGTCTCGAACTTATGCGCGATGACGAATACCTCGAGATCACTCCGAAGAATATCCGCCTCCGCAAGAAATATCTCACCGAACTCGATCGTGCACGCGCACGTCGCGGTGGCAACTTTATGTAATCCAGCAGGATTACCTACCGGGTAAAGCAGCTGCTTTACCGACTGGGTAACAAAAAGAGCCGGCCCTGTGAGGGGCCGGTTTTTATTTTGGCAGGAAGATTTTTGTGCGCCTGATTGTGAGCGCAAATCCTCCAATCCTCTGTGCCAACGATCGCATATAGGTACCACTCGAACAGCTCACCCTGAGTTGGGCGATCGGAAATGACTGATTGTCGGCCAACACTTCATTCCATCGCACCATGATTTCTTCCTGGCGAAAATCGCCGTTCACGCGTCCGATCATTTCAGAAATGCGTGATTTCAGATCCTTTCCTGAAATTACTTCTTGTCTTAGGAGTTCAATCGAATATATCTCTACCTCTTTCGTCGGCATTTCTTCGGGCAATTCTCCGGCACGAGCTAATTCATGAAGCTGCTTTCCATTCACGGTGCGGGATGAATAGGCTGGATACTCCTGCATGAAGAGGCCGACATACTGCTCGAGTGGTAGCGGTAGATTGTTCGAATTTTTCGTAGGATCAACCACTGTGACCAAACCCAACGCATCGTGCGTATCAGTCTGTATTCCATAAACCACCTCTATCTCATATTCCTTATCCAGACCGAGATACTTTTCCTTCTGTTTACATTCCTCTCCCAGCAGAATCAGCAGTTCACCCTCCGCCATCGGATCAAGGCGGCCGGCATATGTCATCGGAATATCTGCCACATCAGTATGACCAGCCGCAATTCGTTCCGCACGAAATCGCTCCAATGCTTCCAGCGGAGTCTCACCGACATGTTTGTATATGATTTCGAATTTCTTCATTACCAGACTCCCAAAACGACAAACAATACAAGAAATACCACCGAGGCTGCCAGCTTGAAACCAGTACCCGCAACCCAACCCCAGAAGCTGCCGAGGGCTGCTTTGTTGGCGTGACGAATATCCTGTGTGTGATACCACTCAGAGACCAACACACCGAGGAACATGCCCGCCAGTGATCCGAGAATCGGAACAGGAATGATGATTGAACCGATAATGAAACCGACCAGACTCCAGATAATTGAAGACCAGTGTGCCCCGCCGGCTTTAGCGCCGATAATGCCCGAAAACAGATCAACCAGAAGTACAAGCACCGTTACCACAGTAAGAACCCCGATATCAAAACCAGAAAGATGCACGAAGCCATCGAACAATGCCGCGATGACCGCGATCGCGAACATATAGATAATGCCCGGGAATGGCAGTACCGCCATAACAATGCCCGGAATGAGCAATAGCGTCGCCGCAATGAGTACAAAATAGTAGGCCATGCCCAAAGTATGCGACACACGGCGATATATAGCAAAGGCGGCTTCCTGCTGTTACAATGTTCCACATGTCAGAAAACAAGCCCAAAAAACTCTCTACAGACGCATATAAGGGCGTCCGTGACTTCTTCCCGGCCGATATGACCATCCAGAACGCCATTTTCGGTATCTGGCGTGGTGTCGCCGAGAAATACGGCTATCAAGAATACAACGCATCTGTTCTCGAGCCGGCCGATCTCTATCGTGCCAAGTCAGGCGAAGAAATCGTCAACGATCAGACCTATACCTTCACCGACCGTGGTGATCGCGAGGTCACCCTCCGTCCGGAGATGACTCCGACCGTCGCCCGCATGGTGGCAGCCCGCCGTCGTGAGCTTGTCTTCCCGCTTCGTTGGTTCTCGATTCCGAACCTCTTCCGCTACGAGCAGCCGCAGCGTGGTCGTGTTCGTGAGCACTGGCAGCTCAACATCGACATCTTTGGTGTCGAATCCAGCAATGCAGATATTGAGATCATCAATATCGCCTATGACATCACTCGCGCGTATGGTCTCAAAGACTCTGATTTCGAGATTCGCATCAACAATCGCAAGGTGGTGAATTATATTCTCCGCGAGGTATTCCCGCTAGGCGAAGAAGCCGCGTACAAGCTCGCAAAGCTCATCGACCGCAAGGATAAGATAAAAGAGGGCGATTTTGAGATCGCTGCCCGTGAGATTTTTGGCACGAAGGATGATCAGGCTGACAAGTTCCTGACCCTTCTCAATTCCAAGAATTTTGAGGAGTTTACTTCAAATCTCCCGCAGACCGCGGAAGAACATGTCGGTCTCAAGGAGATCCGCCAAGTCCTCGCCGGCCTCGAACGTCTCGGTGTGACCAATGCCCGCTTCGATCAGACTATTATGCGCGGCTTCGACTACTACACCGGTACGGTGTTCGAGGTGTACGATCTCAATCCGCTCAATCGTCGCGCCCTCTTTGGTGGTGGCCGCTACGATGACCTCCTTTCCCTCTTCGGCAACGAAAAAGTCCCCGCTGTCGGTTTCGGCGCAGGTGATGTGACCGCGCGTGACGTTATGGAAACCTACAAAACACTCCCTGCAAATCGACCAGCAGCAGACCTCGGCATTGTTATCGCCGGTCAGGAAAGCGCCCCATTCGCCCTCGATCTCGCTCAGACTCTCCGTTCGGCTGGTATTCGTGTTTCGACCGATCTCTCCGGCAAGAAAGTCGGCGACCAGATGAGCAAGGCTTCAAAAAACAATCTTCCATTCGTCGTCGTTATCGGCGAAGAAGAAGTTCGCGGCAAGGCCATAGTCATCAAGAAGCTCGCTGACGGTTCAGAAAAGACATTCTCGTCAGATGCAGTAAAGGAGATCGCATCATATATTTCTCGTACATAAAAAAGCTACCTAGTTTCCCGAGTAGCGAAGGATCAGATTTGCGGGAGCGTCACTGAAACGATACAATGGCCCGCATGCGAATCATCACGATCGATACTGAAACTCAGAATATCTTCCAGGACGTCGGTTCCAATGACCCCACTTCGCTCGATATCTCCGTCGTCTGCATCCACGACTCGGGTGCACCGGCAGGTCAGGAGTTCAAAAGCTTCGTGGTAAACGATCTCAAAGGTCTCTGGCCCATCCTTGAGTCCGCGGACGGTCTCGTCACTTGGAACGGCGAGCACTTCGATATCCCCCTGCTCAACAAGTACTACCCCGGCGATCTGACAAAGATCAAATCCATCGACCTTATGAAGGAAATACAGCTCGTGCTCGGCCGCCGTCTCAAGCTCGATTCCGTCGCCTCGGCAACGCTCGGCACATCCAAGAGCGGTCATGGACTCGAGGCCGTCGAATGGTGGAAAAAGGGCGAGGTCGACAAGATCATCACGTACTGTACCGACGATGTGAAGCTCACTCGCGAGCTATTCGATTTTGCGGTTAAGAACGGACATCTCAAATTCAAGGACATCAGCGGCGGCATACGCCAGATCAAGCTCAATACGGCTCCCTGGATGCAGCGCAACGAGAGCGCGCTCACGTTCACCCTTCCTTTCTAACTTATACGGTCATCTGTCCGAATATTTGCCGCAGTGATATAATTTGACCGATGAAAACCAACCGAGGAGCATTGAGCATAGCGTCTGCCATCATCATAGCCGGCGCGCTCATCGCGTGTGCAATCATCTGGATCAATCGTCCTGCAGCCACCGGTGTGTCGGCGTTACGCACGGACTCAGCAGGACCGGACGGTCTTTCTCTGGTCGATGACGTTCCTCCGGTCACGGCAGACGACCACATTCTGGGCAATCCCAACGCCCCGATCAAGCTGGTCGAATATTCCGACCTTTCCTGTCCATATTGTCGGGAGATGAACGCGGCAATGGTGCAAATCATGAACCTGTACGGTCCGACGGGCAAGGTCGCCTGGGTATATCGCAGCCTGCCCCTTCTCATGAAGCCGATCGACGCATCAGGTACGATACCGCACCCCAATTCGGGTACGCAGGCCGAGGCTCTCGAGTGCGTGGCACAACTCGGCGGCAATAGCGCATTCTTCTCCTTCGAAAAACAATGGTTCTCGACGTTTCCCGACGGCGCAGAGACGCGCG
Organism: Minisyncoccota bacterium; assembly: GCA_036384775.1. Classification (GTDB taxonomy): domain Bacteria; phylum Patescibacteriota; class Minisyncoccia; order Phycocordibacterales; family PALSA-1337; genus C7867-002. The sequence goes on from DASVLR010000032.1 coordinate 11,010, forward strand.
GCGCGACCATCGACCGGGCAGTCATCGATTCTCTGGTACGCAAGATCGGCGTCGACTTCTCGTCATTCAACGACTGCATGTCCGCACGCCGCTATGAAAAAAAGATCAGCCTTGCTTACGACAAGGGCCTGGCAGCAGGCATCACCGGTACGCCTACGACGTACATCTTCACACCGCTCGGCAATCGCATCGAGCTTATCGGTCTCCAATCATATGCTACGCTGAGAAATACGATAGAGACCCTCTTACCAAGCATTGGCACAACAACACCTGGTATCAAAAACTGACTATCTGCTCTATCGGGAATGCCCGAAGAACACCTGGCTCAAACTGCACAAGCCCGACGTGTATTATCGGGGCGAGCTTTCGGCATTCGAACTATCGATCATCGAGACCGGTAACGAGGTCGAGGCGGAGGCCCGCAAACTCTTCCCCACCGGCATCCTTATTGAGGGCCGTGACGAAGCGGCCCGGGAACGCACTGCCGATCTCATTGCCGAGGCGCAGAAAAATGACGCCGCCGCATCGCTATTTCAGCCCGTATTTCTGCGCGATCGTTTTCTTGCCGCCGTCGACGTCCTGACCTATGATCCCGCAAAAAAATCCTGGACTATTTACGAAATCAAAGCCTCGAACGCGATCAAAGAAAAGCTGCACCTGTATGACCTTGCCTTTCAGGTGGCTCTTGTACGAAAAGCGGGACTCACGGTCGGCGGCATCAATCTGCTCCACCTCAACCCCGATTATATCCGCGACGGCGCACTCGATCTCATCAAATTATTTGTCGCAGACGATGTGAGCGAGGCCGTGAACGCCATGCTGCCTGAGGTTGAGGCGGAAATGAAGGAGGCGCAGGACTATTTGTTTTCAGGCACGGAGCCGTCCGGACCATGTACCTGCATCTACAAGGGCCGCTCAGCGCACTGCACGACGTTCAGTTATTCAAACCCTCAGGTGCCGGAATACAGCGTTCATGATATTGCCCGTATCGGTGTTTCGAAGGCAAAACTGACCGAGCTCATCGACAGCAGTATCTATACGCTCGATCAGATCCCCGAATCAATGGCGCTGTCGGAGATCCAGGCAAATCAGGTATCGACCTACATTAGCAAGCGACCCATCGTGCGTCTCGACAAGATCGCCGGCGAGCTCAACAGCCTTGTCTACCCGCTCTATTTTCTCGACTACGAAACATTCCCCTGTGCAATTCCCCGCTTCAGCGGCTATTCGCCGTATCAGCAGATCCCGTTCCAGTATTCGCTCCATGTTGCCGAAAGCGCCGATGACACCGATCCCGCGCATTTTGAGTTTCTGCATGAAGGCACTGACGATCCGGGTCCCGCCCTCGCCGCATCTCTCATGAAACATATCGGCAAGATCGGTACGGTCATCGTCTGGAACAAAAAATTCGAGCAGGGCCGCAACGAAGAAATCGCGCGGCGACTGCCGCACACCCGCGGTTTTTTTGACGATCTCAACGGTCGTGTCTATGACCTCATGGATATATTTACCAAGCAGTATCACGTCCATCAGGACTTCTACGGATCGACGTCGATCAAGTATGTGCTGCCCGTGCTCGTACCTGAGCTGTCATACAAGAACCTCGACATTCGCGAGGGCGGCACCGCTTCTCAAAAGTGGAATGAAATGACTACCGGCAAAACAGTCGAAGGCACTCTTCTGACGAGCGCCGAACGGGCCGTCATCGCAACAAATCTCAAGGCATATTGCAAACTCGATACCTACGCCATGTATGCAATTTGGAAACATCTCATAGATTCGCTATGATATGACAACTCACATAATTATATGAAGAAATCACACATTATCGCCGCACTTATCGTTATCGTACTTATCGTTGTCGTTGTTATTGGCATGGCCCATAAGACCGCGACAGCTCCGAATGTCGTCGAAAAAGATGGCATGAAGACCTATATCGAAAAGGACTTCGGCTTTTCGGTCACCTTCCCGTCTGATTGGATCTTTGAGGACAAGCTTACCGGCGAAACCTGCTGCCTGTTTGTGGCACACTGGGTGACTTCGACTACCACCGCGCCGAATGCGAGCGGCACTCCGGTAACATCTGTTACTCAGCAAGAGATCATCAAGCTTCAGATCGGCGCATACGACAAACGCATTCAGGACATCTTTGGCACATCAAGCCGCCCGGTAACCATGGACGGAAAGACGTTCTATACCGGCCGCACTCCGACTGGTGAATACTTCCTGCTTCCGCGCGATGAGAACACCGGCATTGGCGCCGCAGAGTTTGGCTACGAAGGCACGCCTCAATCAGAGGTTGATATCGCGCACAAAGTCGTCAGCTCGCTGACATTTATCGGCAAGCCGACCGCACAGCTCGCTGCCCCAAAACAGCAGTCAACCGCAACTTCAACAAGCGCGGCGACTACGACCAAGAAGTAGTTAGGCCAGACGGCTTCCAAGCACCGCATCAGATGCGTCGGGACGGGCGAGGATCACCTCGCCTTTTTCGTCATGCGTACCAAGAGTCAGCACTTCGGATACAAAAGCGCCAACCTTACGCGGCGGAAAGTTCACCACACCAAGCACCAGTGTGCCGACCAGCTCTTCTTTCTTGTAACGTGCTGTAATTTGAGACGAAGAGGACTTGATGCCGATCTCAGGTCCGAAATCTATCGTGAGCTTAAAGGCGGGCTTTCGGGCCTCAGGAAAATCCTCGACTTTGATCAGTCTGCCGACGCGAATATCTATTTTTTGGAAATCATCGATGGTGGCCATGGGTTTATGAAATATCTTGTAACGGATACACATCTAATGCAACCTCTTCATATGGGTGCACCTTCTTAATAGCGTCGATGACTTCCTTTGTGACGGACATATCGCACGTAAACTCAATTCGAGCCTCTATAGCCGCTTCTAGTTTGCCCGGCTTACCCTTATACGGCTTTGCATCAACAGCCGGTAGATAGCGTCCTTTTCCCTTTACAGAGAAGCTGCAGTAGCTGTATGCGCCAATCTTTCCTGCACCGGCTTTGCCGGCAGCATCTCGGATCTCATCAGCGTAAGAGGTCGGAACAGTGACAACAATTTTTACACGGGTGAAGTTCATGTTATTTCGTCAAAAAATGCGTGAGGTCGTGCCGAGCAGTATCAGTCAGATCGTAAGAAAATACCTTCCGAGGGTCAACCCAAGCATATCCCTGACCTTCACCAAGCACAAGTTTAGAATCCATCGGCAGCTTTACTGAAAACAAGTATCGGTATGTGTCCGCATCACGTTGATATGCATGCACGTGCTGAACTTCAGAAATGTGTACATCTATACCCAACTCTTCCCTGAGCTCTCTTCGAGCTGTCACCTCCGGTGTTTCATCTCCTTCCATGTGACCTCCGAATAAACCCCATTTATTGGGGTTTGTTGGCGCATTATTGTCTCGATGCTGCAATAATATATATCCGGTCTGTGGATCCTGAATAATTGCACCTGCAAGTTTGATCATAAATTACAGTTTCTTTACGAGCTTAAATTCCTCGCACACCACCTTCATATCCGGTGAATATGTGCCTTCCTTGGTAAAAAATTTCTTGTGGACTGTGCGCCAGTATTCGAGCGAGCCGTCTCCCTCGCCCTCTTTGCGAGCATGATCCGCATCTACCTCATTAAACTTACGAACAGTCTGT
>DASVLR010000033.1:0-5534 GCA_036384775.1 Minisyncoccota bacterium
CTTTTCTATCTCATAGCGGATGATGATGTGGAGGTTGTAGGTAGCTTCGTCGGATTCGATCCTGATCAGTGATGAGGTCACCTGGTTACGTGCTTTATAGAAATCAGCAAGTTTGACCTTCTTGAATGGCACCGGGAATTCCTTCTGAAGCTTCGGGTAGAAATACTTCCAGAACGGCATACCTTTGCCGATCATGTTTTCCCACAGACGCGACTGAGATTCGTGAATGCCGAGAGAAATGGTCTCTGACAGCGGCGTTCCATATGTCTCATGTCGCAGACCTTGCTCGTAGAGTGCATGTCCGGTCTCGTGGATCGTTGCGCCAATAGACTCGAAGACATCCTTCTCGTTGAACCTGGTCGTAATACGAACATCGTGCGGATGAAATCCGCTCGCAAACGGATGCGTACTCTTGTCCAATCTTCCCGCCTGCATGTCGAAGCCCAGTTCCTGGGCGAGTTTCGTGTTGAATTCAAGCTGCTTGTCTATCGGATATGTTCCCGCAAGTAGTTTCTTGTTGATCTTTGTCTTTGAGTCGCGGATCTTCTGCAGGAATGGCACGAGGAAATCTTTGACGTCATTGAGTACGCGCGTTGTCTCCCCGGAAGTCATTCCCGGCTCATACACGTCGAGGAGCGCGTCATACGGAGAGTCCTCATATCCGACGAACTCAGCCTCTTTCTGCTTCAGAGCAACTATCTTCTTGAGCCACGGCAAAAATAACTTGAAATCATTGTTCCTGCGAGCCTCGGCCCACACACCCTGAGCCTGTGATGTGACCTGCGCCAGTTCTTTTACAAAGACGGTCGGCAATTTGTGCTCTCTATCGAACGTGCGCCATGTCTCATGTACGATGACTGCGTCGTCACCCTTCAGTTTTTTCTGATCAAGGAGCTTCTTGAGTTTGGTCAGAGTCCCATCCGCATCGATAGCGACAAACTTGTCGTGCAGAATGGTCGAAAGATGAGAAATCGCGATTGCACGATGTTCGGCCCCCTTGTGTGGCATATGAACCTCCTGATCCCAATTAGCCAGTGCTGACAATGAGCCCAAATATGCTATTTCGCTCAGGCGTTCCTTGAGAGTGGTGAGTAGTTTATCTTTCATTCATTCATCCTACTCCCTAGACGTACTTTTTCAAAACCCCAAAGTCTTTGATGTGTGTAGCACGCATACCGCCGTTATAAAGTGCTCCTGCAGGATGGTACAGCGTTACGATAGAAATTGGTCCGTATGATGCACGCGCATTGAACTCCGTACCGTGAATTTTGCTGATCGGCGCGAGTTCAAGATCCAGATCAAATTTGCGCATGATATATGTCATTGAAAAGCGGCCGAGTGTCGCAATGACTTTCGGTTGAATGATCTCGATTTGCCTATCGAGATAGTTCGAATACGCGGCAATCTCATCATCGGTCGGATCACGATTCTCGGGCGGACGATCCTTCACGATGTTCGTGATATAGACAATGGCACGCTGCAGACCAATAGACGCGATCATTTCGTCGAGGAATTTGCCGGATGCGCCGCAGAAGGGCCTGCCCTGCTTTGCTTCGTTGAGACCAGGCGCCTCGCCGACGAACATGATATGCGCGTCATGACTTCCTTCGCCGATGACGGGATGAAATTTGTTTTCCGTTCGATAGTTGTAGAGCGGCAACGACGTGCCGGCAACGAGCTCGTCACGGATCTGCTTCATCTTGTCGTATTTGGTCATGCTACTTCACCTGCTGTACCACAAGCTGCGCCTCAGTCAGTACCTCTTCGATCGCTTCCGGACGAACGCCGGCCTTCTTGAGGACGTCTGGCTTGCCGATGAGATCAATGCAGGTCAGTGTGTTGAGACCGATGAGGGTGCGCTGTTCCTGATGATTGAGCGTCGTCAGACATGTGATCGGATGCAGGCCGTTCTCCTCGATGATCTGGTGGAGATTGTCCTTGTTCGGATAATTCCAGCCGAGCATCCTGAGACCCTTACACTCACCATATTTGATGGCGGTTTCGGTGAATTTGGTGTTGGTCACGAGCCAATGACCCTGTGGAGAAAGTTTGCGCTCCTTGCCGCCATAATCAAATACCGTATCTGACAGATCGTCGAAACGGGCCTTTACGTAGAGTGCAATTTTGACATCGGAAGCAAGACCGATGACATTGTGAAATTTTGCCTCAGCCATGACGAGTTCGTCGCCCTTCCATGCCACCACGTCCACCTCGTGTTCAACACAGGAGCCCATCACCAGCTGGTCGGTAATTGCTTCGTAGCCCCAGTGTTCGAAAATGCGTGCGACGAAACGTTCAAATGGAAAGCCGTCCGGACCGAGCTCGAACAGTGCGCGGCGCAACGAGTATTTGATGGCGGTCTTGTGATTCTTCTTGCGTAGAAGCGTAAACGCGCGGGAATAAATATCCGCAGTCGTCATTCCCTCCCACATTTCGCGCTCGATTTGATCGGTGATGTGCCCGATAATCTCGGGTGATGCGCCGACTTTTTTCAGCGACGCGGCAAGTTTTGCCTCGTCGAATTGTTCGCGAGTACCATCGGACTTGGTGATCATAACCAGATGAGTGCTCATGCCGAAAGTATAGCATGCACATCTTCCGCGAAAAATTACCGGACGGTGACTGTGTGATCGCTATAAACCTTGGGTCAACGAGACAGCTTTGTAGCCGCGTTGTTCGACGTTTGTGAGTACATCGTCGAGGATTGCCGCAGTAATCCGGTCGCCCCCATGCATGAGATATATCGCGCCCGGCTGCATGCTGTTGAGAATCTTCTCTTTTACACGGTCCGCTGTCATACCTGAAGTTTCCTGCCAGTCACGAGCATCGGTTGTCCAATATACGGATCGATATCCAAGGCGTGCAGCTGCCGCACGGACTCGACGATCGCGATCTCCGTAGGGTGGCCGGAAGTATGGTTGAGTCGAAGTGCCGGCGATCAAATACACTGTCTGTTCAAGTAGTGCTAATTCCTGGGTGATCCTCCAATCGGGCAGTTCGGTCAGATGGGGATGGTCGTATGTATGATTGAAAATCTCATGGCCGCCGTTGACCATCGCACGGATGAATTCAGGATATGTTTTGGCAAAGGTGCCCGTCACGAAAAATGTTCCCTTCACGTGGTGTTTTGCGAGTACCGCGAGAATACCATTAACTGATGCAGCTTTATCGCCGCAGTCAAAGGTAAAAATGACCTGCTTCTTGGTCGTGTCGCCGATAGTTATCTCTTTTGGGATCGCAGGAGTTGATGATCCGGTATGCGCATACGCAACAGATGCGGTTCCGATATATCTGGTGATTATGACTGTGATGCCGAGTATCGAGAAAATAAGAAAAGAAGCAGCGCGCTTCATGATGCGCTTATTCTATCACGCCTCCACCAAGGCATTCGCCGTCTCTGTAGATAACGAGTGATTGTCCCGATGTGAGTGTCGGCTGAAAAGTGTCGAATGAGACAGTTGCTGTGCCAGAACCGAGCTCGATGGAGGTAATAGTTGCAGCCTGCAGTGTTTCGCGATAACGGGAGCGAGCCTGGATTTTATCGCCGGTCCTGAGAGGTTCGCATGTCCAGCTGACCCGGATAAGATTGGCTGAAGACCTAACCTCGGATTGTGAAGGTGGCGGATTGTACGCTTTTTTCGTAGGATCTACCACCTTCGTGGAAACAGTAATGGTATTCGCCTCAGTATTTTTTGACACTACATAATAGGCGGCATCGTGTGGTGTCTTCGCCTCGCCACTGATCGTGAAGCCGTGACGCTCTCCGATAGTGAAAAGTAAGGCGCCAGGATGAGTGCCGATCTCTTTTCCTGCCTCATTGAGAACTATGCCGGGTTTCGGCGAGATGTAATGCTGCAAAAACTCCTTCACATCGACTTTGCCGATGAAGCAGAGGCCCTGAGAATCTTTCTTCTCGGCATTCGGTAGCTCGAATTTCTTGGCAGCAGCACGCACCTCGTCCTTCGTCATGTGTCCGACCGGAAACATCACGTGTTTGAGATCTGCCTGCGTCAGCGTCCACAGGAAGTACGTCTGATCCTTATTAAGATCCTTTGAAATTCGCATATGACGCGAACCGTCCGAGCCGAGCTCATTCCGGGCATAATGGCCGGTAGCAATATAATCGGCACCCTGCAGCTCTGCCCACTTCCAAAAAGCGCCGAACTTTACTTCGCGATTGCACATGACATCAGGATTTGGTGTTCGTCCTGCTGCATATTCCCTGATCATATAATCGATGACACCTTCTTTGTATTCGCGCTCGAGATCGAGCGTCACAAACGGAATATCGAGGTGTGCTGCTGCGCGCATAGCCTCAAGGCGCTCCTCTCGCCAGTTACACTCTATCCAGTCAGGCTGCCAGACTTTTATGAACACGCCCGTGACGTTATAACCGGCGCGCTTCAGAAGTGCCGCCGAAACCGAACTATCGACGCCGCCGGACATGCCGACAAACACGCGATTGTGTCGCGCCGCGCGGGCTTTATGGAAGATATTTGTTCTTATTGGCAGCATGTCCTTCTAAGGTAGCTGCATAATGCAGCACACCATGCTTGTCTGACAAGTAGTACCAGTATTTCGACGCGGTCGGACTCGCAGCATCTACGATGGCTGAAATACCCGGATTCGCAATTGCGGTCGGGCCGAGACCTTTGTTGAGATAGAGATTATACGGGCTCTTCTTGGCCAGATCATCACGGGTCAGCTCGGATGAAGACTTGTTGAGAAAGTACTCAAAGGGAGCGTCGACCTGGAGCGGAACTCCTGCGTCGAGGCGCTTCCACAATATGCCCGCAATGGCGCGACGATCGGCGGTTGAGCTTGCTTCTCGCTCCAGAATTGCAGCCATCTTCACGATGTCGTCGAGAGAACGCGTTGACGAGGAAATAATTTCGGCGACACTCGTGGTCGAGGTCTGATCCATGAACTGCTGCCGCATGATCGAGATTACCTGCGTAGGCTGGATATTCGACGGCCAGAAATATGTCTCCGGGAAAAGATAGCCTTCGTACGGACGTGCTGCTGCTATAAACGACTGAGCATCGAACTTCGGGATTTGTCGGGCGATGATGCCGGCAATATCGGACGAATCCGTACCCTCGGGAATCGTGAATTTCAGCATTGGAAATCCGCCGATGCCTTTCACGAGACGGTTCGCGACGTCATATGTCGATGTCGAGTCGGTAAATAAATATTGGCCGGATTTGAGCGCTGTGTCGCCCCTGCCGACGATGGTGGCATATACTTTGAACAAGAATGTCGACCTGATCAGGTGGTTATGTGCGAGGAGCTCGGCGGCCTCGCTCAGAGTCATCCCCTTCGCGACGGTTACGGCAACATTCTCGGGAAATAGCCGCGGCGGACGCGACTCGGCATATACGAAAATGACCGCCAATAAAAAAAGACACACAGCGAATCCGTACAATCGTTTGGTGATGGTCTGCATGAGTCTCGTGGCTATGCGGTCGGAAGATTGCTCGGAGCTTCGGCTTTCTTGGAAGGAATACGGGTAAGGGTCGGGGTCTGCGCTACCT
>DASVLR010000034.1:0-2206 GCA_036384775.1 Minisyncoccota bacterium
GAAAATTGCGGAGCGGTACTCAGTGCCAATATCATTGCCCTGCTGATTGAGCGTCGTCGGATCACAGGTGTTGAAGAAGACCGTGAGCAAGTCTTCGTATGAGATGATCTTCGGATCAAATTCGATCTTGATCGACTCGGCATGTCCGGTGCGTCCGGTAGCGACATCGTCATACGTCGGATTTTTGAGTGTTCCACCGGTGTATCCCGGCATAACTGATTCAACTCCGCGAAGCGACTTGAAGATCGCTTCTGTGCACCAGAAGCATCCGCCCGCAAACACCGCCGTTTCTTTCTGTGAGGTAGCCATAGTGTAAGTATATCGTGCTTGAGCGTTTATCCGAACGTAAATGTATACATGCGAGCGCCGGCCGACTTCCAGATGATATCAATGCGATGCCTGCCAGGAAGCTGGTTCTTGTAGAGATTATAGAGACGCGAACCCGTAATAGTGAGCACGCCATCCTTCACATCATCACCCGCAACCGTCGCGGGAATAGGTACACCGTCAAGCAAGATCTGCGCCTGAATTGGTTTGCCGGTGCTCGTCTCTGCAACAAGATACATCTTGGCCGCAGTGAATACGTATGCAACTGAGGAAGAGGCCGTACCTTGCGCATATTCCGATACCACGTCCCAGGTACCGCCGAGATAAAAGACATTCGGATCAAGGATGACGGGTATTTCGAAAAGCCCGTGTACCGGCCTGCCTCGGTCCCCGTTGCCGAAGTACTCGTTTCGCTGCGCTCCAAAGTATGTTTCCGGACTTGCTGTCTGAACGAGATAGTTCGCCGGCATCGGATTGGCACCAAGAGTGACTGTGCCATTCTCGCCGAGAGTCTGCTTGCGGATGTTGAGCTGCTTCACGATCTCCTTTTCAGTGTTGTCGTATTCACCTTCACCAATGTGTTCATACACAACATTGCCGTGAATATCGATAATGTATTTATGAGGCCAATATTGGTTGTGATACGCGTTCCAGGTTGCATAGTCATTGTCGAGGACGATAGGAAATTCAAGACCGAACTGCTTCGCTGCCGCCTCGACATTTTTCAGGTCACGCTCAAAGGCAAATTCCGGTGTGTGGAATGCAATGATTTCAAGTCCCTGATCCTTATACTTGCTCCACCAATCTTTCATATACGGGAAGGTTCGTTCGCAATTGATGCAGGAATAATCAATGAAATCGACGAGGATAACTTTTTTGCCGACGAAGTCAGCGAGCTTAAGCGGGCCGCTATTTACGAATCCTGCCGGCTTGGCGATCTCAACATATTTTCCTCCCTTCACCTCGCCCGGAATCTTCTGACTAATATATGTTTCGATTTTTGCTGAAGCTGTGGTCGACGATGCCGTGGACGCCGAGGTCGTCGTGCTGCTCGATGTGTCAGTACCGTTTACACACGACGTCGTCGTGCATGAATTACCTTGCGGCGCGTTCGCCGACCTGACCACATCAACAGCATCGGGCGCCGGCGGCATATCCGTGCCATCCAGCGCCTGATGAATTTTCTGCTCAAGCGAGGTCACATCAAAGAATCCCGACTGCAATATGGACGTTTCGATTTTCTTGTCCAAACCGACTGCGATACATACCGCGATGAGCGCGAAGAGTACGCCGAGCGTCCTACGGAACCAACCGGTAGGATTGATGGTCCATTCAAGTTTAGTGACCAGCTTCTGACCGATCCATGATACGAGAAGCAACGCGAGTGCAAGACCGACGACATATGCAACAAGATCGATGATACCGGCTGCAAATGACTGCGGCAGCACTGTCGCCAGAATCAGGAAAAACGTTGGCGAGCAAGTCGTGAAAACCGGACCGAGTGCGAGACCGACGATGACGGCCGACGAACGGCTGTCAGAAACCGCTCTCTCGCCTGCCGTGTGTCCCGGCATTTTGAGCATGAGCTTGGCCCAGCTATACGGAAACATCAGGGACAAACCATAGATGCCAAGAATAATTGCCGAGAGATATGTCCATACCGACGGCGACACATCAAGCAATGCCGTGGAACCCTTGAGAAGTAACGTAAAGACAAAAACAGACACCGATAGCGATGCGATGATGATAAACGGTCGTCGACGATTGTGCGCGTCAGCAACCGCCCCGCCAAGAGTAACCGGCAGCAGCGGAAGTATGCACGGTGCGAGAATCGTAAGGAAGCCCGCGATGAATGATGTGATGAAAAGTACCATGCACA
>DASVLR010000035.1:0-9685 GCA_036384775.1 Minisyncoccota bacterium
GTCGAGACGGATCTCGGCGTGGCGACAGTCCGGATCAAGCTGTTCGAGCTTTTTGAGACAGCGGTTGATGGCACCATAAATAGCCTTGGTGAGCCCCTGAGCATCGATAGTTTCTGAATGCGCAAAAGAAACTGCATATAACACTCCGCTCTCAGGATCCTGTGCCGCGGCATGAATAATCTCAAACCATTCCTCACGCTGGGCGGGAGTAAGCTGTTTGGACTCCCGCACGCCGCGGAATTTACGCAAAATAGCCGGGGACGATATGGCAAATGCCCCAACAGACACCGGACCCGCCAAAGGACCGCGACCGGCCTCGTCGATACCAATGAGATATCGTTTTTGCCGAGGTGTCGAGTCTATCTTCATGAGGCGATTTTAGCATATACTACACTCACCTATGATGGCCGAGACAGAGAACAGTATGAAGCGTTTTGTGCATCTCCATACGCATTCGCATTATTCCCTGCTCTCCGCCCTGCCTCAGATCGACGATCTTGTTGCTGCCGCCAAGGACGCAGGCATGAATGCACTCGCTCTCACCGACAACGGCAACCTCTACGGCGCCATTGATTTCTATAAAGCGTGCAAGAAAAAAGAGATCAAACCGATCATCGGTGTCGACTTTTATATTGCAGCCCGCTCTCGCAAAGACATGCAGGCCGGCATCGACAATCGCCGCACCCGCATCGTTCTCCTTGCGATGAATGAAAAAGGTTACAAAAATCTTCTTGAACTCGTGACCAAGTCGAACCTTGAAGGTTTCTACTACAAGCCGCGTCTCGACCGAGAACTTATCGAGACATACAACGAGGGTCTTATCGCCATTATCCCGTCTTTCTCCGGTGATATCGCCCAGGCATTGAAAGGCCGTAATGACGAAAAAGCCAAGGAGGTAGCCGCCTTCTACAAAAAAGTCTACGGTGACCGCCTCTATCTCGAGATCACCCGTCACCCCGAGATCGACAACCACGAAGACAACATGCGCAAGCTCATCGAGTTCGGTCGTGCACAGAACATTCCGCTCATGGCCGCGCATGACGTCTACTATATCGAGCCCGAGGACCGCGCGGCGCGCGAGACGTTGTTGCGCGTGAACTCACATAGCGACTCTTCAGATCGCGCTTCGGATAGCGACGAAGATGACTTTTCATTTATTTCGTGCGAACGAGCGGAGGAGCTCTTTGTCGACCTCCCGGAAGCCTTGGACAATACGCGCAAAATTGCAGACCTCTGCAATCTCAATCTCGAACTCGGCAAATGGGTGTTCCCGAACTACATTCTCGACAGCGGCCGCACCTACGACGAGGAGCTCCACAAGTTCGCCATGGACGGCTTCAAGCGCCGCAATATCGAGCCGACACCAGAGAAAGTGAAGCGCGCCGAGTACGAACTCGAAGTCATCAAGAAAAAAGGTTACGCGCCGTACTTCCTGGTGGTGTCTGATTTGCTGCGCCACGCACACGAGACCGGCATCTTCACCACCACTCGCGGATCGGCAGCAGGTTCATACGTGTCGTATCTCACCGGCATCACCAACGTGGATCCGATCGAATTCAACCTCCCCTTCGAACGTTTCCTGAATCCGGATCGTCCCTCTGCTCCCGATATCGATATGGACCTGGCCGATAACCGCCGCGACGAAATGATTACCTACGCCCGCAAGAAGTACGGCGTGGATCACGTCGCCCAGATCGGTACCTTCGGTACCATGCTTGCCCGCGGCTCCGTCCGCGACGTTGCGCGCGCACTCGGGTACAGCTTCGATGTCGGTGATCGCATCTCCAAACTCATTCCCATGGGTTCCCAGGGCTTTCCGATGACCATCGAAACCGCCATGAAGCAGGTACCGGAGCTTCAGACCATGTACGAGCAGGAAGAAGACACCCGCCGTATCATCGACATGGCCAAGAAGATCGAGGGTTGTGCCCGGCACATCTCGGTGCATGCCGCCGGTGTGGTGATCGCCCCGAGCCCGCTTGTCGACTTTACTCCGCTCCAGCTCGACCCGAAGGGTGAAGGCAAAATCATCACCCAGTACGACATGTACGCCATTGAAGAAGCCGGTCTCCTCAAGCTCGACTTCCTTGGTATCCGTAACCTCGCCATACTTGCCGACGCCGTGGAACGTGTGCAGAAGATCGAAGGCATCAAGATTGATATCGATAACGTCGCACTCGACGACAAGAAAACATTTGATATGCTCGCGCGCGGCGAGACCATCGGTCTTTTCCAACTCAACGGTTCCGGCATGACCCGTTACCTTATCGACCTCAAACCGACCAAGATCACCGACATCAGCCTCATGGTCGCCCTGTACCGCCCTGGTCCGATGGACAACATCAACGAATACATTCAGCGCAAAAACGGCCTCAAGCCGGCAACCTATCCGCACCCGGCCATGAAGAAGTTTCTTGAGCCGACCCACGGCGTGCTGGTGTATCAGGACGACCTCCTCATGACCGCTATTGAAGTGGCCGGATACAACTGGGGCGAAGTCGACAAATTCCGTAAGGCCGTCGGTAAGAAAATCCCCGAAGAAATGGCCAAGCAGCACAAGATCTTCGTCGAAGGCTGCCAGAAGCACGGCGGTCTCACCGAGAAAAAGGCCGAGGCCATCTGGAAACTGTTCGAACCGTTCCAGGGTTATGGTTTCAACAAGGCTCACGCTGCAAGTTACGGCAAGGTCGCGTATCAGACCGCCTACATGAAGGCCAACCATCCGGAGATCTACATGTCGGCAGTGCTCACTGCCGAATCCGGCGATATCGAAATGATCGGCGAAATCGTCACCGAATGCCGCCGCATGTGCATCCCTGTTCTTCCGCCGGACGTCAATGAAAGCTTCTCGCAGTTTACGGTGGTGAAGATCGGCAACGCAGAGACGATACAAGGCGAGAGTGCGGGAACTGAGAGCGACGGAGCATTGCCGGGAGGCAGTACCATGGGATCAGGAAGTCGCCGTACTGATGGTGCTCCGGCGTCTCACGTTTCCGTACGTTCGCCGAAGTATCGCATCCGCTTTGGTATGGTTACCATCAAAAACTTTGGTCAGGGCATTTCGACCGCCATCATCGAGGAGCGTAAGCGCGGCGGCAAATTCAAGTCGCTCGCCGACTTCCTGACCCGCGTAAAGGATCGCAATTTGAATAAAAAGTCGCTCGAAGCACTGATCAAGTCGGGAGCGCTCGACTGTTTTGGCGAGGATCGCGGTATCATGCTTGCAAACCTCGAACACCTCATTGATTTCAACAAGGACCACGGGGCCACTCATGCAGATCAGGACTCGTTGTTCGGTCTCATGGCCGACACTTCAACGGTGCCGACGCTTCGACTGGCAGACGCACCGAAGGCCGAACTCCTCCTCAAACTTGCCTGGGAGAAGGAACTGCTCGGTCTCTATGTTTCCGGTCATCCGCTTGAACGATTCCGTTCTATTATCGAAAAGAAAGACACCAATATCATCAAGGCAAAGGATGGAAAGGAGGATTCCGAGGTTGTGCTCGCCTGCATCATCAATGCCGTACGCACCATTCAGACCAAAAAGAATGAGACTATGGCGTTCGTGACAATTTCTGATTTTTCAGGCAGCAGCGATGCCGTGGTATTTCCGCGCACCTACCGCGAGTTCAAAGATCTCATCGTTCCTGACGCCTGTCTTGCTATCAAGGCCAAGCTCAACGTGAGAAATGGCGAAAAAAGCTTTGTTATCGACCGTATGAAACGGCTCTAAATAAAGCCATTTCCGGACAGATACGACTGCACCACACATGTAATAAGAGTGCGTGTATATCGTCAGCCCTATGTAGCACGGGTGCGGAGAGATTGGTCATTCCCGCCCCGCGCTTTATCAGGATTAAACGACACATCATGAACTACCTGAAAACTTCCCTCATAGGATTCACTTCTCTCGCAGCAGTCCTCGGCGGTACTGCTCTCGCAAATGCCCAGGTCATGGGCAGCAGCGTGACCGCATACGGTAACGGTAACGGCGGCGCCATTGTGGTTCCGAATGATCCGTCTTCAGTGACGGCCATTGGTGACTCTGGCACCTACGTGTACCTCATGTCGCCTTCAGCATTGAACGCAAGCCAGCTTGCTGTCTCAAATGCGATTCCGGCAAACTACCGTCCGGGCTTCTATAACTATCCGGGCTACATTGCCACCACCTCCCCGGCCATCGCTATTAATGGCTCGTGGATAAATGGCACGTGGGTTCCGTCGACGACCTATCCAGGCGTTCCGAACACTGGAGGCTCGATAGTCACAAGCAACACGGCAAACGTCTACACGACAGCTAACCCGGCAACAGGTACGTATATCGCTCCGATGACTTCATGGAACGGTATGGGTATCACGGGCGGCGTCAGCATCCCGGTCGGTTATTCTCCGGCAATCGGCGTGAACGGTTCAATCCTCACGACCAGCAACTGGACGAACACGACTACTACCAACGGTACCTGGATCAACGGAGTTTGGACCCCTTCGAACTCAATCCCCGGCGTCCCGAACACCGGGGGTCCGATCATGAACGTGAACGGCTATCTCAATAGCAATGGTTACACGAACACGACCGGCACCTTCCGTGTGAACGGTATCGTAACCGCAATCACACCGACTGCTCTCGGTCTCTCGAGCGGCGGTCAGACATGGACCATCGGTTGGAACAGCAACACCATGGTTTCTGCAGCTAACGGCGCAGTAACCACGGGCAGCGGCTCAATCTCAATCGGTGATACCATCGAAGTTGACGGTACTCTTGACTCGACCTTCTCAAGCAAAATTAACGCAACCGCGATCCGCGACCTCTCGTTCCACTAACACACCTCTGATGTCCGCGAACCACTCATAGGAGTAGGCTCCCCGCCTCTCCCCTAGGGTTACTGAAAACCGCCTCCTGCTGCCCAAATCGGTACGGGGGTGGTTTTCGTATGGCGTAAGGAGGTATCGCCTTATTCCGTTAATGTGCTAGTATGTCCAACACCAGAGATTGTTGCGGCTACCACCCGCAATCGGCCGGAAATGACACGGTCGAGGCCTCACAGCCCCAATCTGTTAAATAAGCCGGCAGAGAGCCGGGAAGTCAGGTGGAACCGCGACCGAAGATCGCCCTGATGAAATTACGAAGCAATTCGCGATTTCATTAGGGCGTTTTTATTATCAAACATCGGCGGCCAACATCGGCACGCCACCAAATACACACATGTCAGCTTCACTCGAACATATCCGACACACCCTCGCGCATCTTCTCGCGGCAGCAGTGCTTGAACTCTACCCCGAGGCGAAGCCGACTATCGGACCAGCCATTGATAATGGCTTTTATTACGACATCGAATTCCCCGCCGACAAGCGTCCGACCGACGCCGATCTCAAGGAGATTGAGAAGCGTATGCGCAAGCTTCTGCCGTTCTGGAAAGAAATGACCGGCAAGGAGGTCTCGGCCGAAGAGGCTCGCGCATTCTTTGCCAAGAATCCGTACAAGCTCGAACTCATCGACGAGATCGCAAAAAAGGGCGAGAAGATCACTCTCTACTCGGCTGGCGGCTTCGTTGATCTCTGCCGTGGCGGTCACGCGGAAAATCCGGCAGCCGAGATCAAGGCTGATTCGTTCAAATTGTCGCACATTGCAGGCGCCTATTGGCGCGGCGATGAGACAAAGCCGATGCTCACTCGCATCTATGGTCTTGCATTCGAGACCAAGGATGCACTCGACGGATACGAAAAAATGATGACCGAAGCTGAAAAGCGCGACCACAAGAAGCTCGGCAAGGAGCTCAAACTCTTCACGACTTCCCCGCTTATCGGTTCAGGACTTCCTCTGATCCAGCCGAACGGCATGATCATCCGCTCCGAGATCGAAAGCTTCCTTTGGGAAATGCATCGCACCAAGGGCTACCAGCGTGTCTGGACTCCGCACATTGCCAAGGAGGCTCTCTATCAAACCTCCGGCCATGCGGCCAAATTCGGCGACGAACTCTTTCGCGTCCAGGGCAAGGAAGAAAAGTTCTTCATGAAGCCGATGAACTGTCCGCACCACATGCAGATTTTTGCAGATAACCAGTTCTCGTACCGCGACATGCCGGTCCGATATTTCGAGCCTGCAACCGTATACCGCGATGAAAAGTCCGGCCAGCTCGCCGGCCTCACCCGCGTCCGATCGATCACCCAGGACGACGGTCACCTCTTCTGCCGCGTCTCTCAGATCGGCCAGGAAGTGGCAACCATCATCGGCATCATCACCGCCTTCTACACCAAGATGAACATGCTTGAAGGCTATTGGGTCCGTCTCTCAACTCGTGGCGAAGACAAGAGCGCATACATCGGCTCAGACGAAGTCTGGCAGACCGCCGAAGCGGCACTCCAGAAGGCCGCTACCGAAAACAAGCTCAACTGGAAGCCTGGCCCTGGTGAAGCAGCCTTCTACGGCCCCAAGCTCGACTTCATGTTCAAGGACGCGATCGGCCGCGAATGGCAGCTCGCAACCATACAGTGTGACTTCAACCTACCTGAACGCTTTGATCTCTCGTTCATCAACGAGAAGGCAGAGAAGGAGCGTCCAGTCGTGATCCATCGTGCAATCTCTGGTTCACTTGAGCGCTTCATGGGCATTCTCATCGAACACTATGCCGGCAATTTCCCGCTGTGGCTCGCACCGGTCCAGGTAAAAGTCATTCCGGTCGCCGAAGCTCATGCAGAGGCTGCTGGCAAGATCCACGAGCAGCTCCGCAATGCTGGCATCCGTGCAGATATTGATCTTGGTAATGACAGCTTTGGCAAGAAGATCCGTAATACCAAGACCGCACGCGTGCCATATACCATCATTCTGGGCGAGAAGGACATCCAGGCAGGCAAAGTCACCCTCGAGACGCGCGGCGGCACTCAGGGCGTCCAGGTCACTGTCGAAGAAGTCCTGGCTAAATTCGCAGACGAGATCAAGAATAGGTCGTAAGACCGCTGGAAAAGCGCCCGTACGGGGCGCTTTTTTTGCGTGCAGGGTGTGATTACGATATATAACACCCGCACTGCGTCGATAGCGTGGATGCTATTGTTGCAGCAGTCTAGGTGTGCAACAAAAAAGAAATGCCCAGGCGTTGATTTCCTGGGCATGACTTATTTTGCAGATTCCGGCCGTATATCCAGCCGGGATTTCTCCTGGGCGACGAGGGCAAGCATACGATCGCGTAAGACATTCCATTCGCCGGGTCCGCATACCAGCCGTTCCAGCCGGCGCAAGGATATGGCGATGTCGTCTTTACGTTCAGGTAGCGTCGAATCCCGCATCCACTCTTCGTGTAATCTGTCGTAGAGAAGGATCTGCTCCCTTTCTGCGTCAGACGTCTTCGGAACATTCATAGAGACCAGGGTGAGCTGGACCGTCTACATCATACCATGCAAACAAAAAGACCCCGTGCGGGGTCTTTTTTGCTTAGACGTTTATTTGGAGCCGCACCCGTCTACTGGTGTTAAATCTTCGGCTTATTGAAGAGGAGGTACATCACCGTTGCGAAGAGAACGAGGATGATGAGGACTGCGACCCAACCCCACGGGATACCCGAGAGAGAGAAGATCGAAGCACCGGTAAGGCTCGTCTGAGACGTGCTCTGTACGGTCGGCTGCGGCTGTGCCGGAGCGGCACCTGCTGCACCGCGGACGGTAAGCGTTGCCGAACATGCACGGGTCGATGCGCGGCCATCAGATGACACGACGGTCACGATAGCTGACTTCGTACCTGCAGTTGAATAGTACTTGATAACCGATGACGAGTTGCCGGTGAGGTCGTTTGAACCTGCCCATGAATAGGTGTACTGACCGGTACCACCAGTAACTTCTGCCCTCCAGTTAACCGGCTGATTGAT
This sequence comes from Minisyncoccota bacterium, assembly GCA_036384775.1. Classification (GTDB taxonomy): domain Bacteria; phylum Patescibacteriota; class Minisyncoccia; order Phycocordibacterales; family PALSA-1337; genus C7867-002. The sequence goes on from DASVLR010000035.1 coordinate 7,857, forward strand.
AGAAGCCGATGAAGGATCCGGATAACATGCGACGTCGAGGCCGCTTGAATTTGAATTGTAGTTCACAGAATAACCGTAGTAGTTACCAGTAACCGGACCGCCGACCGTGACGAAGTTCGAACACGGCTGGGTGAGAGTCTGACCGTTAGAGGTAACGGTGACAGACGCGTACTTGGTACCCGGAGAATTATATGAGTAGCTGATTGCATTACCATAACCGTAGATACCATCGGTACCTGACCAGCTATAGTTGTAGTAACCATTGCCACCGGTAGCTGATGCGCTCCAGGTGACACCGTTACCAATCGATGCGTAGTTCGTGTTAACCACACATGAGACTGCGAGCGGTGAGTAGTACTGGGGGTACGAAGGATACGTCGGCTGGCTGTTGTAGACCGTCACGTAGTTATTACATGAGATCGTTGCAGACTGACCGGCAGAATAGATCGTAACCTGTGCGGTCTTGGAACCTGCAGAGTAGTAGGCCATGCTTGCAGTCTGGCCCGTACCTGAGAGACCATCCGTACCTGACCAGTTATATGAGAACTGACCGTTGCCGCCAATCGGTGAGGCGACCCACTGAACCGTCTGGCCGGTCGAGACTGAGCTCGAGTTCGGATAACAGCTGCCTGAAAGCGGCTGGTACTGCGGCGGCTGATAGCTCGGCGGATAGATATAGTTGGTCGACTGCTGCGGCTGCACGACGGTTACCGAACCGGTGTTACAGCTCCAATAACCGTTTTGGTAGACGGTCGGGAATGCGCAACCATAGGCGCCGTAGACGCTGTTCGCCGGATTGTTCAGGTTATAGAACGCACTGGTGTACTGTGCGTGAGCGCTTGAAGGAAAAGCCGCCATAGAAAGTCCGAGGACTGCCACGGCAAGAAGCATCGATCCTGCAAGTATCGTGCGATTTTTGGTGATGAATTTCATAATAAATTTGGCTTAACCAAGCGCTCATTTGATAGAGTCATGCCTGGAGAAAACTATTAATAACAAGAGTATTATATACCAATCAAAGGCGTTTGTCAATACCACCCTTGACGACTCTTCTACGGCCTGGTTTAGCCTCTATATTCTAAGATGTATATGGCCGAAAACAGGCTCATAGAGCCTCCTGTACCCTAGCAAATGGGCCACATATCTACAATGTGCCGAGGACCAGGATCGAACTGGTGACCTATCCCTCTTCAGGGGAGCGCTCTACCAACTGAGCTACCTCGGCAGTTATGACGTACCAGGACTTTATGCTATTTCGGCCCTTATTTCAAGCGCAAGCCGCGATTATTTCAGGAGATCCTGCAGTCCACGTGCGGATTCCTGGGCGTCGTGCAGGGCCTTGAGTAAGTTGCCGTTTGACGAAGTTCCCTGCACCGTATTGCTTGAACTCACATCGCCGCCGGCCAGATTCGTGAGGAAATTGAGGTACGGCTGAACAAAATAAAATGCGCCGAATGATATACCGATAATGACCACCCAATACAGAATTCTCATCCCGAGCGCTATACGATGGGTACGACGGAGACTGAGCAGGAGGGCGTGATTCTCTTCGGCGAGAGCCAGTGCCCTGTCGAGCTTGGCGTGTTCTTCGGGGGTCATTGGTGAAATTGTAGCATGAAGGGCCCGCATGCGCGAAAATCGTGCGACCCCCAAAAATCATGCTATATTGTGGCCACGCCCTCGTAGTTAAATGGATATAACAACTCCGTCCTAAGGAGTGGTTGTAGGTTCGATTCCTGCCGAGGGCACCACATGAACCAGTCTTCCCTGCGCGAATTTGGTATCAAGCGTGAAAATGAAGAACGCCGCGATGGTGGATGTGCCGTCGT
>DASVLR010000036.1:0-8063 GCA_036384775.1 Minisyncoccota bacterium
AATCAGCCACTGTCGTCAGGCGCAGTACGAAGTTAAATCCGCGCCGCAAGGACTCAGCAGGACTGGATGTGTGGGCAGAGAAGCTTGTTATGCAAAAGGTCATTACGCCCGAAGAGCGTGATGATTTTATTCGCAAGAATAACTCGAAAGAGCTTGAGCTTAAGAAGCGGAATCTCCCGCAACTCCGTCACTACGGGTTCTTTACGTCGATAGAAGCGATTCGCACGGCTATCCACCCGAAACCGGACGAGTGTTTCATCATTCGCTGTAAATCCAGAGAGAATGGTGAGATCAAACGCCTCCTCGATGCAACACTCGATGAGGCCTGCGCGTTCGGCAACGAACTTCCGGGAGGTTTCTCCGCATGGATCGTCGAGATGAAGGAATTCGTCACGACGATTGCGGCGGGAACGATTGAGATCGCTCCTTCGGGGGCGACGACGATCGAAATGTGGCGCGGCGGTCATTACCGCAATGTTACAACCTGTCCCAAGTTCCGCGGACGATACGATGCTGAGGAGTTTACCGACCCCACAACATCGCGCCGTCATTTTGTATGGACAGCCCCGACTCGCACTATCGGGCTCGCTACGATGAGAAGTTACGCATTCCAGGCATTGCGTTACTTTGCACCAACCCTTAAACCCAAACCCCATAACCAGGTCTATGTGGAATACGGTGTCCGTAAAGATGGACGCGTGTATTTCATAGAGGCCAACGATTCGGTTGTTCTTACCGGTCGGGATCCTGGTCCCAGCCCGTATGAAACCTAATCAAACCGCGTCAGCAATGATGCGGTTTTTGTTTGCTCATCATATGGTCGACAGCCCGCTTGATGGTGCTAGAATGGGCGCATGACTACTACTGCACCAGCAGCAGCTTCGGTTCCAAAAATCGACGTGGGTATCGGTGTTATGGTTTTCAAAAATGGCAAAGTCCTGATGTCTGTTCGCAAGAGCAAGCTCGGCACAGGCGAGTTGGCATTTCCGGGCGGCAAACTCGAATATATGGAGTCATACGAGGATTGCTGCCGTCGCGAATGCAGAGAGGAGGCGGGAATCGAAATCACGAACATCAAATTTCTGTATACTTCTAACATTCGACGCTATGCGCCGAAGCATTTTTCGCATATCACCATGATTGCCGATTGGCTGAGCGGTGAGCCGCAGGTGCTTGAGCCAGAAAAATCAGAGACATGGAACTGGTACGATCCGAATGATTTGCCAAATGTACCTATGTTTGAAACCTGCAAAATGGCATTCGAGGCGTACAAAACGGGCAACGTATATTTCACAGAAAAACTATGAGTAAATCCGTCGAAATCGAAGCACGCTGGATAAATCTCGATCCGGCGACTATAGAAAAGAAGCTGACAGCTATTGGTGCTACAAAGGAGGGCTCATACTTCTTCCAGGAATGGGTATTTGCGCATCCGGAATGGCGTAATGGCAACCGACGCCTGCGCGTCCGTAGTGACGGTACGCAAACCTGGCTTACCTACAAGGCCAATGCCACCTGGGCCGTTGATAGCACCGAGGAAGTCGAGGTAACCGTTTCGTCTGCGGCTGAAACAGCCGCGCTCGTTGGCAAGATCGGCATACCGCTCATCCGTCATCAGGAGAAAAAGCGCGACACCTGGAAGTTGGGAGATATCGTATTTGATCTCGACTACTGGCCGAAGATTCCGATGGTGTTCGAGATAGAAGGACCATCAGAAGAGAAGGTCAGGGACGGAGCGCGACTGCTCGGTCTCGATTGGAAGGATGCGATCTTCGAAGACCAGCTCTGGGTGCACAAGAAGTATTATGATATTGATCTCTTTGCCGTGAACGAGTATTGTTTCCCGAAAGAATAATATGAAATTACACAATCTGGCACATGCAATGATCTGGAGTACGGGACTGTTCTTGTTTACGTATCTTATTCAGAACACTCTGTATTTTGAGTTGGGATATACTCCGGCAGCTACGTTGATCTTCATTCTTCTCCTCGTCTCAGCCTTCTATGGAATTATGATCGCGCGCGAATTCCACAAGCGCCATCACAATGGCATGTTTTCGTTCGGCATGGTGTCACTTCTCATTCTGGCGCTTCTCAGTCTGACACCGATTCACTCATTCGGCGTCTATTTGTATATACTGTATGCCATTATCGCAACATCCCGTCTCTTTAAGCTCATTCAAGATGAGCGTAAGGGTATGATCTCAGTCGCGCCGGTCGTTGAGACTCCGCCAATAGAATCAGATTAATGAAAGCCGTCTTCCAATTACTCCTTCTCATTGTTGTCGCAATCGCGGCATATCATTTCCGTGCGGAAATCGGTCAGGCAGCATGGCTTATCAAGGATCGGTATTTTTCTCCGGCACCCTGTACGCAGCCGCTCAAATATTCGCTGGGTTCGTTTGATCAGAATTTTGGTATCAGTAAGAGCGCACTTCTGTCTGATATTGCTTCCGCCGGAAAACTCTGGAGCGACGCAGAAGGAAAGAGTCTGTTCGAATATGATCCAGCCGGTGATGGTGCAACCGTACTCGCAAACCGCGAGCTCAAGATCAATCTGATCTACGACTATCGCCAGCGCGCGACCTCGCAGATGCAGGCCATTGGTGACACGATCAAAACTAATCTTTCAACCTACGACGAGTGGAAGGCAAAATATGACGCACTGAAGGCTTCATACACAGCAAAAAAAGCTCAGGTTGAGACGCTATCCGCTCAGTACAATCAACACAAGCAGACATATGATGCCGACGTGGCGTATTGGAATGGTCGTGGAGGTGCGCCGCGCGATCAGTTTGCCCGCATTGAGGCAGAGCGTACGGCATTGAACGCAGAAGCCGCACAGCTCAATCAGGCTATCGCTGCTCTGAACGACATGGGCTCTACGTTGAACGCGACCGGCAAGACGCTCAATAGTCTGGCGACCAACCTCAATACTAAAGTTGATACGTATAACACTATCGGCAAATCGACGGGACCTGAATTCGATGAAGGTCAGTATGTCGAAGACAGTACGGGTCGCCACATCGATATTTATCAGTTTGCTACAAACGATATGCTGGTTCGAGTGCTCGCACACGAACTCGGTCATGCACTTGGTCTCGACCACGTCGATGACAGTAAGGCCATCATGTATCGTCTCAACTCGAGTACGAACAGCAAACTGACAACTGCTGACATGGCTGAACTGAAACGAGTGTGCAAGAATTAATCCAATGACTATTTTTCACAGCATCATCCTCGGCCTCGTTGAAGGAATCACTGAATTCTTGCCGGTCTCGTCGACGGGCCATCTGATCCTCGCGAACTCATTGCTGCATATCACCGAGTCGGACTTTACGAAGTCATTTGATATCATCATCCAGCTCGGTGCCATTCTTGCCGTCATCGTCCTGTATTGGAAGAAGATCTGGAATTGGAGGATGATCAAATTGCTCATTGTTGGTTTTGTACCGACCGGTATTATCGGCTTGGCACTCTACAAAGTCGTAAAGTCATATCTTCTCGGCAATGAATCAATCGTACTTTGGAGTCTCCTCATTGGTGGTATCGTGCTCATTGTGTTTGAGTTGTGGCACGGCAAGACCGGCAGGGAAGAACGTGCCACCGTGCAAGACGTTCAGAACATTTCATACACTCAGGCAGCCACCGTCGGCCTTTTCCAGGCGCTCGCGATCATTCCGGGAGTTTCTCGTTCGGCTGCAACTATCATCGGCGGCATGTCACTTGGTATCGCACGCACCACGATTGTCGAATTCTCATTCCTGCTTGCTGTGCCGACCATGCTTGCCGCAAGCGGTTTGGATCTGGTAAAGAATGCTTCTCTTTTTTCGATGGATCAATTCGCAGTGCTGGCGATCGGCTTCGTCGTGTCATTCGTTGTTGCGTGGGGAGCGATCAAATTCCTGTTGGACTTTGTACGCAAACATACGTTCATTCCGTTTGGCATATACCGTATTGCAGTTGCCATCGTATTCTGGCTTGCCATTGTGCGCTAACTAGTACAGCTGCGTGCTAGAATGATTCCATGAAACGACCACAGATAGTTATTCTCGGAGCGGGCTTTGGCGGTGTCTTTGTTGCCAAGAATCTCAGGAAGGCCATCAAGCGCGGAGAAGTGGATGTTACGATCATCAACCGAACGAACAGTTTTCTTTTCACACCGCTTCTTCACGAGGTCGCAACCGGCGGTCTCAATCCGCGCAACGTCGCCGAGCCGCTGCGTGAGATTTTTGTCGGCACCAATATCCGCATTATTCAGGGCTGGGTAGAGTCCATTGATTCCAAGAACCGTACACTTTCCATCAAGGCTGATGGCGATATTACAACGTCGCTTGTGTATGACTATCTGGTGATTGCAACCGGCGCAGAGACTGCGTACTACGGTATTGCCGGCGCACAGGAGCATGCGTTGCCATTGAAGACACTTGCCGATGCTGCACGCATCCGCAACAGAGTCATCAACGCGTTCGAAGAGGCCAGTGTCACGACCGATGCCGAACAGCGTCGGGACCTCCTTTCGTTTGTCGTTGTCGGTGGCGGAGCAACGGGTGTCGAAGTGGTCGGCGAACTCACTGAGTTCATTGACGGCATCGTCGATCGCTATCATTACTGTCAGAAAGATGAGCCGAAAGTTACGCTCGTGCATGCAAGCAAGGAATTGCTTGAACAATTCAAGCCGAGTCTTCGCAAGGCAGCGCAGGAGCAGCTCACTAAAGAGGGCATCACGGTTCGTGCAGAAACATTCGTCACCGAAGTTACGAGCGAGGGTCTCAAGCTCAAGTCCGGCGAGATGATCGAAGCCTCGACCATCATCTGGTCGGCCGGTGTGAAGGCACTTGTTCCGAAGTTTACAGACATGCAGCCAACCCTCACGGGCGGCAGGCTCGCGGTCGACAATTATTTCCGTATCCTGGGTAATGATCGCATTTTTGCCATGGGCGATGCCGCCGCATATATAGACAGTCACGATGGTCCGACGGGTCGTCCGATCCCACAACTTGCGCAGGCTGCTCAGGCACAGGCGTCTGTTGTTGCTGCTAATCTTATTGCAGCGGTGCATGGCAGACCGATGCAGGAGTTCCACTATCACTCCAAGGGCGCCATGGTCTCTGTTGGTCAGTGGTTCGCTATTGGCGAGATCTACAGCATGAAGATGGCCGGCTGGTTTACCTGGTGGCTCTGGCGCACGGTGTACCTCTCAAAATTCGCTTCTTGGAAGAAGCGTGTCCGTATTGCGCTCGAATGGTTCCTCGACATATTCTTCCCGCGCGATATTACGAAAATAGGGTAGGATACGAATATGACTACAGGCACGAACATCAATCAGAGCGGATTCATTGAGCGTGACGGCCATCGCATCTATTGGGAAGACTGGGGTAATCCGGCAGTGACTCCGATTTTCTTCATGCATGGCGGCCCCGGTGGCGGCTGCGTTGATCGCGATAAAATAGTTTTCGATCCCGCAGTTCATCGTGTCATTTTCCACGATCAGCGCGGAAGCGGCAGGAGCACACCATTTGCAGGGACCGCAAACAATACGACCGCAGATCTTCTCGATGATATCGAAGCCATCAGAGAGAAACTCAGCATCGAATCGATGTATGTTTTTGGCGGTTCATGGGGATCGACCTTGTCGTTGCTATATGCGATCGCACATCCTGAGCGCGTCAAAAAGCTCCTCATTTACAGCATATTCCTCGGAACTCATGCTGAAGTCGATCTCACCAATAGCGGCAGTCTCAGGCGTTTCTGTCCTGATGTCTGGGACAGATTCATCTCCCATGTCCCCGAAAATCGCCGTAGTTCCGGTGATGACATCATGAAATTCTATTCTGAGCAGATGCAATCGCCAGATCGCACGCATGCCCTCAAATTCGCGCAGGAATGGTCTATCTGGGAATACTCGCTGTGTTCCATCAACTATAATGCAGCGCAGATTGAAAAGGACACCTTGGCCGACTCAAATATTTTGGCGCTGTCGCTCCTGGAGACACACTATCTTATGAACGGATGCTTCATTCCTGAAAACTATATTGTGAACTCGGTTTCTTCCATCAAGGATATTCCATGCAGAATTATTCAGGGTAGGTTCGATCTATGCACTCCTGCGGTTGCAGCATATGATCTCGCACGGGCATATGGTCCGAATGCACAGCTGCAGTTGGTTAACTCAGGTCATTTACCGACAGACCCGAATATGAAAGAGGCTCTGGTGACGACGATTCGGGATTTCTTTGTGTAACATAGCTCCCATGACCATCGACGAAGCGGCACAGACACTCTGGGATTATATGTTGATGCATCAGCCGCACCAGAAGGCGGATGTGATGCTTGTGCCCGGCAATAGCGATCTGCGTACGATTGAACACGCAGCAAAACTCTACAAAGAGGGTTGGGCGCCGATCATGGTATGTTCCGGTTCGGGTAGCATCAACGCACATCGACCTGGTCGCGAGCGTTTTACGGGAAGGACTGAAGCCGAAGTATTTCGTGAAGTCGCTATCGAGCGTGGTGTGCCTGACAGTGCGATCGTTATTGAGACAGAATCACAGAATACAAATGACAATCTCAGATTCTCTCTGAGAAAATTAGCGGAGCACGGTATTGTTCCAAAAAGTATTTTGGCGGTAATGAAGCCGTACATGGAGCGTCGCATGATTGCGATCGCGGGCATATACTGTCCCGAAGTTGATTTCAGGGTTACTTCTCCTAGTATTTCATTGAGTGCATACCCGTACGGATCAATTACCATGGACTACGTCATCAACATGATCGTTGGTGATTTGCAGCGCATCATTGAATACCCAAAGAAAGGCTGGCAGATTGCGCAGGATGTGCCCCCGAACGTCATGCAGGCCTATGAATTCTTGCTTTCTCAAGGCTATGTAGAACGCCTGGCGAAATAATGTATACTGACCGTATTACAAGGGTTGTATAACAAAGTGTGTTTATTTTCATGATCACAGCATTTCTTATCGGCAGGTTCATTCTTGGCCTGTACTGGCTCCATGCGGCATACGGCCACATCTTCAAGTCGGCGGGCCTCACCGGCTACGCTCAGTCGAAGGGTGTTCCGTCACCGCGCGCAGCAGTCATTGGTACCGGCATTCTTGCGCTCTTGGGCAGTCTGTCGATTATCCTCGGCGTCTACACGGTCTGGGGTATCGCGCTCCTCATCATCTTCTTGCTCGGTGTTTCATTCAAGATCCATGCCTTCTGGATGGAACAGGACCCGATGGCAAAGATGAATGACCGCATCAGTTTCTGGAAGAACATTGCACTTGCAGCTGCATTGCTCATGATCCTCACCATCCCGGCTTCGATGTGGGGTTGGACAGCGTGGTAAGTCGTCGCACGAGACGCGGTATTGACACCGCCTATTCTAGTTAGCGCTGTCAATATGCGCAAAAAGAGCCCTGAGGGGCTCTTTTTGTTTTCACACTTTAGCGGAGTTATTTGATGTTCTTGATCGGAATGTCCACGTGCATTTCGCCAAAGGCGCCGGCACCTACCGAATACTTAGGGAAGTAGATCGTGAGGACGTTCTCGGTGAAGGTGAAGTTCTGATAGTTCTCAGCAGTCGGAGCAACGCCATCCTTGTAGGGAGCAATCTCCACATCCGTATCAGCTGCTTCCTTCATGTGCGCGGTGAGTTCACGCGTAGAAATGGTGCTGAGCTGCTGGAGAAGGTCCGGTGAATTCGGGAAGAGATCGGCCAGACCGATGACCGCCTTTTTCTCGACAGAGTAGTTGTAGGTCTCAAGCTCCTGGTTCTCATTGGCGCCGCCGGTGTAGGAATCAAACCTGATGATGAAGCTTACGTAATGCGGATTGATCTGCGCCTGCTGCCACTTTGCGATGAAGTTAAAGTCATTCATCGAAATGTGCTGATCGATCGGTGCGGTGGTGGTGCGAGCCTTGTAGTTCTCGGCCGACTCCTGACGGAACTGAGCGAGACGGTCGGTCACTGACTTTTCGATGGCAGAGTTAAATGCGGCACTAAGAGTCGGGAACTGAGGGTATTCGACCGAGATTTGCGGCGAGGTCGACGCATTTTCCTT
>DASVLR010000037.1:0-10573 GCA_036384775.1 Minisyncoccota bacterium
ATCGCATATCGATTACCGCTGTCCCGTGCCGCGATGCCCAGATCGCACGATATGGACCCCGAACGATCGTCCAAGAACTTTACGGACGCATGAATGAGCCCGCGGTGTTTCCTGCCGGATCGATCGGAGTATAGGGACAAGAAGTAGCGATGTTCGTCCGGAATCAGGAAAATGCCGACATGGAAGACGGCAGCTGCTTCTCTTGAATCAGAAGCGGATGGCGGGTTACGCAGGCAGATATGTGCCGCGACGTGGGGTTGTCCGCCGGGGCCGAGTTCATACTCGACCTTTGCGAATCCGCGCGGCCAGATATGGATTTCATCCAACAATTCATCGGTAATGAGACTGTTCATCGGATGCAGACGTTGGGTTGTAGGAGAGCTAACGTTTGACTGGGCCCATATTAGCCCATAGTATGAAGGCATGTCTACTCTTATTCTCAACGGCAGGAATGTCCGCGATGCGCGTATGAAAGAGCTCAAAACAAGGTTCTCTAGCCTTATTGCTCCTCCGGTGCTCGCCATCATTCAGGTAGGTGGTCGCGAGGATTCCACTGCATACATTCGTGCCAAGACGACCTTTGCCGAAAAACTCGGCGTTCCGGTGAAGCACATCAGACTCCCTGAACATATTTCAGAAAAGGAACTGATCGTCAAAGTCTGGGAGTGTAATGAGAATGAAGAAGTAAAAGGCATCATCGTCCAGCTGCCGCTGCCGATTGAGATTAACCAGGACGCGGTCATCGAGGCAATTTCTCCGAAGAAGGACGTCGATGCGCTCACCTCGGCAAACGTTAAAGCCTGGCTCGCAGGCAGGGAAGATGCCATCCTTCCGGCTACGACACGCGGCGTGAAACAGCTTCTGTCGTACTACAAGATTGACCTGACAGGAAAGCATGTCGTCATTGTCGGTCGATCGATGCTCGTCGGTAAGCCGACTGCGGCATTTGCATTGAATCAGAATGCATCAATCACGGTGTGTCACTCGAAGACGCCCGATCTGGTCACGGAAACCAAAAAGGCAGATGTGCTTATTGTTGCTGCAGGTAGACCGAATCTTATTACCGCGCATCATGTCAGAGAAGACGCGATCGTCATCGATGTCGGCATGAACAGTGTGAAGGGCGAGAAATTCGAGGAAGAGATCGAGGGAAGGAAGCTTGTCGGTGACGTCGACTTTGACTCCGTTTCGAGGATCGCTTCCGCTATCACCCCTGTGCCTGGCGGCGTAGGTCCGATGACCGTACTTTCCATTTTTGAAAATCTCGCCGATCTCTGCATGCGCGGCTAGATAGACGGACCTCATTCCACACAGAGAGCGCTATGAACCGTAGAGCTTGCCCGGATCGTATTTGTATGTGAAGTACCGTGCGGGGTATACTATGGGCACGTTTCCTCTTAGAAGAATAATAATTAACACATGAATCAGATCCCAAAGAATTTTTGGAGCTCATTGAACGGCCTTATCGCCGTGCTTATTGCGCTTGTTGCCGTTGGTATCATCATCGGTATCAAGATGATCGGCCACGTCGGTGAGAATCCGAATAATTTCAGCACCATCAATGTCGACGGTACAGGATACGTCGTCGCCGTTCCCGACGTTGCAACGTTCTCATTCAGCGTCACCCAGACCGCAAAGACCGTCGCCGATGCTCAGGCAAAAGCCACCGCTCAGATTAACTCGGCACTGAAGGCGGTTCGTGATCAGGGTATCGCGGACAAGGACATTACGACCCAGTCGTATACGATCAATCCGCATTATGAGTACCAGAATGCCGTATGTCCGGCTGTCTCAAGCACGGTATCCTATTGCCCCGGCGGAAAGAGCGTCCTCACCGGATACGACGTCTCACAGACGATTTCCGTAAAGGTTCGTGACCTTACGAAGGCCGGTACTATTTTCACTTCTATCGGCAATCTCGGCGTTCAGAACGTCAATGGCCTCGACTTCGCAGTTGATGAGCCAAAAACGGTTCAGGCACAAGCCCGAGAGAAGGCTATTAACGATGCAAAGGAGAAGGCAGCTATTCTCGCAAAGCAGCTCGGTGTCAGCATTGTCCGCGTCATCAGCTTCAGCGAGAATTCATCAGGAGGCTATCCGCGACCCATGATGTATGCCAAGGATATGGTGATGAACGAGGCGGCTGCATCGATTGCGCCTGAAGTGCCAACCGGCGAGCAGAAGGTCACTTCGAACGTCACGGTTACGTACGAGATCGAATAGCGTCCGAGACCGTCTCTGGCTAGAAAAAGCGCCCTCTGTCGTATAGGCTGGGCGCCTTTTCTTTTACGCACAGGCGGTCGAGGTTACTTTGTTGCGACGACCATAACGTTTTGGAATTGCATTTGATCTCGGCCGGGGAAGTCTGGTGCCACATATGCAGAACGGCTATCAAATGGTTCAGTCTTCAGAATACGGAAGCCTGCTGACTCAATGCTGCCGATCAACGTGTCTTTTCCTCGCGCATATATATCAGCACGGACTTTTTCGCCGATGAGGATCGGAACGATCTGATTCTTGAGTTTTGCGCCTTCTTGAGTAAATGAAAAATAATTGAATGTTGCGATAAACGCGCCTGCTGGTTTTAGAACACGATGAAGCTCATTCGCAGTTGTGAGCGGATCGGGCAAATAGTGAAATACGAAATGCGCGATGATCGCATCGAACGATGCATCTGCAAAGGGGAGTGATGCGCCTTCACTACGAGAAAAATGCAGTTTGGCACCATCGCATGCTGAGAGTGTCGATGTGAGTTTCTGTGCATTCTCAATCATGGCGGTACTCGGATCGATGCCTTCAACATGCGCTACGCCGCGTTCAAGGAGTACGGGCGCCATGCGTCCATTGCCACAACCAAAATCCAAGACAGTAGTGCCGGTGAGCGCGAGTGCGTTCAGAGCTCCCATGAGCACGGTGTCACCGACAAATGACTTTGTGCCGAATGAGTCATATTTTTTTGCTGCGTCCGTTTGATATCCCAAATCCATGCCTGGATTATACCCGAATTATCAACTTGTCATGAAATGTGGCCGGTATATACTTTTGTCAGCCAATTTGTTCTCCCATGAATTCACTACTCATGCAGCGGCCAACACCGCTGCCTCTCGTAATCCTTACGGGCAATACGCAACGCGTGTGGGAAAAAGCCCTCCGCCGGCTCGGCCGTCTCAGTTTCGCTGAAATCCGCGACGAACTGCGGATCTCGATGTCTCAGGTTCAAGAGGCGGTCACCGTGCTCGCCGGTCACGGTCTGGTCACGATACAGATCGAAGACGAAGTTACCGTCGTCATTCCGAGGCCGGTGTAGCCACTTTCCGCAATATCTTTCGCCGCCCGCGCCACCATCCAGCGCGGGCTTTTTGTCCCAAAAGCAGGGCTTACCAGCGGGGTGGGGCGGCAGTTTGACTTCTTGGCCAGGACGCGGTATTATATATGGGTAATCCCCCGCCGGGGTTTTTTAATACAAAACGGCGCGCTTAACGAAGAAATTTATGAAACTCGGAGAATACATCAAGGCAACTCAGGCAGAAATGACACACGTGAACTGGCCGACCCGCCAGCAGACCATTCGCTTTACGGTGGCTGTTATTCTCGTATCTCTTGGTACGGCAGCGATCCTCGGTATCTCTGATTTTGTCTTCGGCCGTCTCCTCACGCTCCTCTTCTAAGCTACGCAGTACGTTCAACATTTTAACTTTCTAATTTTTAATCCACATGTCTAAACAGCAAATGTCAGGTGAGCGCAGCTGGTACGCCATCCATACCTACGCAGGTTATGAGAATGCCGTTGCCCGCAATTTGAAGCAGCGTATCGAGTCTCTCGGCATGGAGGACAAGATTTTCGCCGTGATCGTCCCGACCGAGAAAATGATCAAGGTTAAGGGCGGCAAGCGCGTCGAAGAGGAAGAGAAGATCTATCCCGGTTACGTGCTCGTCGATATGATCGTGACCGATGACTCATGGTACGTTGTCCGCAACACGCCTCGCGTTACCGGTTTCGTCGGTTCCGGCGTTCATCCGGTTCCGCTCGAGCAGAAGGAGATCGATTCTCTCTTTGCACGCATGAACAAGAGCGAGACTGCTCACTCGATCGATCTCTCCGTGGGTGATCTTGTGAAGGTTGCCGATGGTCCGTTCAAGGACTTCGAGGGCAAGGTTGGGGAAGTCGACACCCAGCGCGGTAAGGTCAAAGTCCTTGTTTCGATGTTCGGTCGCGAAACTCCGGTCGAACTGGACTTCTTGCAGGTCAAGAAAGTTTAAGGTAATCTCTCTGGGCTGTAGCTTCGGCTTCTACGAATGCCTCACAGCGCCAGAAACGAAGCAAAATCTCATTAATTCAACATTTAGGTAACAAACATGGCAAAGAAAATCACAAAAGTCGTCAAAGTCATGGCCCCGGCCGGCAAGGCAACCCCAGCTCCTCCGTTGGGTCCGACCCTCGGTCAGGCAGGTGTGAACATCGGTGACTTCACCAAGAAGTTCAACGATGCCACCAAGGGCATGGGTAACGACATGATCCCGGTCCTCATCACTGTGTACGAAGACCGCACATACGATTTCAAACTCAAGACTCCTCCGACCTCGTCCCTCATTTTGAAGGCACTCGGTAAGGAGAAGGGCTCGGGTAAGCCTAACCTCTCGAAGGTTGGCACACTTACCAAGGCCCAGCTCAAGGAAATCGCGGAGCGCAAGATGCCTGATCTCAACGCGAACGATGTCGAAGCAGCAATGAAAGTTGTCGCCGGTACCGCGCGTCAGATGGGTGTAGACGTTAAGTAATACTTTCGTCAGGCTCATTTCAAAAAGCACCCCACGCGGGTGCTTTTTGTATAGTGGCGTAGGCGTGCATTGGTGCGCTATGATGTCGATATGGAAATGGTCATGGATACAAAAGGTCTCGACAAGCCGTGTACCTGCGGTTCAGGTAAGCCTGCCGGCAATTGCTGCAGGAAGGATGAGAAGTGCTATTGCGGCTCAGGCATGAAAGTGTCCGAGTGTTGCATGAAAGAAAAGAAGGCGTAGTCTGTAGGACGTGCCGACCTCATTCCCCGAGATTCTCAAAAAATATAAGGATGCAGTCGCGTATGTAGAGAGCTTTTCTAATACGTCGATGCGCAAAAACGTCGGATCGAGCAAACGCGATCCTGGTTTTTATCTGCAGCGCACACGCGACTTTCTGGCGCGCATCGGTAATCCGCAGTCAGATCTCAGGGTCATCCATATTACCGGTACGGCCGGGAAAGGCAGTGTTTCAAACGGGATACATGAATCGCTCGTCAGAGCGGGTCGTAACTGTGGTCTGTTCACGTCACCCTTCGTCACAACGCCGATTGAGGAGATCAAAGTAAACGATCGGTATATTTCTCCCGAAGATTTCGCACGCATCGTCGAATCCTTGAAGCCATATATTGCGGAGGCTGCTACCAGCGAACTCGGCGCGCCTTCGTCATTCGAGATTTTTCTTGCGGTGGCGTTTGTATATTTTAAACAACAGAAGTGTGCGTGGGCAGTGCTCGAAGTCGGACTTGGCGGTCGATATGATGCCACAAATATCGTGACAAAACCTGTAGTGACTGCGATTACGATGATCGACTATGATCATACGGAAATATTAGGCAACACGCTGGGCGAAATTGCGTTTGATAAGGCCGGTATTGTCAAAAAGAATTCACAGTTCTACACAAGCGAGCAGCGACCCTCACTTCGTCGCTTGTTTAAAAAGATCTGCAGCGAACAGGGAGCAGAATATCATGCTATTGCGCACCAGTCCGACTATCGCGAGTACAATCGCGCACTGGTGACCGCGGTCTGCACCGATCCTGCAGTCGGTCTGACTGATGTCCAGGTACGAGAGGGTAATGCCGCGGCTCGTTTACCGGCACGCTTTGAAATAGTTGCCGGGAACCCGCTCACGATCGTTGACGGTGCACACAATCGTTCCAAGATTTTGAGCACGATGCATAACGTATCGCGCATAGAGTACAAAAAACTCATTGCGATCGTCGGCATTTCTAATACAAAGAAAGATACGCAGGCTATTCTTGAGCCTGTAAGCAAGGAAGCAGACGTTGTCATTGTTACTTCGTTCGGTAGCGGTGAGCGTGTCTCAGTTCATCCAAATGCAATCGTGCCGCTGGTAGACAAATATAAAAAGTCGGGCGCCCAGGTGCTGATCGCTGCTGATCCGAAGTCCGCACTGGCATTGGCGCGCAAGGCTGCATCTGCGGAAGACTGCATTTTGATAACAGGTTCCTTCTTCCTGGCGGGACTCATACGTCAGGAATGGTTTTCAGAGGAATATATTCTGAAAAACAGGACGAGTTTCTAGTGCGTATACGAGCTCTTGTTATTTGGAGTATACGGAGTATAAATAGGGCAGATGAACACGATCTTCTTTCCCATTCCCGAGGGTCCGTGCAGTCAAAAAAACCACGAATTTCTCCGTTCCATACGTAACGCACTCAGGACCATTCCTGGTGTGGAGCTGTGCGAACAGCATTCCCGCGTCGCGGCAGTCAGCGCACATCTCATGGTTGTCCTCCGGGAACATCTCAGCGATGAGCTGTTGGCACTGACTTACATCCGCGCCCGGCGCTTGCGGAAGCCGCTTCTGATTTTTCATGAGCGCAGCGCATCGCGTCCCCCGAAGGGACGTCGTCACTATTCTTCCGTCGATGAGATAGCCGATCAGGTGTATCGGACGCTCTACCCAAAGCCAGATATGGATCGCGAAGTCATACGGCTTCACCACTGATACCGGCAGACAGATCTCAATGTTCTGAGATCTGTTACCACACAACCGACACTCCGTGTCGGCTTTTGTTTATCGCTCAAGATCGATCAGCGTGTACTTGATACCGGTACCTGAATCCGTACGCTCATCGCGGAATACTTCCTCAGTAAAATCACTATAATCAGGGAAGCGGATGTCGCCATCAAGATCACTGTCAATCTGGGTGAGATAGATTTTGGTTGTTACCGGCAATGCCTGGACGAAAATCTCGCCACCGCCGATGACGAAGATCTCCTTTTTCTCATTTTTGCTCGCAGATTCTTCCTGCCAGGCTTTCTGAATGGCTTCGTCGAGACTGGTGCAAATGACGGCAGTGCCTGAACCAAGCGGCTTGTATTCATGATTGCGGGTAATGATGTAGTTGGTGCGCGCCGGAAGTATTCGGCCGATGGACTCGTGAGTTTTGCGGCCCATGATGATGGGGTGGCCGCTCGTTACTTCTTTAAAGCGCTTGAGATCGTCGGCGAGGCGCACGACAAGATCGCCATGACTACCAATCGCGCCAGTCTTCGTCACCGATACGATGATGCTGATATTTGGCGTGGTCTGCGGCATGGCGTGGCAGTAAAATTACTGAACTTTATATTTTTCCTTGAGCGCCTTGATGTCGCCCTTCACGATGAGAGACGATTCGTCGTTCTTTTCGGTCTGAACGCCCTCGATGATGTCCTTGCGGTGATATTTGCTTTCGCGCGGCGTGACTTCCTGTGCGAGTTCTTCAAAACAGACCTGACAGAGACGCTCGCCCGGATAGAGGCGGACCGGCTGTGAACGGGTGTTATTACGGATAGGGAGGACGAGCTGGCCGCTATAGCCTGCATCGATGATGCCGGTGAGGTCGAGCGAAAGACCCTTGCGGTTAGTCGATGAGCGCGGATAGAGGATGCCCATCAAATCCTTAGGCATGTCGATAGATTCGAGCGTCGAGACAATGATGTATTCGCCCGGCAGGAGATCGAAGTACTGACCCTGCTCAAGCTCGACGACGTCGAAATATTCGTTGTTGCGCTTGTCGAAATGAGTGATGTCGAGGGATTCGCGGCCGTTCGGAGTCATGTGCCACATCTTTGGGATCATGAACGTATAGCCGAGGCGGAGGTCGATGGCATGAGCCTGAAGCTGGAACTGATCGAGAGACGGCTTTATACCGAGCTTGCCGGTCTTGATGCGTTCGAGGATTTGTTCACGGGTTATGATGGACATGGTGGTTTGGATTGGCTGTCAAAATATATTACAGAATGAGTTTAAGGCCGGTGATAGGAGCCATCGGATTATACTGCGCGGTGAGGTTTTCGACTATCTCCTCGAGAAGTTTTGGATCTTTTTTCTCGGCACGAACAAACGAATCCTGCGGGAGGGTGAGTGTGACGTTTGTGTGATCATTGGTGCGCGACAGGAGTTCCCTGGCACCGTCGTAGTGCGTATCATATATATGGGCGTTTGAGATCGAGTGGGAGTAGATACCCGGCTTTACGCCCAGCCGCTGTGCAAGCATGCACTGAAGGAGTGCGAACCCCGCGACATCGGCAGGGCAGCCGAGCATTACGTCGTTGGAACGAACGATGTTGTGCATGTGGAGGCGACCACCGACGATGTTGATGGTGAAAGTGTACGGGCACGGGACATTCTTCTTTTTGACGAGAGAAAGACCGTCATTGGCAGGATCCCAGGTCACAACAACCGCCTGACGTGAGCTCGGCTCCTTTTCGAGCAGTTCGACGAGAAGGGCGATCTGATCGCGGCCGAAGTGTTTGCGCCAACGGTAGCCGTAGGCGACAGTAACGACGTCGCCCGGATTCGTGAATTCATCCCAGATATGAGTATAGTCACGGAGGAAGTCTTCCGGCTTACGTGCTCCCGAAAGGAACCAGATCTGTTCGGCGACGAACATTTTGATCGGTGTGCGACGAAGTGTCATGAGCGGGAAGCCGTCTTTTTCGATGTCGAACTGGAAATGATAGCCGACACGGACGCGAGTCTCGTGGCCGGTGCGCTCGGAGAATTCGACAATGCCGTTTTCCATAATATCGCGGACGAGGTCCTGATAGATTTTGTCGAAGGTTGTCATGGTCGGCCCATTATATATAATTGCCTCATCTATGCCTACCACTCAGAACGATCTTGCCACGAGCTCGATCCCGTATCCTTATTTGCCGGAAGGAAGAACGTTTCAATATGTCCCGCTTTCGAATCCGTATATGTCGGAAGCGAAGAAAATCAAAGAGGCGCATACGAGCGGAAGCGCTGCAGTTGTTGTCCGAGATGGTGTCATACTCGGAAAGGGGTCAAATCGTTCGCCGCTCTATTTCCCAAAACTTATTTCACTCCACAACAAGTACGTTTGTCTGCGACGCTGGCTTCGTGTGCCGACGGGTACACAGTATTGGGTATGTCCGGGCTGTTCCGGATATAACCAACACTCTGAAGCTCGTGCGGTACGCGATGCAATTCGTCGTTCAGGATCGATCGCCGGAGCCGATATGTACTTCTATGGTCACTGGTGGTGCTGCCAGCCATGCTGGGACAAAATGATCGCAGCCGGTATTAGGAATGTATATCTCGTCGAAGGAGCAACTCAATTATTTAAGCGTTAGATAATCGCCAGACATACCACACTACCGTTATGAAGCCATTGTTTATTGTTCTGGAAGGAGGCGAGGGATCAGGCAAGTCAACGATGCTCGCAGCATTGCAACACGAGCTCGGCGCCAAAGCTATTCTCACACGCGAACCGGGCGGCTCGCCATATGGCGAGGTCATTCGCGAGGTCACCCTCAAAAATCCACTCGCCAAGACCGCACCTGCGCAGACAACGATGTGTCTCATGTTTGCATCGCGTTTTGATCATGTCGCAAATGTGATCCAGCCGGCGCTCGCCAAGGGTCAGCATGTGGTCAGTGATCGCTTTGATGGTTCGACCTTTGCATACCAGGTATCCGCGCAATCAGACGCGGCGCTCGAGGATACATTCTGGAATCTCCGCGGCAAACTGCCACGCATACCTGACCTCTATGTCTTTATTGACGTTGATCCAATCGAAGGAATGAAGCGCGTTGCGGGCCGCAAGGCTAAGATCGCCGGCGGAGCAGGGTACGACCATTTTGATGATCGCGAGGTTGCATTCCATGATCGCGTCCGCAATGGCTACCTCAAGTTTTTCAAGAATTACAAACTCCCGCACATCATTATTGATGCAAACCGACCGCTTGAAACCGTAAAGGCCGACTTCATTTCGCAAATTAACACGTTCATCGCTGCAAACTAATGAAACTCAAGATCAAGAAAATGCGCGAAGACGCGAAGCTTCCGACGTATGCGCATCCGGGTGATGTCGGTCTCGATATGTACGCGCATGAGGACTACGAACTCAAGCCGGGTGAGCGCAAAATCTTTTTCACCGGCTTCGCTCTTGAGTTTCCAAACGGCTATGCGGCTATCGTGAAAGATAAAGGCAGTCTTCCGAAGAATGGCGGCATTCATTCTATGGGTGGAGTGTTCGATGCCGGGTATCGCGGCGAGTACAATGCCAATCTCATCAATCTCGGCTCCGAACCGTACCGCATCAACAAAGGCGACAAGATTGCTCAGGTGGTTATTTTCCCGGTCGTCATCGGTGAACTCGAAGAAGTTACAGAATTGAGTGATTCGTCGCGCGGTCACGGTCGTTTCGGTAGCACCGGCAAACAATAACCGCTGCACTCGTGTGTATGTGCATGTGTGTATAACTCCGTTTGCACGCTTTTGATGCAGGAGTATTATCGTAAGTAGTCGAATTTTCCA